>CAWFUE010000035.1:0-94639 GCA_963818905.1 uncultured Acidobacteriaceae bacterium
CGAAATCGCCCGCATGATCAGCGGCGCGAAGCTGACCGAGACATCACTGAAGCATGCCGAACAGATGATCAAAAGCAGCGGCCAGTAGCCAGTGGTCAGCAGCCGGTGATGAAATGACCGCTCACTGAGAAGTGACAAAGCAACTGGCTTACTTTATCGCCCCTTGCTTTCCCGCAATCCTCCGCAAGATGCCGATCTGCCCGTTGTGGTAGCCCTCGTGGTAATGCAGGCGGATGAACGCGTCGCATACTGAGCCGGTCAGCGGCGGACGGTTGAACGGTTCCGGGACCTCACGCGCCAGCGTCTGCTCCGACATCATCGACAAAGCCGGGATCAACTCCTGTTGCGAGTCGTCCAGCATGCCGCGTAAGGTCGCCAGATCCAGATATTGCGAGCTCTCAGAGGGCGAGCTGCCGCGCCGATAGAGTTCAGCCTTGTCGCTGGTGAAGGCAGGTTCCCGGCCGGCGAGCTTGAGAACGGTATTGCGTGTCACTACGACATGGCCCAAGACCCAATTCAGGCAATTGCCGCCAGTGTCGGGCACAACCAGGCTTTCTCCATGGCTCACGTCTTCGAGGTTTCGATTGATCGCTCCGTAGCTAAGCTCGAACATCTTTGCCAGGTCGTTGCCAGTCATAATTTCACTCGCTTTCGTCGGGATATTTGTATGGAATTGTACAGACCGCAGAATCCCAACGTCCCGGTGCAACGGTGACTCGGCAGGCATTAAGTATCACCGGCGGGAGGGCTGGCATCCAAAACGATGGCACTACTGTTAAATGTGCGATTTGCGCTGCTAAAGTGCGAAGACACTCGGTTCGGGGCCGTTAGTTTGGTGGTTACCGCGCTGTTACAATAGAGTAATTGTGGGGGAACCCCGTCCGGAATTCGTATACTTGAGTTAGAGACGCATGAGTAAAACTGAAGCGAAGACCCTGCTCCTGCTGAAGCCTCGTGGCTTCTGCGCCGGAGTGGTACGCGCGATTGATATTGTGCGCATTGCGCTAGAGACCTTCGGCGCGCCTATCTACGTGCGCAAGGAGATCGTCCACAATCGCTACGTAGTAGATGAACTGACCTCGAAGGGCGCAATTTTCGTCGACAGTGTTGAGGAGGTTCCGGCCGGCGAGCGAGTGATTTATAGCGCTCACGGCGTAGCTCCCGAGGTGCGGCAGTCCAGCAAGCTGCGCGAGCTGCGGGTCATCGATGCGACTTGCCCGCTGGTGACTAAGGTCCACGTGGAAGCGGTCAAGTTTGCGCGTGAGGGATATTCGCTGATTCTCATTGGTCACCGTGACCACGATGAAGTGATTGGTACCTTGGGCGAAGCTCCGCTGGTGACGCAAGTGGTGGACGCGCCGGAAGACGTAGAAGACCTGCACGTGCCCGATCCCGATCGCGTGGCATATCTTACGCAGACGACCCTAAGTCTCGACGAAACGAAGCACGTCATCGAAGCCCTGCGTCAACGGTTTCCCAACATCAAGGGCCCACATGCACAGGATATCTGCTACGCGACGGAGAATCGTCAGACAGCCGTTAAAGACGTTGCTGCCGAATGCGACCTGCTGCTGGTCGTGGGCTCGGACAATAGTTCCAACTCCAACCGTTTAGTAGAGGTTGCGCGCAATCTCGGCACGAATTCACATCTGATCGAAAATTACCGCTCCATCCGGCCGGAGTGGCTGCAGAATGTGAACACCGTCGGGCTTACGGCTGGAGCTTCCGCTCCGGAAATCCTGGTCCAAGAAACGGTGAGTTTCCTCGAAGAGCAGGGTTTCACCGATATGCGCGAGGTCGAAGTAATGCCGGAAAACGTGCGCTTCGGTCTACCCCCGGAAATCGTGGAGGCAATCGGCGCTGCGCCTGCCGTCGCTGAATGAGAATGGCGGATCCTTCCAATCCAGCCGAAATGCGATTCGGCAAGATCGATGACATCAAGAGCCGGGTTGCGGCCGCGGTTGACGCTTCTCGCCAATACCTGTTCGGTATTCAAGACCGGGAAGACGGCTATTGGTGCGGTGAACTGGGCGCCGATACCACCCTGGTGTCCGACTACGTTCTTCTGCATCGACTGCTGGGAACCGAGGACCCGGTGCGCACCCGGAAGTGCGCGGCCGAGATTCTCAATCGTCAAAATCCTGATGGTGGCTGGCCGATCTACAATGATGGCCCTTCGAACGTCAGCGCCTCGGTGAAGGCATATTTCGCGCTGAAGATGGCGGGCTACAGCGCAGACCATCCCCAACTTCAAAAAGCGTGCGAAAAAATCCTTGCTCTCGGTGGGGTAACCGAGGTCAATACCTTCACTAAGATTTATCTGTGCTTCCTGGGCCAGTACGATTACGACGCGGTGCCGGCGATCCCGCCTGAGATCGTGCTGTTTCCCCACTGGTTCTGGTTCAATATCTACGAAATTTCTTCGTGGTCGCGCGCCATCCTGGTGCCGCTGTCCATCGCTTACGCAAAAAAGCCGTTCAAGAAGATTCCTGACGAGCAAGGTATCGACGAGCTCTTCGTTGGCGGACGAAGTAAGAGCCGCTTGCGGCTGCGCTGGGCTGACCGGCTCGTCAGTTGGCGGAATTTCTTCCTGGTGCTGGACCGGGTGGTGCACTTCTTCGAACTGGTGCACGTCCGGCCGCTGCGTTCACGCGCGCTGAAGGTCGCGGAAAAGTGGATGCTGGACCGGCTGGAGATGAGCGACGGCCTGGGCGCAATCTATCCCGGCATCATGAATTCCATCATCGCCCTGCGCTGCCTGGGCTACTCGCTTGACGATCCGCAGGTAATCCGCGCGATGGATGAGTTCGAAAAACTCGGCATCGAGGAAGAGAAAACTTTCCGCATGCAGCCTTGCATGTCGCCGGTGTGGGACACAGCTTATGCTGTATTCGCGCTGGCGGAGAGCGGAGTGGCCGCGAACGATCCGCGCCTGGTGCAACCTTGCGAATGGATGCTGAAGAAGCAAGTCACTCGCCGCGGCGACTGGTACGTGAAGAACCGAAAGGTGCCGCCCGGAGGCTGGTACTTCGAGTTCAACAACGAGTTCTATCCCGATGTCGACGACAGCGCGCAGGTGCTGCTGGCGCTAAGCCGGGTGCGAACCAGCCACGAAGGCTATCAGGACAAGTCGGCGCGGCGCGCGCTGGAGTGGATGCTGTCGATGCAGTGTAAGAACGGTGGCTGGGCGTCGTTCGACAAAGACAACAATCGGATGGTGTTCCAGCAAATTCCGTTCGCTGACCACAATGCCATGCTGGATCCGGCGACGGTGGACATCACCGGACGCGTGCTGGAGTGTCTGGCGAATTATGGTTACACGCTGAAGGATAAGTCCGTACAGCGCGCCATCGAGTTCATCAAGCGCGAACAGGAGCCGGATGGATCGTGGTTTGGGCGCTGGGGCGTGAACTACATCTACGGGACGATGCTCGTGCTGCGCGGATTGGAAGCCATTGGCGTCGACTATCACGAGCCCTGCGTACAGCAGGCGGCGGAGTGGTTGCGCATGATGCAGAATCCCGATGGTGGCTGGGGCGAGACCTGCGGTTCTTATGACAATCCCAACCTGAAGGGAGTGGGGCCGAGCACGGCCTCGCAAACTGCCTGGGCGGTCATGGGACTGCTCGCTGCCAACGATACGCGCAGCGATTCCTTGCAGCGCGGCATCGCTTATCTGCTGAAAACCCAGCGGCGCGATGGATCATGGGACGAACCGTTATACACCGGAACCGGATTTCCGCAGGTGTTTTACCTGATGTACTACATGTACCGGCAGTATTTTCCATTGCTGGCGCTGACCACGTACACGCGGGCATCCGCAGCGCCGGAAGAAGAGCGACTGCGCATCGTGCGCAGAAACCAGTAAAGCCAGTTGTCGGTGGTCAGTGTTTGGCCGATGAGTGGCTGCCGACCTTGCAATCGAGAGCCGGCCACGATTTAAGCCGCTAGATTTCACGACAACTGACAACCGACAACTCATCATGAAATGTTTCGTTACAGGCGCAACCGGATTTCTGGGAACTCATGTTGCGCGGCAACTGCTCGCCGATGGCGCTGAGCTTCGTTTGTTGGTGCGGCAAACCAGCCGTCTGGACAACATTGCCGACATTCCGGCCGAGCGCATTATCGGAGATCTGCGCGATCAGGATTCCCTGCGAAAGGGAATGTCCGGCTGTGATTTCGTTTTCCATGTCGCCGCCGATTATCGGCTTTGGTCGCTAAATCATCAGGAACTCTATGATTCCAACGTGGAAGGCACGCGCAACATCCTCGCAGCAGCGAGAGATTCCGGCGTGCGGAGGGTTATTTATACCAGCAGTGTTGCCACCATGGGATTCGGCAACAATGGGCGTCTCACCGATGAGAAGTCTCCGGTGACGCTATCCAACATGATCGGCGATTACAAACGCAGCAAGTTCATGGCGGAACAACTGGTTCTTGAAGCGGGCCGAAACGGACAAAATGTTGTGATGGTGAATCCGACCACTCCGGTCGGCGAATGCGACATCAAGCCAACGCCCAGCGGACAAATCATTCTGGATTTTCTGCGACGAAAATTTCCCGCATACGTAGACACCGGGTTGAACCTGGTCGATGTGGTGGATTGCGCGCGCGGGCATTTGCTGGCGATGGAAAAGGGGCAGCCCGGTGAGCGCTACATTCTGGGCGGCGAGAACCTGACACTGAAGCAGATCCTCGACAAGCTGGGAGCGATCTCGGGATTACCGTCACCGAAAGTCAAGCTGCCCTACGCGGTGGCGCTGGCGACGGGCGTGGTTGATACCGTGGTCGTTGGCAAGATAATGAAGCGCGAGCCGCGCGTGACCATCGATGCGGTGCGCATGGGCCGCAAAAAAATGTTTGTCACCAGCGCCAAAGCCGAACGCGAGCTGGGATGGAAGCCGCTGCCCGTCGAACAGGCCCTGCGCCGCGCCGTCGAGTGGTTCCGGTCGAATGGATACGTCTGAAGGCAGTGACCAGTTGCCAGTTTTCTATGGAAGCGAGATTTTGCCTAACCTTCCTAGATCCGTTGCAGTTGTCGCGGCGATGCCGGTGGAACTGGCGCCATTGCTTGGCAACTCAAAGCCGCAGCAGGTGAATGGTGTCGATCTTTTCGACTTGCCTGGCGCGACGGTTGCGGTCGGTGGCATCGGTGAAAAGTTTGCCCGTCGCGCAGGTGAGGTTGCCATCGAGTATGCGCAGCCACGGAGGTTGGTTTCGGCGGGAATCGTCGGCGCGATCTCACCCAGGTTGAAGGTTGGCGATGTTGGCAGGATTCGCGAGGTGGTAGACGTTGTGACAGGCGCAAGATATCCGACGGCAGGCGGCGAATGGGTTCTGGTGACATCGCAGGACGTAAGCGATGCGAGCGAAAAGCAGGAGCTGCTGACGAAGTTCGGAGCCGACGTCGTGGATATGGAAGCAGCGGCGGTGGCGCAGGTGGCGAAGGAGCATGGGCTCGAATTCGCCGCAGTGAAGTCGGTTTCCGACGATGCTGAATTTGCCATGCCGCCGCTGAACCGCTTCATTGGTGACGGGAAATTCGATATCCGGCGCTTTCTCATTTATGTAGCACTGCATCCCAGATGGTGGGGCGCTTTGGGCAAGATCAAGAAAAATAGCGAGATCGCGACTGCGAACTTATGTCGGGAGCTCGAGCATCTACTAGAAGATGGGTAATGGATGGTGAATTGTGAATGGTGAATCGTCAGCGCACGATTCACGAACTACGATTCACGGTCCACTAAGTTGACATGTCGATAGCCACACAACTCGGCAGAACTATCGGGCAGCAGCCCATTCCGTCGGTTATGCTTGCCGCCGTCTATCGAGGCAGAGATGACGTACGCATGGAGACCGTCCCGGTGCCGCAGATCGGCCCCGGCGAGATCCTGGTGCGCGTGCACACCTGCGGCATCTGCGGAACAGATTTGAAGAAGATCGCCACGGGGTCGCACTCTGCGCCAAGGATATTTGGACACGAGACAGCCGGAGTCGTCGCGCAGGTCGGTGACAATGTTACGCATTATCGAACCGGCGACCGGGTCATGGTCTTCCACCACATTCCCTGCCGCGATTGCTATTACTGCCGCCATAAAGTTTTTGCCCAGTGCCCGACCTACAAGAAGGTCGGGGTAACCGCCGGGTACGAAGCCAGCGGCGGAGGGTTCTCGGAGTACGTGCGAGTGATGGATTGGATTGTGGAGCGCGGTGGTGTAGTCCGCATCCCGGATAGCGTTTCGTTTGAACAGGCGTGCTTCATCGAGCCGGTTAACACCTGCATGAAAGGTATCGAGACACTTAGGCTTACGGCTGGCGAAAGCGTGCTGGTGATGGGCCAGGGTCCGATCGGAATTATGTTGTCAGCGTTGGCCCGGCGCGAAGGCACGCGGGTAATCACTTCCGATTTGTTTCCCCAGAGGCATACAATAGCTAAGGGATTTGGTCTAGAAGAAAACATCGACGCCTCCACCTCCGATACTGTACGAGCCGTCAAGGAGCTGACCGAGGGCCGCGGGGCTGATGCCGTCATTCTGGCAGTAGCGGGTAATGGCTTGATTCCTCGGGCGATGGAGGCGACCCGACCGGGGGGCCGAGTATTGCTGTTTGCGCAAACCCAGCACGGCGAAGCCACCATTGATCCTGCTGCGGTTTGCGTCGATGAGAAAAGTCTGTTGGGTTCTTACAGCGCTTCGGTGGACCTGCAGGATGAGTCAGTGCGATTTGTGTTCAGCCGGGAGATGGACCTGGGGCGGCTGATCAGCCATCGTTTTCCATTGGCGGAATCCGTGGACGCCTTGCATCTGGCTGCCCACCCTAAACCTGACTCCATGAAGGTAGTCATTCAGCCGGGCAGCACATGGAAGGATCGGTAGAGTGAACGGACAAATGACAGCAGCGGTCCTCTATGGCAAAGAGGACGTCAAAATCGAGCGGGTGCCGATTCCCACGCTGGACGAAGGGGAAGTACTGGTCAAAGTGCAAGTGGCGTTGACCTGCGGCACCGATCTCAAGGTGTATCAGCGCGGCTATCACGCGCGCATGATTGTGCCTCCCGCGCTGTTCGGCCACGAGCTGGCCGGTGTGATCGAAGAGGTCGGCCCCAACGTCAAGGGATTCCGGAAAGGGATGCGCGTGGTGGCTCTGAATTCGGCGCCCTGCGGCATGTGCTTCTACTGCTCCAAGCACCAGGAAAATCTCTGCGAAGATCTGCTATTCAACAACGGCGCTTACGCCGAATACATTCGTATTCCGCGCCGGATTGTTGAAACCAACATGCTGGCCATTCCCAACCATGTCAGCTACGAAGAAGCTGCAATGGTTGAGCCGCTGGCGTGTGTGCTGCGCGGGTTGCATGAAACCAACATGGAGATTGGCGATACCGTTGCGGTGATTGGCGCCGGTCCGATCGGACTGATGTTCGTGCAGGTGGCTAAGCTAACCGGGTGCAACGTGATTTCTGTGGTCAAGCGCGATTCTCAGGTCGCGGCAGCGCGGCGGATTGGGGCCAACAGCACGGTGCAGGTTACCGCTGTCGAAGATCCCGTGAAGGCAGTGCGCAAGCTCACTCCTGAGGGTCGCGGCTGCGATGTAGTCATCGAAGCGGTCGGGCGTCCGCAGGCATGGGAGTGGTCCATCGATATGGCGCGCAAGGGCGGAACTGTGAACTTCTTCGGCGGCTGCGCCAATGGGACTACGGTAGCGCTGGATACTCAACGCCTGCACTACAACGAGCTGACATTGAAGGCTACCTTCCATCACACGCCGGAAACCGTGCGCAAAGCCTTCCTGTTGATCTCCGAGAAGAAGATCAAAGGCACCGACTACATCACCGGCGAAGCGCCATTGTCGCGCCTGCAACAGGTGCTGCGCCACATGCTGAACCGCAACGGCGACATTAAGACAGCGATCATCCCAGGGCAGTAAAAGAGCTAGCCGGTGGCCACTGGTTCGTTGCCAGTGAAGGCAGCGGCGCTTGCAAGCCGGTCATCCTGAAATGTGCGCCTGTTTGGCCGAGCCGAAGGACGGGTTTCCAGCTGGAACGCAAACAACCTCTCGCACCACTAACCACAAAATAACTTAGAATCCCGTTGACTTTCCCGGCATGCTGGAGGAAAGTATCCGCAATACTCGTCCTGGTTAGCGGCCCCTAGATTCCATTTCCAAGTTCAGCGCCTAAGATGCCCATGGTTCATTCACCAAGGAGATCTGTTATGACGCGCACAAAGCAACAACGAAGCTTCGTACCTTGCTACGTGGCAAGAACGGTCGCCTTTCTCGTCCTGCTGGGGATGTCCGGTGCCATGCACGCGCAAACCTTCACCGTTGTGCATAGCTTTGCAGGCGGGTCTGACGGCGCGACTCCCTTGGCGGGCTTAACAATCGACCGCTTCGGAAAGCTGTACGGAACAACCAGTGACATCGAGATCGGCGGCGGTGGGGGAGCTTTTGATCTCAGGAATGCGGGTCTAGGTTGGACCCTAAGCACGTTGTCCAATCTTCAGAGGCAACTGTCCGCCATTTACCCGGCGAGCAAACTCGTGTGGGGACCCGATGGCGCTCTCTACGGCACGACGACGCTGGGAGGCGTGGAAGGGGTTTGCGATAACAGCTCCGGCTGCGGGACGGTTTTCAGGCTGCAAGCGCCGACTAGAATCTGCGGATCCCTTGTCTGCCCTTGGACGGGAACGGTGCTTTATGCCTTTCAGAGCATCCAGGACGGCTACGAGCCCGGCCAGATCGTTTTTGATTCCGCCGGCAACATCTACGGCACAACCTCGCTTGGTGGAACTAGCAGCAACTGCGGACTGGACGGCTGCGGAACCGTGTTCAAGCTCGCCAACTCCGGCGGAGCCTGGACCAAGACGACTCTCTATAACTTCAACGGAGGTGTTGATGGAGGCGGACCCAACGGCGGGGTGATCCTCGATGCTGCGGGAAATCTCTACGGAACCGCTGGCTTTGTATACGAACTGAGTCCATCCGGAGGCGGTTGGACGTTAACAATTCTGCACACGTTCTCAGGCGAGTATGGAGCCCGAGGCCCGCTGGTTACCGATACATCGGGGAATCTTTATGGCGTAGCCGAAAACAATAGCGGCGCAGGCTTAGTGTTTGAATTGGCGCAACCCGGCACCTGGACCTACGAAGTGCTGTCCGACAGTCTCCCGAACTCCCCAAACGGCGGGCTGGTCTTTGACACTGCGTGGAATCTTTACGGAACGACCTTTGGAGGTGGCGCATTCGGCGATGGCACGGCCTTCGAACTGATGCACACAAACGGAAGCTGGACCGTAATCGATTTGCACGACTTCACCTTCTCCGACGGCTCGTCTATCAACGGCGGGATGACCTTTGACGCGAACGGCAACCTCTACGGCACATCGCAGACTGGCGGCACCACGAGCGAAATCTGCTACACCGGCTGCGGCACCGCCTGGAAACTTACGCCGTAGCCGCGAAAGTTGATGTCGGTTTGAGTGCCCCGTCCTGGCCTTCATTTGGCGAGGGCGGGGCTATCCCAATTACAATCTTCTTAATGTCGTCTGTTCCCACGGACAATCGGCTGCATGGTGCGGACTCAGAAGCGCCGGCTGCTGCGGGGTGGAAGTCTCTTCCTCCGGAGTACGCAATGCCCGAGCGCACTCCGTCACTTGCCCAGGCGCAAGAGTACTGCGCCCAGCTGGCGCATTCGCATTACGAGAATTTTTCGGTCGTTACCTGGTTCCTGCCTAAACATCTGCACCAGCACTTCTACAACGTCTATGCGTACTGCCGGATATCAGACGACCTTGGCGACGAGGTCGGCAATCCGGAGCAATCGTTGGCATTACTGGATGCTTGGGAAGCAGAGCTAAATGCGACCTACATCAGTCTGGTCGAGCCCGCGCCGGAGGACATTCGCCAGGATGTCGAGAAGCTGCAGCCGGGAGCCTCGGCTCGCAATCAGGTCAGCCCGCGTCATCCTGTGTTTATCGCTCTGCGCGAGACCATCCGTCAGCTCGACATTCCGCGCGCGCCATTTGCCGACCTGCTTACCGCCTTTCGTCAGGATCAGACGACACCGCGTTATCCCACATTTGAGGACGTGCTCGGCTATTGCAAGAATTCGGCGAATCCGGTGGGACATCTCGTGTTGTATGTCTGCGGCTATCGAGATGCTGAACGCCAGCAGCTTTCCGATTACACTTGCACCGCGCTCCAGCTGGCGAACTTTTGGCAGGACGTCGCGGTGGACTACGGCAAGGGGCGAATTTACCTCCCGCTGGAAAGTCTGGCGAAGTTCGGCGTCAGTGAGAGCGACATTGCCGAACGGCGCGCCACACCGCAGTTCCGCGAGATGATGAAGTTCGAGGTCGCGCGAGCGCGCGATTGGTTCCGAATGGGATTGCCGCTGGCGGGCAAAGTCGATAAGCATCTCGCCATCGATATCGAGTTATTCAGCAGCGGCGGTTTCGCGATCCTTAACGCAATCGAGCGCCAGAACTACGACGTACTCACGCGCCGGCCGGCAATTTCCAAGCCCCGCAAACTCTGGCTGCTAGTGCGCGCTCTCGCAGGAAGGGTGTTGTGAGCGAGCACCCGCTGCAGTTGCGGGCTGCATATAGCGTTTGCCGGCACATCGCGCGCTCGGCTGCCAAGAACTTCTACTATGGCTTCCTGCTTCTGCCGTCTCGCAAGCGCAACGCGCTGGCGGCGGTGTATGCCTTCATGCGCCACGCCGACGATATCTCCGATGATCCCTCCCTTCCGCCGGACCAGCGCCGCGAAAAACTGGATGAATGGATGAGCGCGCTGCAGCGTGTGGTGAACGGCGAACGTACGGACGACCCTGTGCTTTTCGCGCTCGCCGATGCGCAGAAGAAATTCAATATCCCACTCGAACTGCTGCAAAAGCTGGTGCAAGGGACGGCGATGGACGTTCCTGCCAAGGGGGACTCTGCCGCCCAGAGCGGCGCGCAGCCTCATTACGAAACTTTCGACCAGCTGTATGACTACTGCTATCACGTAGCGTCAGTGGTCGGGCTCTGTTGTATACGAATCTTCGGGTATCGCGATCCACGCGCCGAGAAGCTTGCGGAGGAGGTCGGCGTCGCTTTTCAGCTGACCAATATTTTGCGTGATGTGAAGGAAGACGCGGGGATGGGGCGAGTGTATCTGCCGCGTGAAGATTTCGCACGCTTTGGGCTCGATGTGCCCGTGTTGGCCAACGGTTCGGCGCCGCAGTCGCTGCGGCCGCTGATGGAATTCGAGGCGCTGCGCGCGCGGGGTTACTATCGCTCAGCGGAAGAGTTAATTCCGCTGATCGACGAGGACAGCCGGGCCGCGTTATGGACGCTGGTAGAAATTTACCGGCGGCTGCTGGAACGGATCGTGGCACGCAACTATGACGTGTTTACGGAACGGGTAAGCCTCAGCACATCGGAGAAGTTGCGAGTGGTCGCGAAAGGGTTCTGGCAATCGCGATGAGCGCTGGCAGCGACAACCCGGCTGGTGCCCCACCGCCTTCCCGGAGCTTGCCGATGGGTTCGCCCATGGTTGAGGCTCACTCGGGATGCGGCACGGTCGCCATCGTCGGGGGAGGATTGGCAGGCTTATCGACGGCAACTGCGCTCGCGGACGCAGGATATCGCGTTGAATTGTTCGAACGACGTCCCTACCTCGGCGGACGCGCGTCGTCTTATGAACTGCCGGGTAATGGCGAAGTTGTCGACAACTGTCAGCACGTACTGCTCGGCTGCTGCACCAACCTCATCGAATTCTATCGACGGCTTGGCGTTGAGCGGCAAATTCGCTGGTATGACGAGATCACGTTCATCCTGCCCGGCGGCAGGTCTTCGACGCTAAAGCCGGGGGCGCTGCCTGCGCCATTCCATGCTGCTCCGTCCTTTCTGGAATCGAACGTACTTGACCTCACCGATAAGCTGGCAATTGCGCGGGCGATGCTGGCGCTGGCGCCGTCGTTACCAAAGGATAACGGCGAAAACTTCCATGCATGGTTGTTACGGCATGGGCAAACAAAGCACGCCATCGATCGCTTCTGGGCGCCGGTGCTGGTTAGCGCGCTCAATGAAGATCTTGATCGCATCTCGCTGCGCTATGCGGCACTGGTATTTCGCGATTCGTTTCTGAAGTCAGCGGAAGCGGGGCGCATGGGCGTTCCCGCCGTGCCACTGTCGCAGCTTTACGGAACAGCGGCCGAATACATTGAAGCACGCGGCGGCAAGGTGCATTTGCGCGCCGCCGTGGATTCGTTATGCGAGGACGACCATGGCGTGCGCTTGTGCATCGGCGGCGAAGAGGTGTTTACAGAATACGCAATCGTGGCGACGCCATTTAACCATGTCGAGAAGGTGCTCCCAGATGCGCCTGAGATGGAGGAGTTGCGGAAGCAAGCGCACAGCCTCAACAGCTCACCGATCACGGGAATTCACTTGTGGTTTGATCGCGTGATCACGCCTCTGGAACATGCGGTGCTGCTGGAGCGGACGATTCAGTGGATCTTTCACAAATCGAAGATCCTCGCCACGCGCCGGGATACAGCGCAAAACGGCAGCTACCTCGAACTGGTGGTCAGTTCGTCCAAGGCGCTCGTTGACAAGTCGCGACAAGAGATCATCGATCTTGCCGTTCGGGAATTGGCGGAATTCTTTCCAGTAGTACGTGACGCGAAGCTGACTAAGGCTACGGTCGTCAAAGAAATCCACGCTACGTTTTCGCCGGCGCCCGGAACCGATGAGTTTCGGCCGTCGCATCGGAGTCCGTGGCCGCGTTTGTTCTTAGCGGGCGATTGGACGGCAACGGGATGGCCGGCGACGATGGAAGGCGCAGTGCGCAGCGGTTACGGCGCAGCCGAGGCGCTTAGCGGAAGAAAATTCCTGGTGGCCGATTTGCCGGCGATGGGGTTGATGAAGTTGTTCGGGTGATCGTCGCCTTTCGAAGGGGCCACGGGTAGCTTGGTTGAACTACGCCATGGCGGCGGCCGTTGACCGCTCTTCATTGAACCGCACCGACACCAGCTTCGAGACACCCGGCTCCTGCATGGTCACGCCGTAGAGAACGGGCGCCATGTTCATCGTCTTCTTGCTGTGGGTGATGAGGATGAACTGCGTCTGTGTGCTCATCTCGCGCACCAGCTCAAGGAAGCGGCCGACGTTAGTTTCGTCGAGCGGTGCGTCGACCTCGTCGAGGATGCAGAACGGGCTGGGCTGATACTGGAAGATGCCGACCAGCAGGGCTAGCGCCGTCAGCGCTTTTTCCCCGCCGGAGAGCAGCAACACATTTTGCAGCTTCTTGCCCGGAGGGGAGACGACCACATCGATGCCGCTCTCCATCGAGTTTTCCTGGTCGGTGAGCCGCATGAGCGCCTGACCGCCGCCGAAGAGCTTGCTGAAGGTGCGGCCGAAGTTTTCGTTGATGATGTTGAACGCCTCTTCGAATTTCTGCCGCGAGATGACATCGATTTCTTTGATCGTGTTCTGTGTATTCTCGATCGACTGCAGCAGGTCCTGGCGCTGCGTCTCAAGGAATTGGTGACGCTCGGCTGTTTCTTTGTATTCCTCCAGAGCCATCATGTTTACCGGGCCCATGTTTTCCAGGCGCGTACGCATCTCGCGATAGGCGTTGTCTTCGTTGATCAGCTCATCGCCTGCCAGGCGGGGCAGCGATTGGTCCGACATTAACTCATCGCGCTGCTGATTTAAGTCCTGAACGCAGCTTTCCGCCATGTGCTGAACGTCGGATTGGACGCGGGCCTGCGCAGCGGAAAGCTCGCCGCGGCGATCGCGAGCAGCATCGAGGGTCTCGCGCGCCGATTTGAGCGTGTCTTCCAATTCGACGATGCGCACCCGAACCGCCTGCAACTCCTCCTGCAACTCGCGATCGCGCTGCAGTGCGACCTCGCGCTCTGCGATCCAGGCGGCGACTTGTTCCGTGAGATGAAGGTTTTCCGTTTGCCGCTGCTGTTTCTCAGCGACAGCCGCGTCAAGCTGCGACTTCAATTTGGCGAGATGCGCCGAAACTTCCGACAGCATCGCCTCGATACGCTGTACCGCGAGCACGGCTCCGCGACGGCGCTCTTCGAGAGTCGCGACATTGGCGCGAACCTCGCTGGCGAGCTGTGCAGAGTCATCGCGCTGTTGCCGCAGCGATTCCAGGCTGCTCTGCGCGGCCTGCATCTCGGCTTCGAGCGCGCGTTGCTTTTCTTCATACTCGAATAGTTCGCCGAGCTGCGCGGTAATGAAGTTCTCGCGCTCGCGATGTTCTTCGCCAACGCGCTGCAGTTCGCGCTCGTAGGTCGAAAGCCGCTCGCGCAGCCGCGTCATCTCGCTTTCGAGCTGACGAAGAGTGTGCTCGGACGTCATAGCCTGACGCTCGGACTCGCGCTTCTCGTCTTCGAGGCGCTGCAGCAAGCTGGTGAGATCCGTGATGACGCGACCGAGTGCGGTAATGTGCGTTTCCTTCTCGCCGATGGCACGCTCCAACCCGGTCATCTGCAGGAGCACTTCGCGCAGCTCGCGCTTCATGGAAAGCGGTCCCTGGCTGCGCTGCTTGCCGCCGGTGACGGTGACGTTGTGGAAGCACTCACCCGATTGCGACAGGAAGAATGCGTCAGGATTTTCCAGCGCGAGCGAGCGTCCGACCTCGGGATCGGGCACGATGTAGCCGTTGCCCAGCTTCGGCAGGATGACTTCCAGAGACTTGCCGAAACCATTCAGCACGCGAATGCAGTTCTTGAGTGGAACCACGCTGTCGGCGTGTGAGACATGATGCGTCGTCTCGTTGAAGTCAAAGGAAAACTTCGCCTGTGAATCTTCGGGATGGACGAGGAAGGTGGCGCGGCCATCAACATCGGTGCGCAGCAGGCGCAGACCTTCGTCGGCGGCATCCCACGACTTCACCACGATAAAGTTCAGTTCGTCGCGCAGGAAATCATCAACCACGTGTTCGTAGCGGTCCTCGACTTCCAGGAAGTCGGCCAGCACGCCGGCCGGTGCGCGTCCGCCCTGCAGCGCGCCAGAAGTGAAGAGCTTTCGTACGGATTCGGTCGCATAGCCGTGCTCGGTGATGGCGCCCTCGAGCGAGCTTCTCTTGCCCATCAGCGAGGCATACTCGCCGCGCATGGAATCGAGCTGGCACTTAGCTTCGCTTTCCGCAGTGCGCGTGGCATCAAGCTGTTCGCGGGTCTCGACGATCTGCATGATCAGCGCATTGACGCGCTGCGAAGCGGTTTCAAACTCCAGCCCCAGCTGCCCACGCTGTCCGCCAAAAGTTTCCAGTTGCTGATGGGTCGCGCCGGTTTCATCCTCCAGACGGTGCGCTTCACGATCGAGCGCAGCCATGCGTTCTTCCGCTTGGGTGATACGATTGCGGACTGCAGAAGCGGTAGAGACGGCTTGGAGAATGGCGTCGCGTCGTTGCTCCTGTTGGCGCTCAACTTCGATCAGCGATGCCGCCGCTGCTGCCGCTTCCTGCTGCCGCTGCTGCAGGTCCTGCTGGGCATGGGCCACATCAGAATTGGCTGATTCGAGGGTAGCGCGATCCGTTTCCAATTCCTGCTGCAAACGTGTGGAACGTTCTTGCGTATTGGCGATTTCGGCCTGTGCTGCGGCGGAGCGGGCGTCGAGTTCGGCGCAGCGCTCTTCATTCGTGCGGCGGCGAGCCGCGGCGCGATCGAGATCCAGCGCAAGCGAGTTTAGCTTCTCTCGATTGTCCTGAGATTCGCGCTCGATGGCATAACCGCGCTGGGTGCGCTCGCCGTGCTCGGATTCCATCTGCTGCACCGCTTCGCCCTGCGCGTGAATCTGGTTTGCAATTTCCGTGAGCTGTTGCTCCAGCAAGGACGCTTCCGCATCAAGTTGCGCGAACTTGCTGGCGAGCACGATGCGCAGCTTGGCGCGCATCTCATCGCGCAGCCTGGCGTAGCGCTCGGCCTTGGAAGCCTGGCGCTTCAGGGAATTCATCTGGCGCGTCACTTCGTCGAAGATGTCATTGATGCGCGAGAGGTTGAGCTTGGCGTCCTCCAGACGCGCTTCCGCAAGCCGTTTGCGGGCTTTGTACTTCGTGATGCCGGCGGCTTCCTCGATGATGGCGCGGCGATCCGTGGGCTTGCTGCTCAGAATCTGCCCGATGCGCCCCTGCTCGATGATGGCATAGGACTCGGGGCCGAGACCGGTACCCATGAAGATGTCTTGTATATCGCGTAGCCGGCAGAGCTTGCCGTTCAGCAGATATTCGCTTTCGCCAGAACGGAAGAGACGGCGGGTGATCTGGATCTCGCCAGCCTTAAAGGTGCGCTTGAATTTGCGGCGGCGGATCTTGAGGACGACGTCTTTCTTCTCCCACGCTCCGGCTGAAGCCGGAAGGGTGGGGCACCCGTCACTACCGGAGCCGTCACCACCTGACCCGTCCGATGCCGCCGGAGTTACGAAGTTGTCATTCGGAGTTACGAAATTGTCATCACGAGCGGAGCGAGGGATCTGCTGTCCGTCACTAGTATCAGTCGTCGGTGCTTCCTCATCCGTCTGGCCCGGCCGCACCTCTTCGGAATAGCTTTCGACATCGGCGGCGCGAGCGGCGCGAAAGGCCGATTCATCCCAATCGCCATTGGAATCAGAATTGGCCATGTCGTCCTGAATATCGATCTCGGGCTCAGCGACGTCGCCGTAGACTTCGGGATCAACAAGAGTGAGGGATACCTCGGCCATGCCCGTTGGCTTGCGCTCGCGCGTGCCGGCGAAGATCACGTCCTGCATGTAGACGCCGCGCAGCAGTCGCGCCGATTGCTCGCCGAGCACCCACGAGATGGCATCGGAGATGTTCGACTTTCCGCAACCGTTTGGGCCTACGATGGCAGCAATGCCGTCGCCCTGGAAGCGAAGGTCGGTGCGGTCGCAGAACGACTTGAACCCGAGGATTTGCAGCTTCTTTAGTTTCAGCAACTCGTACTCCTTAAAGGCAAGCGATGCACAAAATGCCTGCTATATCCGTTCGAATGCAAAGCGGCACGTTGACACGTTGTGACCCCGGGAACGCCGGCACAAATTCTGGTTCCTAACAACCCAACTCTACTTCTGGGAGAAGGGAGGGGTCAAGATGCAAAACGCAACATATTGTGCCCTAGCTGTGAATAACCCAGCATGTTGCACCCGCATTGCGGCAATTCAGCGATTCTCGCCGGTCATGCTGTTGGACGGAGGAGATTGAGGTCAAGCGGAAAAGCACCAGAATAGTGCAATTGTAGAATTGGCGGCCTATTGACGCAAGCCGCAAGCTGAGGGGGTACCCGCCCGGTAACCGGACACCGGCAAGCGGCTCATCGGCCGCGCTGCTGGAATCTGCAGCTTCGGTCGTGACCTCGCAGCGCCAATCGCCGATGGTGCGCAAACACTTCTGCGTTCCTATATTACGATCCTCCACCGCGGGCAAGCCGGGCGGTTGGAGTGGCTAGAACAAAGGAATTTTGGATCAGGGAGAAATTGCGACAGTCAGATCTCGCGATAGTTCAGCAGTCCGGCTCCGATCAACACGAAGCACACCGGCCAGATCCACGATGGAATGGTTCGGTCCTCGGGCGGCAGACGAAGTTCCAGCCAGCGCGACCAGCCCGCAATCACGCCGAGTACCGCCATCGGTGTGTGGCTCAGTTCGGCTAAGGTTTCTTCCTTGAGATTGCTGGATCCGTGGGAGTGGGTTAACAGCAGCGCTGCCCCGACCGCACATAGGAGAGGAAAAATCAGAGGCAGAATGCCGTTGTTTGCAGGATTGCGGCGCACGCGCAGCTCGAAAATCGCGAATGCGATGCATAGCAGGGCGGCAGCGCGGTGCTGGAAAATCTCCGGATCGGCAAATGTGGACCAGAAGCTTTTTGGCCCTAGCGGCCAGCACTCGGGATCGCCTCGCAAGAAAATGAATATGGCAATGCCAATCATCAACAGGGGCCAGTTCTCGGCCCATTTAGCGTGACCGGTTCGCGCCACTACCGCCAAAATACCCATGGCAACCACGATCAATCCAAGCCAGTGATGGTTGTACTCGGACCACTTCATGTCATTCAAAATGCGGACCGAGAGCGGCGATCCCTCACTGCTGTAGGCAATGATTTTGCGCGAGGGGTCGGCGGGCGAAATCGCCTGTCCCGGATGACGAGTGGAGAGAGCAGCAGCTTCGGGGCTGCGCAGGCGCGGCCATTCCGGTTTCATGCGAGCGATGACGTGTGAAGGCTCGACCGTGTCATTGACCAGATCAACCGCCGGCGGCTGGGACGTCATGGAAGCGGCTGCCAGCACAACCGTGATGCCGATGCCCACTTCGGCTTCGACCAGGCGGCGCAGCCGAGGCACGACACTGCCGGGGTCGTACTTGCGAAGCATCAGGAAGTTGATGCCGCCGAGCGCCAACATAGCCAGCAGCATCACCGCCTTGGCCATCAGCATCAGGCCATATGAAGTGCCGATGAGCGAGCGTATGGAACCGACGTAAGCCAGGCTCATGCAAAGCCCGCTCGACGCCAGTACGATGACGCTGACCAACGCCAGGCGCGAGAACCGCTGCGTCACCTGCCACCTGGTGGCCTCGCCACCCGCCACGTGCAACGCGATCAGCAAGAACGGCAAGCCCCCAATCCAGAATCCGGTCGACGCCTCGTGCAGGGTGGTCACGATAACCAGCGGCACACGGTGATCCATACGAGCGGCGGCATGATTCGTCATGACCGATGCGCCTAGCACGATCAGCACCAGCAAGCCCATAAAATACGGGGCGTATTTGCTGTCTGACTTCGCAGCGACGGCTGCGATTAATGAACCAAACAGCATCACGGTTCCGGCAAGGAAGAAGTTGGCCCCGGCAACTTCGCGCAATCCGATTTCGGCCGTAGCCATGAGAACAGCAGAGTTGACGTAAAGATAAAGCGCCTGCACAATCACCAGCGAGATCGCGGCGATCTGAAACATTCGCAGCGACAATGATCGTATGCGATCGGTGCCGGCCGGTGACATTTCGGGCGAGGGACGCGCAATCCAGAACATGAACAACGCTCCGCCCAGCAGAAGCGACTGCCCAACCAGGGTTCCGGCGCGCAACACCACCGAGAGGTATCCAAAGATGTCGACCAGCTTGAGTACCATGAGGACTCAGTTCACCGTGAAGTCGACCTCGCCGCGGCTGAGGTGACCGTCGGAGGCGAGCACCTGCCACAGCAGCTTGTAGCTTCCCGGCTTCAATCCACTGGCATGCGACTCGAGGATATCGGGCGCCGTTTGTTTGGGAGGCGCGACAGAAATTTCGGCGCCGTCGGGACCGATCAAGTGCAGGCGCGAGCGGGTGCCGTCAACCCGAACATTGAACCGCAACCAGATCGGCAGATCGGACCCCTTAACAGTCGCGTTGGAGGTGGGCTTCGATGCCATCAGAATGGCGTGTGCCCAGAGTGGTTGGACAACTACGACAAGCAGGAATACGGCGAGAATGACTGACAAGCTCAGCCCGGGCACAGCACGGCGCAATGTACGCACCTCCATAGGCATGGAATATGTAAGTCATTGCAGGATACTATCTTCGCCATCAGCGCTCAAATCGTCGGCAGTATCGTTGTGATGAAGTCAGATCTGTCGACTCCTGCATTGCTCACCCGGCGGCGTAAACTTGACGGAATGGCAGACGAGGATGTGCGCGTACCCAGGAAGCACGACCGCGTAACCACGCAGCGCCAGGATGGCGTCTTTACCGTAGTGGTGGTTCAGCCCGATCTTAAGACGGTCGATCTGCAGACGGTTACGGGCGATGGCCCATTGCTCACAGGTGTGCCGTGGACGTCGCTTAGCTACATGGACAAAGAGGACTCTCACTAGAAGGGGCTTTTCATTTCGGGGCAGCCTCTTTTTTCTCGCCACTGACCACCAGACGATCATTCTTTGCTACCGCAATAGCGCGGTAGGATCGGGATCGGCCGCGGCGAGATTCGGCTCGACTGATTCGGCTTCTTCTACCGTATCGCCTTCGCCCGGGGCAAGGAAAAGATTCTGCTCGATGCCATGCTGCTTAGTGTAGAGCTCGAAATAGCGGCCGCCGAGTTCGAAGAGCGACTGATGAGTACCGCGCTCCACAATGCGTCCGGCTTCGACAACGAGGATCTGGTCGGCGCGGCGAATAGTCGACAGCCGGTGCGCGATGACGAATGTCGTTCGTCCCTGCATCAGGTAAGAGAGCCCCTGCTGGATCATGGCTTCGGATTCGGAATCGAGGCTTGAGGTCGCTTCATCGAGAATCAGGATGCGCGGATTGGCAAGTATGGCGCGCGCAATCGACACCCGCTGCCGCTGGCCCCCGGATAATTTCACTCCGCGCTCACCGATAATCGTGTCGTACTTCAGCTCGTAGTTTTCGGCGAATTCGTCGACGCGAGCGATGGCGCAGGCGCGAAGGATTTCTTCTTCGCTGGCGTCGGGCTTGGAGAACGCGACGTTCTCGCGAATCGTGCCATCGAAGAGAAACGAATCCTGCAAGACCATACCCAATTGCGTTCGATACGACTCCAGCCGCACCGTGGCCAGGTCAACGCCATCGACCAGAACTTTGCCTTCGTTAGGCTTGTGGAATGCGGCAATCAATCCGATGATCGTCGACTTGCCGGAGCCCGAAGATCCCACCAGTGCAGTGACGGTTCCCGGCCATGCGTGAAAAGAAATGTCGTGCAGCACGGTTTTTTGCTGCTCGTACGCGAAGCTGACGTCCTGGAATGCGAGGTCGCCGCGAATTTCGCCGAGGCTCACAGTGCGATCAGGATCTTCGTTCTCTGGCGTCTCATCCAGCACTTCGCGGGTGCGCTCCAGGCCGGCAATCGCTTCGGTGATCTGCGTGCCTATGCCCACCACCTGAAAGAGCGGCGCGGCGAGATATCCTAGGAACATCGTGTAGGTGAAGAATCCGCCGAGCGTGAGTTTTCCGGCGAGAATCTGACGCGTCCCCATGAACATCACGATGGCGCCAATGATGCCCATCATGGTAGATGACGAGAGGCTCATGACCGACGTCGCAGTCAACGTCTTGAAAACATTCTGCAGCAACCGCTCCACGCCTGAGCTGAAGACCTCGTGCTCGCGGGCTTCGGCGTGGTAGCCCTTGACCACGCGTACGCCGCCGAGCGATTCCGTCAGCCGGCCGGTCACTTCGGCGTTGATCTTGGCTCGTTCGCGGAAGATGGGACGAATGATGCGGAATGCCTTGCGCAGCCCTAAGCCGAAAACCACAAAAAAGCTGAAGGCGATGCCGGTCATCACGGGGCTGATATGGATGAGGACGGCGAAGGCGATCACCGCCGTCAACAGGCCGCCGGCAAAGTCGACTAAGCCAGTACCGATGAGATTGCGGACGCCCTCCACGTCGCTCATGATGCGCGAGACCAGCATCCCGGTTTTATTGGCGTCGTAGTAAGCGACCGACAGGCGGCCGACATGCTCCTGCACCCGGCGACGCAATTCGGCAATCAGCTTCTGGGCCGCTTTGGAAAGGGTTTGTGTCAGCGCATATGAAGTCAGGCCTTGAATGAGCGTCGCAAGCAGCACCACTCCGACCAGCGGATAGAGCAGCTTGAAGTGCCGCTTAGTGATGACATCGTCAACCAGATACTTGGTCGATGCCGGCAGCACCAGGCCGGAGACGCGGTTGATGACCATCAGGCCCAGACCGAGCCCCAGCAGCGCGCGACGCGGCCGGATCAGCTGCCAGATCTCCGGCAGCGCCTTGAAGATTTCGGTTTTCTTCCCTATCTTGGACGGATCGGTGGTCACGTCGGATTTGGCGTCGCGAAGTCGCGTAAAACCGTTGGGGTTCGGAACCGAGGTCCGAAGCTCGCTCTTCATTGATCCTGACATGTGTTTGCAGTTGTGAGAGGCTCGCGAGCGCGATAGACTGCCTCGGTCTCCCTAGCGTCGCTAGCGGACGCCATGTATATCAGATGTAACATCATGCTGCCCGGACACAATCTCCTGAAGACACTCGCCTTTGTCCTGATCGCCACCTTGGCAATTTTCGCGCAGCAGCTACAGCCAGATGCCAGTCTGATGAGCGAGATTAATAAGATCAAAGCTATCGATAATCACGCCCATCCGCCGGCGCTGAACGGTCCCCACGGCGAGAAGGACACCGACTTCGACGCGCTGCCGTGTGACCCTCTGGAGCCGACCGAAGCCGGCTGGATGTTCCGCGAGGGTAATCCGGTTTACATCAAGGCGTGGCAGACGATGTTCGGCTACAAGTACGACGACTTCAAGCCCGAACACGTGAAAGAGCTCATCGCCGCGAAAGAGGCGGTGAAGCAGCGGGAAGGCGATAACTATCCGAACTGGGTGCTCGATCAACTCGGGATCGAGACCGAGCTGGCGAATCGCATCGCGCTCGGGCCCGGACTGCGGCCGCCTCGCTTTCGCTGGGTTGCGTTCGATGACATTCTTCTGTTCCCGCTGAACAATTCCTCGCTGGCCGGGCAGACGCCGGACCGCAAGATCTTCTTCGGCCTCGAGGAGCAGTTGCGCAATCGCTATCTCAAGCAGCTTAACCTGACGGGGTTACCGCCGACACTGTCGCAGTACACGGCGACGGTGATCACGCCGTTGCTGGAGCTGCAGAAGAAACATGGCGCGGTGGCCATCAAGTTCGAGGCAGCTTATCTGCGGTCGCTGGATTTTGAGCCGGCGATCGAATCGGCCGCAGTCGCGATTTATGCGCACTACATCACCGGCGGCGTACCCAACGACGTTGAATACAAGACGTTGCAGGATTATCTGTTCCGCTACACCGCTCGCGAGGCGGGACGGCTGGGTATGGCGGTGCACTTCCACACTGGGGGCGGATGCGGCGGTTATTTCGAGACGGAAGGCGCCAACCCGCTGTTGCTGGATTCGGTCTTCAACGATCCCACGCTGCGCAAGACGAACTTCGTGATGCTGCACGGCGGCTCCGGCGGCTTCGAGCAGTTCGTGCCCTTTCTGCTTTCCAAACCCAACGTCTACGCCGACTTCTCTGAGCAAACCTGGATGACCTCGCCGCGCCACATCGCCGCCAGCATTCGCTTCATGCTGGAGTTTTATCCTGACAAAGTTTTGTTCGGCACAGATCTGTATCCTTTCGAGCCGCAAGTGAATTGGGAAGAAACTGGATATCAGACCGAGACGGCGGGAAGGACAGCGCTCGCCATCGCACTCACCGGGATGATGGAAGATGGAGAGATCACGCGCGCGCAGGCTAGCGAGATCGCGCGCAAGGTGATGAGGGACAACGCGATTAAACTTTATGGATTAAGTGCGGAACCGTGACGCAACGCGAAAGATCCTATTCAGCAAGGAGGACACTGAGAGCACAGAGGCAACAAAACTGAAATTCTCAGCGCACTCTAGTCTCTGTGGTGAAAACCGCTCTCGATTTCCACAACGGTGACGACTTTCGCACAGCTAATGCGCAAACGAAAAGGCCACCCGGCAACTGGGCGGCCTTCTCTTCAAGGGAGAATAGTTCCAACGGAGGCTAGACCGTCAAAACTTTCTGGATCAAATACTAGGGTTCGGCCAAGGGCGTGTCAAGCAAATTTTAGGACTTAAATTACTGTGTTTTCAGTAACTTACATCACATTTTGGAAATCGTCGGGAAATCACCCTCTTTTGCCCGGTTCGGGGCAAATCGCAATAAGCTACTGAAAATAAAAAGGTTACCGCTTCGCCGGCTCCTCCAGGTGTAGTTGGATGATCTCCACATTCTCCGGTCGATCAAAAACCCTATCGGGGAAGAATCGCTTCGCCAGGATGCGAATGCCACCGAAAAAAACTCCGAAAATGATCGAGATCAGAAGAATGATTCCGACGAGCGCGAATATTCCGACGATGAGATTCCCAATGTTGTTGCGCGGCAGGACGCTCGTCGCTTCATCCCACGTAACCTCGGCTTCGTAGTTCACTGAGTGCAACAGCCTCTGTGCTTCACTGCTGCCGACGGCGCCGGTCACCACATCGAGGATTGGTCCCGTGCGTCTTGCGAGAAAGGAATTGGCGTTCGTCTTCTCCGCGCTTTGCAACGCGCGCAAACGTTCTCCGGCGATCTGCGGAGTCGGATATTCGACCAGGGTCAGCGTCAGCTGTCCGTCCTTCGACGAGTAGTCTTGCGTCATCACCTCAGGCTCCTTGCTGAAGTCGACCTGCTCTGCTGTCAGCGGCGATTTGGCGGCGAGTAGCGCCTGCGGCCCGAGAACATACTTAGCGGAATTCTCGACTGCGTCTTTCTTCGGCAAGTACTCGGGCAACGTAGGCAGGTTATCCGCCGATCCCTTTGCCGAAGGCAGCATGCTCGCCAGCTCGCGCAGCTCGGCTGCGGACATCTCGCTGAGTCGATCGAAGTTTGCATCCACCAGGACATTACTGCGGAAGAACAGGATGCGGTTGTTGGCCGACGCGGCCTTGGTTCCAATCTCCTCCGTCTTCATGTCCGGTTGGCGATAAAAAGTGAAAGCACCATAAGCGCCGGTCGCATCGTTGAACTGGGCCGCCTTGATGGTGAGCTTACGCCCATCGTCGCGAGTGTAGGTAGCAGTCTCGGAGTCAGCGAAGCCATATTCCTTCAACACTGCGGGGTAAGCGCTGTCGGCTTGCGCCAGATCAGCTGTGATTTGGGGCTTGCCGGTCTGGGTCCAGCCGGCAAACGATTTGGGCAGGAATGCCACGTTATCGGCGGCGAACGCGGCAGCGGACAACCACAGGCACGCAACCGCCGCAATCAAGAAACGCTTTGAGCGGGAGCTATACAAACGAAAATCCTTTAGTAATTAGACTACTGCGGGAGGAGCAAAGTTTCCAGGCTCGTGGCTCACAGCTTTCACTGGCTGGCTTCCTTATTGAACTTACTCGCGACCTTGACGCCGCTCAGGCCGCCGGCGTACTTGGCGATACCCTTATAGAGCGACTCGGCAATCTTTTCGCGGTACTCCGGCGTCTCCAGCTTTGCCTCGTCGGTGGGATTGGAGACGAAGGAAATCTCCGTCAGGATGCTAGGCATGTTGGCGCCGATCAGCACCACGAACGGCGCCTTCTTAACGCCACGGTCGCGCAGGGTGGAGTGGCGCGTCGCCAGACCAGCGTAGAGCGATTGATCAACGTCGGTCGCCAGCTCTCGCGATTCATCGATTTTGTCCTTGAGCGTGATCTTCTTCACCAGGTCTTGCAATTCGAAGATCGACTTCTGCGAGACGGCGTTCTCGCGAGCGGCAACTTCCAGCGCGGCGGGATCGGAGGTGAAGTTCAGGTAATAGGTCTCGACGCCGCGGGCCGAGGGATCGCTGCTGGAGTTCGCGTGAATGGAGATGAAGAGATCAGCCTGATGCTCATTAGCGATGGCGGTTCGTGTCTCGAGGGGAATGAAGGTGTCGTCGTCGCGGGTGTAGATAACGTCGGCACCGAGCCGGGTCTCCAGCAACCGTCCCAGCCGCAGAGCGACATCGAGCACCAGATCTTTTTCCATCAGGCCGTCAGGACCAATCGTGCCCGTGTCGTGCCCGCCATGGCCGGCATCAATCACAATTCGTCCCAACTTTAGCCCCAAAGTGCGGGTCAGGCTGCGATCACCAAACGACGTAGGCTCAGCTTCGTGAGCCGCAGGGGTGTTCGTGGTTGCAGTCTTTGTGGTTTTCTTCGAACCTTTGGCGCGCGGCGCGACGGCCACGGCAGTGGGAGCGGTTGTAGGCTCGCTGGTCGCCTTCAGCTCCGGACCGCTGCTGTCCTTGGGACCGGCAAAAAGCGGGTCGTTGGTCTTTGCCTTGGCAATCGGGGCGGACGGTTTGTCCTCAGCGGCGGTCGCGGTCGGCGAGTCGTCGTTATCGTCAACCACGATCTTGCGAGGAACAGCCTTAGCGGAAGTTGTAGTCGAAGAGGCGGAGCGGACGGATTGACCTGGTGTGGCGCCGCTTTCGGCAGACGCGGGTACCTTCTTTATATTGGGAGCGCTATCGCTCGAACTGGCCGGTTTTCTCGCAAGTAAAGCGGCTGGTGTCTGGCCTCCGGCACTTGCGGATTCATTGGCCTTTTCGACAGAGCGATACGACTTCTCTTTTTCGACAGTGGTTACTGTTGCGTCATCATTTTTCGCATTCTCGGAAGCATTCGCTTTCGCGATCAAGGTCTGTGGTTGCGGCGAGCGGCCGTGGATATCGATGATCAGGCGATAAGGATTCGGTAGCAGAAAGGCGGAGTAGTCGGAAACGTCCGCAACTTCCAACACCACGCGGGTCGAGTCCGGCTGGTACTGCGCCACGCGAATCTTCTTGAGGAACCCATCTTGCACATCGAAGCTCTTGCCCACCAACACGGAAGCCAGTCTGCTATTCGACAAGTCGAAGAAGATGCGATCGGGATTCGGTACGCGTCCGGCTTCATACTTGACCTCATCGTCGATGTCGATGGCGACGCGGGTGTAATCCGGCGTCGACCAGTGGCGAATTCCGGTCACCAGGATAAGATTGGGCTTCTTTTTTGGCGTCTCCACAACTGACGCCTCGACAGCAGCGGCATCGGTGGAGTCGGAGTTCTTCTTGCTCGTAGATGAGACGGTGCTGTCGGCTGCCGAGCCTGAGACTTTCTCGGGCGCGCGCGCCTCCTCGACCAGCTTCTTGGCAGGTGGAGGCTGATTCAGTTCGGCCAACGCCTGCTTGGCTTGCGGCGCCAGCGAGTTGCGCGGGTAGTGCTTGAGGAAATCCTCGAAGGTCTGGCGCGCCGCGTCGTCGTCGCCTAAATCCTCCTTATAGATCTGGCCTATGGTGAACAGAGCCTGGAAGCGGTACTTGCTGCCGGGATACTCGCGCCGCAGGAACTCGTATTCGGTGATTGCCGCGCGCAGGTCCTTTTCGCCCGGCTGGAACTGCCGGCCCATCTCGGCGAGGATCTCTGCCACAGCCACCACGCTGGCGTCAGCTTTGCTGGACATGGGCGCGACGTAATACACCTTGCGGTAGGCGTCGGCCACGTGCTGGTAATCCTTGCGGGTGCGCTGATCGGCCGGAAGCCCTTCGAGCGCCTCCCGCATTTGCTCCGCTTTATCGAACTGCTCGCGCGCCTCTTGCTTGCGGGCGGCGAAGCTGGCAGAACTGGCATTGACATTGAGAGTGACGAAAAAGAGTAAAGCGGCCGTCGCAAGCAAGGGAGCGAGATTCGTTTTCCCAAGGCAAAGCTGGCCTACCCTGAGTTTGGGAAAGGGTGAGGAAAAGCGCGGAAACCGACTTCCGCCGTTGCTGCCGGAGAAGGGAATCGCCATGCGTGCAAGCTCGCGAACACCCCGCCAGCGCAGCTGCTGCTCCACGCCGCTAAGCCAGCTTCGCCCAGGCTCAGGGGCAGGCTTCAACGGCAGAGGACCCCGACTGCGCAGCGAGCGTGAGACGCGGTGCGGCGGAGGCTTTTTCGTCCAGAGCACTTTGATTATAGGGTGGGGAAAAGCGCGAACAAGTAACGAAAGCAGAACGGAATCAGGGGAGTGACCCCACCTGAATTGTCGGAATTCTTGCCTGTTTATCGGCGCGCTGGCAGGAACCGCCGAAAGTTCCTGCCAGCACGTGTGCTATTGGCCGAGGTAGCGGAGTACCTTAAACGCGGTGTCGTAACCACTGCGGGGTATGCTCATCACGTAACTCCCCACCGCAACGATCTTGCCGTCCGGCTGGATGGTCAGGCCATTAGCGCTGACCGACGGGCCATTGATCCCCAGTCCGAAGGTGGTGACGACGGTGCCGTTAATGCCGAATGTAGTGTCCAACTGGCCAGTGGACGTATAGCGAGCTAAAGCGAATGCCGTCAGCGGGTAGCGGGTGGCAGTAGCCAAAGTTACGATGTTGCCGCTCGGGTCGACACCTAAACCAGAGGTTGCGACGGTTGTGTAGTTCGTAACGGAAGTCACAGTACCGCCATTCGTGCCGAAACTTGCGTCGGTGACTCCCGCGCCCAGATAGCGGGATATCACAAAGCTCGAAGGCTCGATGCCTCCAAGCGGCAGGACAGAGTTGTTGGTTTGGGTGCCGTCTGACAGAAACTCTCCGCTAGTGAGAGCCACCAGAGCGATTGCAGTTCCGGGCGTAGATAATTGACCAGCAATTCCGAACATCGTGTCCAGACTGCCATTTGAGTCATATTGGGAGATGAAGCCGCTCGATATCGCGGACCCCGTAATCAGGATTTTTCCACTAGCGAGGAGAGCCAGCCCTGTGGCCGGATAACCGGCAAAGCGTGCCGTGCCACTGCTCCCAAAGCTGGTGTCAAACTGGCCGTTGGAGAGGAAGCGCACCAGGTCACGGTTGGCGACCAGGATCTTTCCGTCCGATTGGATAGCTACGCCGCTTTCCGGTTCGCCAATAAAGTCATTGCCTAGCGACACAATTCCGCCGGTTCCAAAGGTGGAGTCAAGAACTCCGGTGGAAAGGAAGCGCACGACGATATTGACGCCGCTGGCTACGATACCGCCGTCGCTCTGCAAGGCGAGGCCCGTAAGCGGGACGTCCTCTATGCTGGGGATTGACGCTATGCCAGAGGTTCCAAAGGTGGTGTCCAGGCTGCCGTTGGTGTTGTAGCGGACGACCGCCGGCACTGGGAAACCGCTGCCGCTAGGGATGCCGCCGCTGACGACGATTTTTCCGTCGGGCTGAATGACGACCGCGTTCGCAGTGGCCATATTGCTGGATAGGTTTTGATCGCCGAAATCCGTCGTCACAATGCCCCCAATACCAAACGTGGGATCGAGTTGGCCAGCCTGAGCAGCTGCCTGCTGAGAAGCAATGAGCACGATGGAAAAGATCAATAACGAAGCCCGGTTCAATGTCGTGTCCCGCATGTCTTTCCTCCTGTCAACTGATCGTCCGCGACCCCGCCAATAGTCGAAGGGTTATCCGCCGGAAAGGTAACATCCGGTGGTGAAGCAGTTGTCAGAAGGTTGTCACTAAACTGTCAAGAGATGGTTAAATAATCGGAGAATTTGATTTCGCGGGACTACGAGCTGAGAGGCTTTATGAGTAATTTGCCGCGCTGCGTTCCTTGGCTACAGGCCGCGAAGGGAACCAGCCGCGTGCGCGATGCCTCCGCGCATAACTAATCAGCAATACCGCCGAGAACGCTAACAGCACCAGGTAAGGCCACGGCCACGAAATTCCAGCATCGGGTTTTACCACGCGAATTGGCACCGAAAAATTAGCTTGCTCTGCGCCGCGTCCGACTGCGATGTGCAGTGTCCACTCGCCCTCGGCCGCCAAATTCAGGGATGCAGATTGTAGAAGCTTGTTCTCGGAATCTTCGGTTGAAGCGCGAACCGTTGCTGCTTGCGAATCGCCAGCTGATTTGGCACGAAGATCAACCGTCGCATCCTGCACCACTTCCTGCGAATTGCGGTCCTGGATCAGAACGCTGAAGGCGGTTGGGCCAGCTTCGAGGTTTCCCGGAGGCGCAAATACCGAGGCTACAAATGCTCCGGATTGTTCGTGCAAACGGAGGACCTGGTTATCGTCATTACCGGAAGAAGCGGATACCACGTACGCAAGACACAAGCCGCTAACGGCAAATAGAAGCACGAACGAAAGTGCCTCAATGCTGCGGCTACTCATGCGCCGCCGCAGGAGTCCGGCAGGCAATATCCGTCGGCAAAGGGCGGCGATCCGGTCGAGAAAAAAGGTCTCCTGCTTGGGGACAGCGCGAACTTCCGCCGGCTGCCGTTTGCTCTGCAAACATTCCATGGCAACGATAACGGCGGGAATCAGGAAAGCTAGCGATCCCACGACCCACATGATCGCGCCGGCGGCCGCCTGATCATGAGCTGCGGACAAACCGAAGAGTCGCGGTACTGTGGCGTAGGAGGGATAGAGCACGCGATCGGCGAAAATCAGAATCGCCGACAGAGCCGTATTCTGCACGTCTCCGATCAGCAGATACGGAATGACAACCCAGCGCGGACGGGTGGCGCGGCTCGGCCAAGGCTGAATGACAGGCCACCAGAAGACCAGCGCTACCAGGAAGAAGCAGGCATGCTCGAACTCGTGCCATGAACTCGATGCCAGCGCCAGTTCGTAGAGCCTCGGTGTATGCCAGGCGAACATGACCACACCCATTAGCAGCAGCGCCATGGCAGGTTGTGTCAGAGCGTTCCCAGTGCGGGTCGCGACACGCCAGTTCACGAAGGGTCCGGCGAACTCCCGAGCCGCGAATACGGGCAATCCACGCACCAGTGGGACTAGCGGAGCGCCCAGCAGGATTAGCGGTGGCGCAAGCATCATCAGCATCATGTGCTGCAGCATGTGCGCAGTGAGGACCAGGCTGGAGAAGGTATCGAAAGGGGACGCCAGTGCGATCCAAAGTGAGAGCAAACCGAGCAGGAAACTTACGGCGCGCCAGGGCGGAATGAAGGGCACGCCGGCGTGCCGCATCAGCACCCATCCTCGCAGATACACGACGCCGGTTACGACCAGCGCGAATGTCGCCGCTGGAGGAACTGACCAGGACAGCAGCACGGCTTGAGCAACGGATTGCATTTTCAGCTGTAGTCCTGATCAGGAGTCGATAGCCCGCAGTTCATGCCTTGGCGGTGGCAGAATTGTCGTCGGCGTTCCAGTCTATGCTTTCCTGACTGAAGCGGTCGAGCACCTGATCGCCTTTGACTTCACTGAAATAGTCCCACGCCCACTCGACAAACGCTTCCATCTTAGCCCGCATGGTGGACAAAAGCGCCACGTGCACGCCAAGCCATGCCGTGAAAGCGATGGGCCCCTGCAGCTCGTGGCGATGTGGGCCGACCTCGGCCACCGCAGCGCTGCGCCCAATCATTGCCATGATGCCCTTGTCGAAATAATCGAAGGGCTTTCGCGGTTCTTCGGACATATCGGCATCGATGTTCTTCGCGCACCATTTGCCGGCCTGCTCGGCGACAGATGCCAGTTGCGGCAATGGCTTGCCGTTCGCGCCCATGATGTTTGCGAAGTCGCCCAAAGCGTAAACCGATGGATATCCCTTGACCGTAAGGTCGGGCTCGACGTCGATGCGGCCGCCATGTCCGGCACGCACGCCAACGTTTCCGGAGAGCGATGAGGCGCGCAGGCCTCCCGCCCAGATCACCGTGTGCGTCGGAATATGGCTATCGTCAGAGAGAACGACATGACCAGAAGCAACTTCTTTCACCGCAGTGCCGAGGTGAATTTGCACGCCACGTTCTTCCAGCATTTTGGCGGCGTAGGCCTGGGCCTTTGTGGAGAACGCACTGAGAACGCAATGCCCCATGTCGACGACGTGAATGCCTGCCTGACTCAACGGCAGATTCGGATATTCTTCCTTCAACGCGTGATGGATCATGTCGCCCAGAGTGCCCGCCATTTCGCACCCAGTCGGACCGCCGCCTACCAGCACGAAGTTCAGCGCTCCTTTAGCGATCAGCGAAGGGTCACGGTCGGCCGCCTCCAGTACGGCCAGAATCCGAGAGCGCAGTAATTCAGCATCATGGAGTGAATACAGTGGATAGCTGTACTGGTCGGCTCCGGGTGTACCGAAAAAATTCGCCTGCGAGCCGGCCGCCAGCACCAGATAATCGCCGTGATAGCTCTGTCCCTGGGCGGTCACGACCGTGCGCGACTCCAGATCGGCGGAGACAATCTCCCCCATTTTCAACTCGATGTTAGGATGCCGTACCAGTGTATTTCGCAGACTGAAGGCGACATTGCTGGGTGCGAGAAAGCCCGCTGCAACCTGGTACAGCAGCGGCTGGAACTGCTGATAGTTGTTCTTGTCGATTAACGTCACGCGAATCTCGGGATGATGCTCGGCAAGCTTACGAGCACAGTTCACTCCAGCAAAACCACCGCCCACGATTACTACATGCTTCATTTCACCGGCTCACTTTCAGGATTGAATTGCGATTGAAGGAGAGTAATACGAGTCCTAAAACTCTACAAGCGGACGGGCGCCCCGGACAACTAAGAAAAATACTAGTAGCAATCCGCGAAGGATTCAGCTAGAAAAGCACCTAACCCCCGCGACGGAAAGTAGTTGCGCTGTAATTTCGCTGACAAAAAGCAGGAGTGTTTCAATGCAAACCGGACCCCGGCTTTCGAAGTCTGAAATCTCGTCATCAGGCGGCACAAGACATCAGCCAATAGTTTGGGCGGCCAGAAAATTTGGCATGATTGCACCCGCTGTAGCACTGGTTCTGGGCGCGTTGCTACTGGTGGGTTGCGAGAAAAAAGAAGAAGCAGCGAAACCAGGTCCCCCGGAGGTCGGAGTGGTCGAACCGGTGGTGCAGGATGTCCCCATCGTTGACGAGTATGTGGCACAGCTGAACGGTCCGGTGAACGCCGAGATCACGCCCAAGGTTCAGGGATATCTGCTACGGCAGAACTATCAGAACGGCTTTTTCGTCAAGGAGGGCCAACTTCTGTTTGAACTGGATCCACGCCAGTACCAGGCGGCCGTCGATCAGGCGAAAGCGGATGTGGCCGTGGCGGAAGCCAACCTCGCCCGCACCCAAGCCGACGTTGCCCGCGACACGCCGCTGGCGGCGCAAAGCGCCATTCCCCAGAAACAGCTTGATAACGACATCGCCTATCAGGCTTCGTGGGAAGCGGACTTGAAGGCCAAGAAGGCCGCCCTCGACAATGCGGAGCTCAACCTCGGCTGGACCAAGATCTATTCCCCCATTGATGGCATTGCCGGCGTCTCCAACTCTCAGATCGGCGACCTGGTGGGCACAGCAACCAAGATGGCCACCGTCTCCCAGGTCAATCCTATCTGGGCCTACTTCAACATTAGCGAGAGCCACTTCCTCGAAATCGCTCCAGAGGTTACTCAGATCATTACCGGCAAGCTGAGCGTGGCGTCAACGCGGTCCGACGATATCGAGTACATCCAGGCCAACGATAAGCCGTTTCCGGCCAAGGGCGAGTTCGTTTACGTTAATCGCCAGGTTGGCACGCAGACTGGCACAATTCAGGTGGCGGCGCAATTCGCCAATCCTGATGCAGCGCTTCGTCCTGGTGGTTTCGGGCGCATTCGCATCACCTCCGGAGTGAACAAGGGAGCGCTGCTGGTTCCGCAGCCGGCAGTTATCGAAATACAGGGTCAATATCAGCTCATTGTACTCACGCCTGACAACAAGGCGATGTTCCGGCCGGTCAAGGTCGGAGACCGCGTTGGTCCTAACTGGATCATCAGCGACGGATTGAAGCCGGGCGAGCGAGTGGTGGTGGACGGCCTCCAGAAGATCCAGCAGTTTGCAGCCGCATCGCCGGAGATGGCTAGAGAAGGCGTTCCGGTTGTTCCTAAGCCGTACGTGCCCGCTACGGGGGCAGCCGCAGGGGGCAACTGACTATGTCGAAATTCTTCATCAACCGGCCCATCGTCGCCATAGTAATCGCCATTCTGATGGTCCTGTCCGGTGTGGTTGCCATGCTTGAGCTACCTACCGCACAGTTTCCCAACATTGCCGACCCCATGATCCAGGTGAAGGCCACTTACCCCGGCGCCGACGCACAGACCATTGCCGAATCCGTCGCAACACCGATTGAGCAGCAAATGTCCGGCGTCAGCGGCATGAACTACATGTACTCCTTGAGCGCCAGCTCGGGCGGGGGCATGACGCTTTACGTGGACTTCCAACTTGGGACCGACATCAACACCGATCAGATTCTGGCCCAGATGCGGACCGGGCAGGCCAATTCGCAACTGCCCTCAGAGGTTACTCAGCAAGGCGTCATCGTGCAGCCGGGTACGACGGCCCCATTCATGCTGCTCGACCTCTACTCGCCCACTGGAGCCTACGACAACATCTTTCTGGCCAATTACGCCACCATCAATTTGCAATACGCGCTGACTCGTATCTCAGGTGTCGGGCAAGTCCAGATATTCGGCGCCGGGCCCTATGCCATGCGCATTTGGGTGAATCCTGACCGGCTCGCCAGCTTGGGAGTGACGGTTTCCGACATTACTAATGCGGTTAACGCGCAGAATAAGGTCAATCCTGCAGGCCAGATCGGTGGACAACCCGTTCCCCCGGGGCAACAGTTCACCTACAACGTTCGGGCTCCCGGACGCCTGCCCACACCGAAGGACTTCGAGGAGATTGTCGTCCGTGCCCAGCCCGACGGCTCTATCCTGCGCCTGAAAGATGTGGCGCGGGTGGAAATGGGGTCGCAATACTATTCCTATATGGCGCGGCTGGGAACGGCGCCGGAGGAAGGGAAGCAACCCAAACCTGCCCAGCCGGCGGCGCTCATCGCGCTCTACCTCACCCCGGGCAGCAATGCACTCCAGACCCGCGCCAACGTGCTCAAATTCATGGACGAGGCCAAAGGCAGGTTTCCCCAGGGACTGGAGTACATTACCGCGCTCGATACCACGCTCGCCGTCAGCGCTGGCATCCACGAAATCTACAAAACCCTGGGCGAGGCCATGCTGCTGGTCATCCTCGTGGTCTACATCTTCCTCCAAGGTTGGCGGGCCACGCTGATTCCGCTGCTCGCGGTTCCCGTCTCGCTAATCGCGACCTTCATGGTCTTTCCTATGCTCGGGTTCTCCATCAATACCCTTTCGTTGTTAGGACTGGTGCTAGCCATTGGTTTGGTAGTGGACGACGCCATTGTCGTGGTGGAGGCGGTGGAGCACCACATCGAGCAGGGATTGTCACCTCACGACGCGAGTATCAAAGCAATGGAGGAGGTTTCCGGCCCGGTTATTGCCATCGGCCTGATTCTCGCCGCGGTGTTCGTTCCGACGGCATTTATTCCCGGCATCACCGGACAGCTTTACAAGCAGTTCGCTGTCACAATCGCTATTTCCGTGCTTTTCTCTGCCTTCAACGCGCTTACACTCAGTCCTGCTCTCTCCTCCATGCTGCTTCGTCCCAGGAAGCCGGCCCGAGGACCTTTGGGCGCTTTTTTCCGCGGCTTCAACAAGGTCTTCGGCAAGGCCACGGACGGATATGTTGGCGCTTGTCATCATTTAATCCGCAAGGCTGGCATCGCGTTCCTGCTGCTGGGCGTGGTGACCTTGGCTGCCGGTTACTACGGCAAGCGGCTGCCGAAAAGCTTTCTCCCTGACGAAGATCAGGGCTACCTTTACGCCGGCCTGCAACTGCCGGATGCGTCGTCGCTGCAACGTTCCTCCGAGGCTGCCCGCCAAGTCGAAAAGATCCTCATGGAAACTCCCGGCGTGCAATACGTGAGCTCCGTCATGGGCTACAGCATGTTGAGCGGGGTCAACGCTACCTATAGTTCCTTCTTTTTTGTCTCCTTGAAGCCATGGGACGAACGCAAGACTCCGGACACTAGCTACGATGGCATAAAGGCCCACTTGCAACAGGCCCTCTCCAAAGTTACATCTGGAATTGCATTTTCCTTTCCGCCACCGGCGATTCCCGGCGTGGGAACTTCGGGAGGCGCAACCTTCATTCTGGAAGACCGCTCGGGCGGCAGCATTGACTTCCTGGCGAAGAACACGCAGGCTTTTATGGCCGAGGCCCGCAAGCGTCCGGAGCTGGCAGGCGTCATGACCACAGCGCTGTTCGGCGTTCCCCAGGTGGGCGTGAAAGTGGACAACGCCAAGGCAATGACCCAGCAGATTCAACTTAGCCAGCTCTACCAAACCGTGCAGACCTTCATGGGCGGCTCGCTCATCAACTACTTCAACCGCTTTGGCCTGCAATGGCAGGTGTACGTCCAGGCCGACGGCGACTTCCGCACCAACGCTTCGAACCTCGGCAAGTTTTATGTGCGCAACGCTTCCGACGAGATGGTCCCGCTGAGCACTCTGACCACCACTTATCCGCGTAGTGGCGCCGAGTTCGTCATGCGCTACAACCTGTTCAACTGCGTGCAGATTAACGCAGCGTCCGCGCCCGGCTACAGTTCGGGTCAGGCCATGGCCGCTCTGGAGGACGTTTTTCACAAAACCCAGCCCCCACAGATGGGCTTCGACTACAGCGGCATGTCGTATCAGGAGCAGAAGGCCGCGCAAGGGGTTTCGCCCGGTACTATCTTCGGCCTGGCGTTCTTTATCGTCTTCCTTATCATGGCGGCGCAGTATGAAAGCTGGACGCTGCCTTTCAGCGTGCTGCTGGGCGTACCGATCGCTGTCTTCGGCGCGTTCATAACCCTTTACTTCCGTCGCCTCGACAACAATGTATACGCCCAGATCGGACTGGTGATGCTCATCGGACTCTCTGCCAAGAACGCAATTCTGATCGTTGAGTTCGCCAAGTTGGAATACGACAAGGGCGCGACCCTCATTGACGCTGCTCTTACGGGCGCAAGAACGAGGCTGCGCCCCATCCTGATGACGGCATTCGCCTTCATTCTCGGCTGTGTGCCGCTGTGGACAGCGACCGGCGCCGGCGGTATCTCGCGGCAGGTGCTGGGCACCTGTGTGATCGGTGGCATGATGGCAGCGACGTTGCTCGCCATCTTCTTCATTCCTGTCAGTTTTGACGTTGTGGAGCGTTTTGGAGCATGGATATCGGGCGAAAAAAAAGAGCCGCACAAAGAGGGAACTGCACCGGTTCCGGAAGGAGCCGGCGATGACTAACAAAAAAGCACTTGTTGTCGCGATCTTGCTGTTGTGGCTGACCGCCTGCAAGCTGGGGCCGAATTATCAGCGCCCGCCGCTAAGTGTTCCCGATCAGTATCGCGGGCTTGCTCCTGACGCGACTACGCAGCAACAGGCGGGCGAAGACTTCGCGCAGCTGAAGTGGTGGACCGTCTTCCAAGATGAGACGCTACAAGCGCTGATCAAGGAAGCGCTGGCTAATAACTACAATATGCGCATTGCAGCGACGCAAATCCTGCAGGCGAGCGCCAACCTGGGCATCACGCGAGCCAATCAGTTTCCGCAATTGCAAGGCAGCTTCGGCGTGACCAACCAACAGGCGACGCCGCTCTACACCGGTTCTCCCACTTTCGACACGGCGACACTGCAGCTCAACTACATCGTTGATTTCTGGGGCCAATACCGCCGGGCAACCGAAGCGGCGCGAGCGGTTTTGCTGTCAACCACGTATGGCCGCGACGTCGTTCAGATCACGCTGATATCGCTAGTCGCGCAGAACTATTTTCTGCTTCTGCAGTACGATGCGCAGCTGACCTACTCGCACGACACGGTCGATGCAGACAACCAGATCCTCAGGCTCAACACCATAAAGTACAAGGGCGGTGACGCTGCCATTACCGACGTCTACCAGGCGCAGGTGCTGGTACAGCAGGCTGAAGCCCAAGCCATCAGCCTGCAACAAGCGATAGAGCAGACGGAAAACAACATCAGCATCCTGCTGGGCAAGAACCCGCAAGGCATTCCGCGTGGTCTTAACCTGGTCGATCAGCCACACCTGCCGGAGGTGCCGGCGGGATTGCCTTCAGCGCTGTTAGAGCGCCGGCCCGATGTGCGACGCGACGAGGAATCTCTGGTAGCGGCCAATGCCAACGTTGGCGTCGCCAAGGCGGCATTCTTCCCGCAGTTTCCCATCACCGGCCAATTCGGCGCGCAAAGCGTTGCTATTAGCAGCTTCCTGGATGGTCCGGCCACGTTTTGGTCGGTTGGGGCATCGGCCGTGCAGCCGATTTTTGAGGGCGGCAGGATCCGGAGCGGCTATCGATTGGCGTGGGCGCAGCGCGATCAGGCGGAACTCGTCTATAAGCAGACGGTTTTGAACGCGTTCGGCGACGTTTCCAACAGTCTTGTCGGCTACAACGATTCGCGCAAATACCGGATGAAGATCCAGGAACAGACGCAAACCTACAAAGAAACCGCCCGGCTCGCCACCGTGCGCTATCAGGGCGGCGTTACCAGCTTTCTGGAAGTGTTGGTGACCGAGCAGGATTATTTCGCCTCTGAACTGCAACTGGCCCAGGCGTGGTTCATGGAGATGCAAAACTACGTTCAGCTTTATCAGTCGCTGGGTGGCGGCTGGAACACGCAACATCCATAGCCGGTGAGTTCGCTTCGCGCGGCCGGGCGCATTTCTTGATCGCAACCCGCGTAAAATGGGCTGACTCCAACTGAGGAGCCGCGCCCTGCCGAACTCGTTGAATTCGCGTCTCATCCGAATGGCGGTTGCCAGTATTCTTGGCGGCGTGCTGATCGGATTCGTTGGCGGCGCCTTCCGCTATTGCCTCATCACCTCCGACAGTTGGCGCACCAAGATGGTCTTGTGGGCGCACGCGTGGCCCCATGTGGGTTGGTTGCTGCCGGTTGCGCTAGGAACGACGGGGGCTTTCATGGCGCGCTTTCTGGTGCTCAAGTTCGCCCCCACCGCCGAAGGTAGCGGCGTACAGCGCGTCGAAGCCGTCTTTAGCGGCGAGGCCGAGCCGGCCTCCGCCGCGGTCATTCCGGTGAAATTCTTTGGTGGACTGCTGGCCCTCGGTTCCGGCTTGGCGTTAGGACGTGAAGGTCCAACGGTGCAGATGGGCGCATCCTTCGGCGTCCTGATGTCGCGCTTCTTCCTCAAAGCCGAAGAAGATCGCCGCGTAGTCGATGCCGCGAGCGCGGGCGCCGGCCTTGGCGTGGCCTTCAATGCTCCCATCGGCGGTTCGATATTTGTTTTCGAAGAATTGACCAGCAGCTTTACGCCGTGGCTGCTGGTGTCGACCCTGGCAGCCGCCACCGTAGCGGTTTGGCTCATGCGAATAATGTTGGGCAATACCCTCAGTTTTGCCGTCCCGCTGGTGAGCCTGACCAAGGTCTGGGGCAAGGTGCCGTTTCTCGGCTTGGGAGCACTGCTGGGCGCCTGTGGGGCCCTCTACAATGTCGTGATCATGGGACTGCTCCGCTTTGGAGACAAGATGTCGAAGATCCCGTCGTTGTACCGAGCCGCGTTCATCGGCGCAGTGGTGGGACTGGTCGGATGGTTCGTTCCCAGCATGGTGGGAGGTGGCGAGGTATTGACGCAAGCCATCCTCGCAAACCAGTTCAGAGTAGGGAGCCTGATATTACTTTTCTTCGTTCGCTTTCTGCTCGGCCCTTGGTCCTACGCCGCGGGAGCGCCGGGAGGCATTTTCGCCCCCCTACTGGTGTTGGGAGCGTCCTCTGGGGCGCTATTTTCGGGAATCGTTAATCACTTGCTGCCAACGGCCCACCTCGATCCGGTGGCCTGCGCGATTGTCGGCATGGGAGCCTTGTTCACCGCCAGCGTTCGCGCTCCTTTGACTGGCATTGTGCTCACCGTGGAGATGACCGGCCGCGCCGATCTCACCCTGGGATTGCTGGGGGCCTGCTTGATGGCGATGCTGGTGACCATGCTGCTGCAAAGTGAGCCGATCTATGTAAGCCTCAAGCGGCGCATGCTATCACAGGCCACCGTCACTCCTCGTAAAGTTGATGTCGGGGTGAAACCGCGGAAGTGAATTACGTCGGTTCTTACTGAATCCTGACTGTCGCCTTCATGACGTGCTGTTCGCCGGGTGCGAGTTGGATCGCGAAATCGCCCACATTGCTGGTCTCGATACAGAGCATTCGCTTCCACTGATCTTCGCCCAAATCTGCCAATGTGCGCGCTTTCTCCGACCAGGGGTTCCACACCACCGTTGTCAGCGAATTGTCCTTCCTGATGTTGATCCTACGTTGTAGGACTTGATCGCTCAGTTCCAGGGGATGTGCCGTGTTGAGATATACGCGATCAGTTTCGGCGCTAATGGTGAAACCCCCAGCTTGCGTTTTATCGCGGTAGGAGTCGGTCTTATCGAGATAATGGACTCCGTCGAGACCGTTAACGCGGGCGCGAGCCACATCTCCTACATTGTGGTAGGCATGCAAAGCTTCCTCGAAACGCAAAGGCGCCGATCCCGTATTCGTCATCATCAGCTCCAGGATCAGCTCGGCGCCGAAGATCACGTGATAGCTCAGACGGAAATCGTGCGGATACCAGTCGCGAGTGCTCTCATCACTCTGGGTAAACATGCTTATGGAAACCGAATCGCGCTCCTGTGCGAGGGATTCCAACTGCCACTCCTTGGTGCGTACGAAGCCGTGGGCGGGGGCATGAGGATCGTCGGCTTTGTCGCCAAACCAGGGAAAGCAAATTGGCACTCCGCCGCGAATGGCCTTGCCATCCTGCCACGTCGAGAGCGGACTGACGAAAAAGACCTCCTGCGCCTGGGCGGGTATCCAGGAGGTGACATGCGCGCCATGAAGATACATTTCGCCGGTAACTGTGGAGGTGTTCACCACGACTCTTGGCAGTCCGCCATTGCCTTGCACGACCTCCGCGATTCCTGGTACTCCGAAGCGGCGATTGAGTTCAGCGGCATTGGCTGGGGCCATGCAGACACTCTCCTGATGCGGTATTTTAGTAAGAAGGAAACGATGACTGGTCTCGACTTTAGCGAATATGCTGAGGGTTGTCGAGAATGTCTCAAACCGGCTCTAGACTCTATTTCAAGGACTGTTAATTCCCGATGAACGCGGATAAGCCGGTGTATAGTATCGCGAAGGTTCCGCAAAGTTCATCTTGCACCAGTAAGCTTCACGAATAGCTTCGGAAGGTTGGCCACTTGAAGCCTTCTCTTCGGGCTGGTAGTTTCGAAGGCATCGAATTTGAGGTGAAGGAATGAAGGCGACGCAGAAACTGCACGAGCTTGGCCAGAGTCTCTGGCTGGATAACATAACCCGCGACCTGCTGGACACCGGCACTTTGAGAAGCTATATCGACGGGCTTTCCGTCACCGGGCTTACGTCGAACCCAACAATTTTCGATCAGGCGATCAAGAAGAGCGCTTCCTACGATGGGGCGATCCAGCGCAAACTGAGTGAAGGAAAGTCAGGTGAGGCGCTGTTTTTCGAATTGGCGCTGGAGGATCTCACGCGCGCCGCCGATCTGTTTCACGCCGTCCACAACCAGACGAAGGGCGTCGATGGTTGGGTCTCGTTAGAGGTGTCGCCGCTGCTGGCATACGACACGGCCAGCACGCTTGCCGCCGCGAAGGACCTGCACGCCCGCGCCGCTCGTCCCAACCTCTTCATCAAGATTCCCGGCACGCCGCAAGGTTTGCCGGCGATCGAAGAAGCGATCTTCGCCGGCGTTTCGGTGAACGTGACGCTGCTGTTCTCACGCGAGCAATATCTTGCCGCCGCCGAAGCCTATCTGCGCGGCATTGAGCGCCGTATTGCCGCGGGGTTGGATACCAAGATCGGCTCGGTGGCTTCGGTGTTTATCAGTCGCTGGGACGTCGCGGTGACAAACAAGGTTCCGGATGCACTGCGTGACAAGCTGGGCATTGCAATCGCGCAGCGCACCTATAAGTCATATTGCGATCTGCTGGCGACCCCGCGTTGGCAAGCGATCGTCAAGGCGGGGTATAATCCGCAGCGCCTGTTGTGGGCGAGCACCGGCACCAAGGATCCGCGAGCCTCCGACATCCTCTACATCAAGGCGTTAGCCGCACCCAATACGGTGAACACCATGCCGGAAGCGACACTGAAAGCAATGGCAGATCATGGTGAAGTGGGAGCGGTGATGTCCCCTGATGGCGGCGATTGCGAAGAAGTATTGGCGAAGTTCGCCAAGCAGGGAATCGACGTACATGCACTCGCGGCGCGCTTGCAGGAAGAAGGCGCGAAAGCTTTTTCCGATTCGTGGAATGAGCTGATGAAGGTGATCGAATCGAAGAGCATGGTGCTGACCGAGGGCGCGTAACGAAAACGAAAACTTAACCACAAAGACACAGAGGCACAGAGAAGAATTTGTATCTTGCCGCTGGAAAGGGCCTTCTTATTAATTGGACTGGGTGTCGCCGAGCCAGACCACCCGGCAATGATTTCAGAGCTAAACCTTCCGGTTTCCTCTGTGTCTTAGTGTCTCTGTGATGAAAGAAAATTCAAGGAGCGAGCAATGCAACTGGGAATGGTAGGTCTGGGACGTATGGGCGCCAACATGGTGCGCCGCGTGATGAAGGCGGGACATGAATGCGTGGTCTACGACGTATTCCCTAAGTCGGTGGAGGAACTGGTCAAAGAGAAAGCGACGGGCTCCTCGTCGCTCCAGGATTTCGCCAAGAAGCTCAACAAACCGCGCGCGGTTTGGCTGATGGTTCCCGCGGCAGCGGTGGATGAGACGATCGCCAAAATCGTTCCCTATCTTGAATCGGGTGACATCCTGATCGATGGTGGGAATTCCTATTACATCGACGACATTCGCCGGGCGAAAGATCTCGCGCCCAAGGGCCTTCACTACGTCGATGTCGGCACCAGCGGCGGCGTCTGGGGCCTGGAGCGCGGTTATTGCATGATGATCGGCGGTCCGGATACCGCAGTTCAGCATCTCGATCCGATTTTCAAGGCGCTGGCGCCAGGGCGCGGCAACATCGATCGCACGCCTGGACGCGAGAAGGCCGGAGGTACGTCGGAAGAGGGTTATCTGCATTGCGGACCGAACGGCGGTGGTCACTTCGTAAAGATGGTGCACAACGGCATCGAGTACGGCATCATGGCCGCTTATGCCGAAGGGCTGAATGTCCTGAAGGCGGCGAATATCGGCAAGCACAAGGGCGAGATCGATGCGGAGACGACGCCGCTGCGCGATCCTGAGCACTACATGTACGACTTCAATTTGCCAGATGTGGCCGAAGTCTGGAGGCGCGGGAGCGTGATCGCATCATGGCTGCTGGATTTGACCGCGTCGGCGCTGCTGGAAGATCCGCAGCTTGCGAAGTTTGCGGGCCGGGTTTCGGATTCCGGTGAGGGACGCTGGACCATCAAGGCCGGCATCGACGAAGGTGTGCCAACCTCGGTGCTGACCACGGCGTTGTACGAACGATTCGCCTCGCGCGGCGATGCTGACTTTGCCGACAAATTGCTTTCGGCGATGCGCTATGAATTTGGCGGACACCTGGAGAAAGCGGCTGGAAAGTAGGTTGGTGGAGTGGGCCTGGGTCCGCTCGTCTCAGGTCTGCGCGGTTGCAATCCGACGCTGCTCGGACCAAAGAGTTGTCATCACGAGCGGCCAGCAGGCCGTGAGGGATCTGCTTTTTGCGCGTCGTGCCACGGCCCGCATGCGAAAAGCAGATCCCTCCTGGGGCTCAAGCCCTCGTCGTGATGACAATCTTTCCAATTCGTCGCGCTGACGGCGGATTGAACAGCCCGCATTCCTGCGATTCTCCTGGAGAGATCATGAACATTGAAGTTTTTCCCGATGGCGATTCACTGGCGAAGCGTGCCGCTGCCATCATTGCAGCCGATGCGCGTGCCGCGGTTGCGGCGCGCGGTCGCTTCGTGATGGCCGTGAGCGGAGGCAAGAGTCCCTGGCTTATGTTGGCTGATCTGGCCAGCGAGGACGTCCCTTGGGCCAACGTGCATGTTTTCCAGATCGACGAACGCATTGCCCCTGCCGGCGATCCGGATCGCAACTACATGCACCTGCGCGCGAGCTTACTTAAGCACGTACCTATCCCTGAGCGGCAGATATACCCGATGCCGGTCGAGTCAGCCGACGCCGAAGCCGCTGCGAAGGAATACGCGCATACGCTGGAAAGTGTCGCCGGCAAGCCGCCGGTGCTCGACCTGGCTCACCTCGGGCTTGGGCCGGACGGCCACACCGCTTCACTCATTCCCGGCGATCCAGTGTTGAATGTAACGGACAGAGATGTTGCGATTACCGGCGTATATCAAGGCCGCCGCCGCATGACGCTCACCTATCCGGTCATCAATCGGGCGCGAAAGATTTTATGGCTGGTGGTGGCGGCAGACAAAGCTCCCGCAGTGCAAAAGTTGCGCGCGGCAGACCCGTCAATCCCGGCTGGACGCATCAGCCAGGCGCAGGCTCTGCTGTTAGTCGATCGCGCAGCCGCGGGTGAGTGATGCTGAAGAGGCGCGCGCCAGTCGCTAAGGATGTGCTACAAGGTTGGGGACCTGCAAGCTGCCGTCGTATGACCAGGGCTGCCCATCGAGGGCAGTAATTTTATAGCCGTGGTCACGCAAGGTGGTTAGCAGCTCTTCGGGTTTCACTCCACTGTGGCGCTCTATGCAAAGAGGATTGAACTCAAAGAAGATTCGGGGACGATCCCGTTGCAAAATCCTGCTCATGCCGCGAAGCGCCAGCGGTTCGGCGCCTTCAATATCCATTTTGATGCAGCCGACTTTTTCAGTGGCGGGAATAACATCGTCGAGTACCACGGTTTCAATCGATAGCTGCCGAAACGGCGCTGCGGAATCCGGCGCGGTTGGAACAAACATCGCGACATAATCGCTTTGGTTGTGATCGACGCACAGAGTCGACGTTCCCGCCTTGTCCATAACAGCAGCGCGGAAAAATTTGATGCGATCGGCATAGCCGTTGGCGAGAACATTTCTTTCCAGCAGATCGAAGCACTTTTGGAATGGCTCGAATGCGTAGACCTTGGTACCGGCTTGCGCCATGAGCAGTGAAAAATATCCCAGGTTTGCGCCCAGATCGCAGCAGACCATTTCCGGCTGAACGAAATCGCGAATTGCCCCAGCGAGGTCCGACTCGTAGGCACCTTGCGCCGCCGTCCACCCAACGATGCGGTCGGAGAGATAGAACCAGATCTTGAGACCGTTGACCTCTGCCATCACGGGGATCTCGGGCAATTGCATCCCGACGGTCTCCCAGTAATTTCGAAATTCCTCCGAGCGCAAAATGCCGTATACCAGGTTTCTCACGTCGGCTATGTCGACGATTTCGCGGAATTGTCGCATGCTGTCGAATCCAGAGCGACGGCCAAACAGGAGGCGATGGCACATCAATAAATCCAGCGGGAGTGCAGTTGGCGGATTCTCGTCGAGGATTCGCTTGAGGTCGGGCGCAAAGGCCGCGGCATTAACGGCGTCAGTTGTCGACGGAGCAGTATTGGCGGCAGGTGGCCCGGGTTGGAACGAAGAAGTGATAAGAGAAACAGTGCGCTTGAGGACATTCTTCATTGATGAGGTACCGTGTGCTTGAAGCAGCCTCTCGGTTCGGAAGCTGCTTTCGGATCTGGAAACCCGCAATTAGGCTAGCGTTGCACTACGTTAACACGAGAACATGAAGTTCTGGGCACGACTTCGGCCAAGCCGCTCTCATTGGGCGAAACGGCAGTCGGGGTTCTTCGTCGCGCAACTACCACTTTTCCACAGATATTCAGCATTGATGCTTGGCTGCTTTGGCAGGCGAGCTCCCTCCGACGTCAGGGCTGCTTACTATTCTTGCTTCCAAACGTCTCATTCTAAGGCACATTGCGAGCTGGCCCCCAAGGTGCCACTTTGGGCGTAGCTCGCGCGTGGATGGCCGGAATTTAGCTTGAAGTAGGGAAAAAACCGGGCTATAGTGAACAGTTCTTTGGCTCAAATTGGACCTTCCCTCACGGTTGTTTCTTGAAGAGGCCCCTTCGGTACGCCTTGAATCGCGGTTGAAGCTTCGTGAATCCAATTAGTTAGGCAGGGCCAAGGCATCACCGGGAAAACATCGGTCATCCAGAAATACATCTCTACCGAGAACAGGACGCAAACGTAACAATGGCAAAACGACGCGGCAATCCTAATTGGGGCAAACCCGAGCCCATTGGGCCCGTAGTGCCCACCATCACCGAGTTTGAGCAGGTGGTGAAGGAGTTCAAACTGCAGCCGGACCAGTACATTCGTTCCACCCGGCTGCGCGAATGGGCGCGCAAGAACAAGAACTCGAAGTATATTCCCGAGCCCTTGTTGGAAGCTTGGGGCTTCGAGATCGAGTCCACGCTCTAATCCCTCTAACTCTCCGACCAGGGCCGCCGCGCGCGGCCCTTTTTTGTTGCAAGCAGCTTCTAGCTGCGGGGCCTCGATCTCTCAGATTGGTCGAAGGGGATCTGCGGCCATTCTTGTCCGTTTCAATTTGCAATCTTCGATGCCGCGCTACGCATCGGAAGATCTGGTGACCTCGAACTCCGATCAGATTGTGGCGATGTTGGCGGGCACGAGCTTTGCCGCCGGTCTTAACGTTTATGCCACAGTCGCCACGCTGGGATTGCTCGGGCGAACTGGTCTGGTCACCTTGCCAGCTACAATCACAATTTTGCAGTCGTGGTGGGTGATTGGAGTGGTCCTGGCGCTGTTCGCCGTGGAATTCTTTGCCGACAAGATTCCAGCTTTCGATTTGCTTTGGAACGCGCTGCAGACCTTCATTCGCATTCCGGTTGCGGCCTTGCTGGCGTATGCGGCGAGCTCGCACCTATCTCCCGGATTGCAGTTGGCTTCCGCCGCACTTGGAGGCCTGATCGCTTTCGCCGCACATGGCGGAAAAACGGCGCTGCGCGCGGCGGTTACTCCTTCGCCCGAGCCGGTGTCGAACATCGCGCTCAGCTTCGGCGAAGACGTCGGTGCAGTCGCGCTTTCCTGGGTCGCAGTCCAGCATCCCTACATCGCCGCAGCCGTGGTCATCGTGCTGCTGATTGTCGTCGCGGTGGTGATGCGTTGGGTCGTGCGCGCTCTTCGCGGGTTGTTTTCACGCGCGCGAACCGTGTTAGCAGGATGAGGTCAGTCGAGTATTGCCCTGCCGAGTGGCAAAATCAGTCTTTCGGCTTCGCGTGACCAGCCACTAAATCACAACTCGACGTGACATAAGCGCCCTGCGTTTGACCTGCTCGGGGCGGCATGCGATAGTCTAGTTTTTAACCATTTATTAATAATTGGCCCGTCCCATCGCCCTCATGGATCTCCCAACAACCGCCGCCGGTTGGAGTCTCGCATGCGCCTGATCCCACGCGAAACCAAGTTCTTTGAGATGTTCGAGGAAATTGCCGGCAATCTGGTAGACGGAGCGCAACGGTTGTCCGATCTGCTGCACCACTACGACTACGAACAGATGCCGCGCGAGGTCGAGAAAATCAAGGAAATCGAGCACCACGGCGACGACATGACCCACCGCCTCCTGGTCAAGCTCAATCAGACCTTCATCACGCCCTTTGACCGCGAGGACATTCATCTGCTGGCATCGTCTCTGGACGACGTTCTGGATTTCATTTTCTCGGCGAGCGATCGGCTGCTGAACTACAAAATCAAACAGCCTTCGCCCTCCGCCAAAGTGCTGGCCAGCATCATCCTGAAGCAGACAGAGGAGCTGAAGAAAGCTGTCGGTCTGCTGGGCAAGAACAGCCGTTTGCTGGCCCATTGTGTCGAGGTAAATCGCCTGGAGAACGAAGCCGATCAGGTCAGCCGGGAAGCCATTGGCCGGCTCTTTGATGACAGTCACGACCCCATCACCCTGATCAAGCTAAAGGAGTTGCTGGAGATTCTGGAGGAAGCCAGCGACAAGGCCGAAGACGTGGCCAATGTCCTGGAGACGGTCGTACTAAAGAGCGCTTGAGGCTCACGCGGTGTATTCCAATCATAATCCGGACGAGGGCGGGCAGGCGTGAGCACAGGATTTCTGCTGCTGATCTGCACCGTTTTTCTCGCGCTCATCTTCGATTTTCTCAACGGCTTCCACGATGCCGCTAACAGCATTGCGACCGTTGTTTCGACTCGCGTGCTGTCGCCGCGCCTCGCCGTGCTGTGGGCTGCGGTATTTAATTTCTTGGCGGCGTTCCTGCTGGGCACCGCTGTAGCCAAGACGATTGTCACCGGCATGGTGAACCTGGAAATTGTGACGCAGTACGTCGTCATGGCAGGTCTGGTGGGAGCCATCGCGTGGGATCTGTTTACCTGGATATTAGGATTGCCAACCTCTTCTTCGCATGCTCTGATCGGCGGTTACGCCGGAGCAGCCATCGCGCGCGCGGCTCTGCTGCATGGTTGGCGCGCGGCGCCTGCGATAATCATTCCTGCCGGTTGGATCAAGACACTGGTCTTCATCGTGGTTGCGCCGGTTATTGGATTAGTTCTCGGCTTCGCATTCATGGTCGCAATCTCGTGGATCTTTCAGCACAAGTCGCCGCGCCAGGTGGACACGCTCTTTCGCAAGTTGCAGCTGCTTTCCGCTGCTGCTTACAGCCTGGGACATGGCGGCAACGATGCGCAAAAGACGATGGGCATCGTGGCCGGCGCGCTCTACACAGCCGGCGTTCTCAGCAAACGCGACTTCGAGGCCAATTGGGGCCATTGGCATTGGCCGATCATTCTGGCAGCGAATACTGCCATCGCCCTCGGTACCTATTTTGGCGGATGGCGCATTGTGCACACCATGGGCTCGAAGATTACCAAGCTCAAGCCAGTGGGAGGATTCTGCGCCGAAGCAGCGGGGGCGATCACGCTGTGGGGCACGGCGCTTTCGGGCATTCCGGTGAGCACCACGCATACCATCACAGGTGCGATCGTCGGAGTGGGAACGACGCATCGCATCTCGGCGGTACGCTGGGGCGTCGCCACACGCATCGTGTGGGCCTGGATTCTCACCATTCCGGCAGCGGCGGCGGTGTCGATGGTGACGTTCTGGGTGATCCGGATGTTTAATGCGAATGCGTGAAGAGCCGCTCTTCGCTCGCAGCTTGACGGCTCGGTGTTCGGTAACCTAAGGAAATGGGCGTCGCCTGCTAGAATCTTCTTCAGCCACCATGTCCCCGCAGGCTCCATTCTGTGATGTTGAGACCGCGCTGGAGGAAATCCGCGCCGGCCGCATGATCGTGGTTATAGACGACGAGGATCGCGAGAATGAAGGCGACCTCACCATGGCCGCCGAAAAGGTCACGCCCGAGGCCATCAACTTTATGGCGAAGTACGGGCGCGGCCTGGTGTGCCTCGCCATGACCGAGGAGCGGCTGGAATATCTTCGGCTGGGCCAGATGTCGGCGGAGAATACGTCCAACTTCGGCACCGCCTTCACGGAATCCATCGACGCCAAAGACGGCGTCTCAACCGGCATCTCGGCCTACGATCGCGCGCGCACTATTCACGTCGCCATCGATCCGGCCACGCGTCCCAACGATCTGGCCCGTCCCGGACACATTTTCCCGCTTCGCGCACGCAAAGGCGGCGTCCTGGTTCGTGCCGGACAGACGGAAGCTTCGGTCGATCTGGCGCGCATGGCAGGCATGGTTCCCGCCGGGGTGATTTGCGAGATTATGAGCGACGATGGCACCATGGCGCGCGTGCCTGAGCTGACGGAATTCTGCCGCGAGCACGACATGAAGATGTTGACCGTCGCCGAGTTGATCCGCTACCGTATGGCCCATGAGCGTTATGTGCGGCGGATGGCCGAAGCTATCGTGCCGACCGCCTACGGCGAGTTCCGCATGATCGTTTACGAGTCGGAGATCACCGGCGATTCGCATATCGCGCTGGTCAAAGGCGATGTCGAGAACGCCAGCGAGGGACCGGTGCTGGTGCGCATGCACTCCCACTGCCTGGTGGGCGATGTCTTCGGTGCCAGCTGGTGCGAATGCCGCAACGTGATTGACGCCGCCATGCAGCGCATCGCCGAAGAAGGTCGCGGCGCCCTGATCTATCTGCATTCGGCCTCGAAGGGATATTCCGTTGAACGGCTGGGTGAGCGCATGACCATACAATTCCACCACGAGCGGCGCCTGCCAACTTTGCCTGAAAGCCAGCGCAAGACGCAGCGCGAGATCGGTATCGGGGCGCAGATCCTCTCTGATCTAAATCTGAAGCGCATCCGGATTCTCACCAACCATCCGCGCAAAGTCGCCGGCCTGGAAGGGTTCGACATCGAGATTGTCGAGCAAGTACCGGTCTCGGCGGCGGGCAAAGCGTCCGCGCGATAGCGAGGAAAGCCCTTACCTCAGTCGCTAAAGCGCGACCGAAAATTGCGCAGCAGACATGCACGCCGAAAAGGCGTGCTCCACCCTGCACCAATTGCGAAACTGATCTAACTGGCGACAGCTTCCGCCATCTGTGGCCTTGCGGCATGTTCCGCGTGCTGCTCGTCGAGTGAGGCGCGGGTATCGATGCGGAATCCATACGTGACAGCGGCCGCAAGAGCACTGGCGACGGCCAGTGAAACCAGCAACGGCGCGACCCCAATCTCCGCCTTCAAGACAGGGAAGAAGAACGTGCCGAGCACTGCTCCAAGCTTCGCCATCGACGCGGCGAAGCCTGCACCAGTACCCCGGATCGAGGTGGGGAAAGTTTCGCCCGAGAGCAGATAGGTGGTCGCGTTAGGACCCATGTTCATCAGGCAGTTGAAAACCATGAATCCGCCTACAATCATGCCCATCTGACCATCGGAGTGGGCAGGAAACATCGACGAGGCTCCCGCCATCAGCAGCCCCAGCCCCATGCCCAAGAAGCCGACGATCTGCAGCGTCACCCGGCTCACGTAGTGAACCAAAATAATCGCCAACATGAAGCCGACGAGGAGCAGGAGGTCGACCGCTGCCGCGCCTTCGGTGGCGCCGATATCCTGGGCGAGGAAAGTTGCGCTGCCACCCAGCGCCATCGCAGCCAGAATGGTTGGCGTGAATATGCCAATGCCATAGGTTGAGATGTCCTGCAAAAACCACGGCACAGAAGCGAAAATAGTCCGGCGGAGGTAACGCTTGGTGAACAGGCAGCCGAAACGTTGGCACGGCTCCGGCGGCGGGGAATTGTGCGCGTTCAAGACGACAGGAAATTCCAGCAGCTCGGTCGCCGCCAGCGATGCCTCCTTGTAATTTCCGCGCGCCAGATGCCAGCGGACGCTGTCCGGCATTCCCTCGCGCATGAGGACGACCGCGATGGCGGGCAGCATGCCGAAGGCGAGCATGATGCGCCATGACTCGATCGAAGGGTCGACCTTCAGAATCACCAGGCCGACCAGCACCCCCAGCAGAGATCCCAGCGCCTGAAAGGCGAAGGCGCCGACGATGAGGCGTCCGCGCAGACGCGTGGGAACGCATTCGGCGATGTAGGAGACGCCGATGGGATAGTCCGCGCCAATGCCGATTCCCAGCAGGAAGCGGAATGCGATGAGCGATGCCGCGCTCCAAGCCGCGGCCGATGCCGCCGAAAACACCACAAATAAAATGATGTCGACGACAAACATTCCCTTACGGCCAACCCGATCGGCAATCTGACCGAAGAACAACGCGCCGAAGAAGGCGCCCGCAACCGCAGCCACTGCCACCGCACCTTTAGCCGCAGCATTCATGTGGAATTGGTAGGCAATCAGCGGGAGCGCAACTCCGATGATGAAGAAGTCAAAGCCGTCCAGCAGTACGCCCATCGCCGACAATATCCAGACTTTGCGCTGGGTTTTCGTGAAAGGAGTGTCGTCGAGATGCTGCTCAAAAGACTTGAGGGCTGCTGCAACCGTACTCATCGGGTCTCCGGCCGGGGATGTGGAAAGGTGTTGGACGATTGTAAACATCCGAAGATGAAAAATGGATGAAAAATTACGGGAGTGGCGCGGTCGGGCAGGCCTGAAGGCGGCTCTACCGGATCTACCCCTTCTGCGCCTCTTGTTCTGCGCCTTCTAGTTCCTCTTCTTCCTCGCGCTTCAGCGGGCGCAGCAGCGGGAACAGAATCACATCGCGAATGGAACGCGAGTCCGTCAGCAGCATCGTCAGCCGATCGATGCCCACGCCTTCGCCGGCCGTCGGCGGCAATCCGTAGGACAGCGCGCGAATGTAGTCCTCGTCCATCTGGTGAGCTTCTTCGTCGCCGCGCGCGCGCTCCGCTCAACTGCTGCTCGAAGCGGCGGCGCTGCTCCTCGGGATCGTTCAGCTCGCTGAAGGCGTTGCCGATCTCCAGGCCGCCGGCGAAGATCTCGAAGCGCTCAACCCAGTCGGCGTTTTCTTCCGGCTCACGCTTGTTCTTTGAGAGCGGTGAGATAGCCAGCGGGAAGTCGTAGATGAACGTCGGCTGGATCAGGTGCGGCTCGGCCAGCATCTCAAACACGGCCGCATAGACCCTGCCATCGTAATATTTCAAGGCACTGTTCAGGGTCCATCTATTGGTATCTGCAATCACGATCGAATTCGAGATTTCTCGAATTTGTGCCTTTACGTCAGCCGTATCCGTTTCGCTCCCTTCTGAGCGGGCAAGATACATGGTATGGATACGATCCTTCTCTTCTCCCAACCGGCTATGCTCTTGAGCAAAATACTTCTCAAGCGCTTCTACGAAAGGCTTAAAGTTGGTTAGATTCGCGAGGTCATCGGGCTGTGGAGCGGTAGGTGCCTCGGGCGGCCAGTACTTGATGATCGCTTCGCGCATCGTGAGCCGCTGCACCTTGCCGAAGTCGACTTCCTGCTCCGTTGAAGTGCGCGACCGTCGTCGGCTTTCCGTCAATCGGATCGAGCACGTCGCGCGCAATCTGCGCCAGCATCTCGGCGGTGAAGTCCATCATGTCGCGATAATCCGCGTAGGCCATGTAGAACTCCAGCATGGTGAACTCGGGATTGTGCTGCGTCGAGATGCCCTCGTTGCGGAAGTTGCGGTTGATCTCGTAAACGCGATCGATCCCGCCGACCACCAGCCGCTTCAGGTAAAGCTCGGGCGCGATGCGCAGATAGAGATCGATGTCGAGCGTGTTGTGGTGCGTGGTGAACGGCTTGGCGACGGCGCCACCGGCGATGGGATGCATCATCGGCGTCTCGACTTCGATGAAGCCGCGCTCGTCGAGGAAGCGCCGCATCGACTGCACGACTTTCGCGCGCTTGGCGAAGACCTCGCGCACCTCGGGGTTCATCGTCAGATCGACGTAGCGGCGGCGATAGCGCGTCTCGACGTCCTGCAGCCCGTGCCACTTCTCCGGCAACGGAAGCAGGTCCTTGACCAGGAACGTGATCTCTTCGACGTGGATGGTGAGCTCGTTGGTGCGCGTGCGGAAGAGATAGCCCTTCACGCCGATGTAGTCGCCGATGTCGAGCAGCTTGTATAGCTGGAATCCCTTTTCGCCGACGGAGTCGAGGCGGACGTAAATCTGCAGCCGCTTGCCGCCCTGCTGCAGATGCGCGAATCCGGCCTTGCCCTGCACGCGAATCGACATCATGCGTCCGGCGACGCTTACGGTGATCGCGCGGATTCTCCAGCTCCTCAGCGGATTTGGCGGAGTATTCCTCGACGATCTGCGGAATCGTGTGCGTGGTGTCGTAGCGATAGGGATAAGCCGGCTGCCCCAGCGCCTCAATCTGCTTCAGTTTGTCACGGCGTAGGTCGTAAATTTTCTGGTCAAGAGCCACGGTCGTCCTGTCGGCTTCGCAATGTACTAGCGAAGAAACTTTGATTATAGAGTGTGCCGCGGCAAGCACAGTAAACCTGCCGCGAGGCGGCGCGACTGTTACACTATCCAGTTTCTTAAGCCATACCAGGAATTACGGTTCTAGCGGCGCCTCGACTGTGCGCGCTGGAGGTCTTCATGCTACGTCGCATTGTTCTTTTCGTCATCTGCTGTTCGTTCGCCGGGTTCGCCCAGACGAAGCATCCCTTCACTTTTGAAGACATGATGCAACTGAAACGCATCGGCGAGCCCACCATCTCGCCCGATGGCAAGTGGGTTGCTTTCAGCGCCGTGGATGTCAATCTCGACGCCAACACGAAAACGCCGCACCTGTGGATCGTCCCAATCAGTGGGGGGGAGGCGCGGCGCCTGACACCAACGGACGGCAAAGGTGAAGATCGCGTTCGTTTCTCGCCGGATGGAAAGCGGATTTTGTTCGAGTCATCGCGCGACGGGGGTTTGCAGATCTACGTGCAGGACTTCGATACCTCGAACGGAACGCTGACCGGCGAGCCGCGCAAAGTTACAACCATCTCGACGGAAGCATCTGGAGGAACATGGTCGCCGGATGGCAAGTCGATTCTCTTCGTCTCGTCCGTTTATCCCGACTGCACTGAGGACGCCTGCAACAAGCAGCGCGACGACGAAAAGGCCAAATCGAAGGTCAAGGCAAAGATCTTCACACAGCTGATGTTCCGTCACTGGACCAGCTACTTTGACGGCAAATATAGCCACCTGTTCCTAGTCTCGGCCGAGGGCGGCGTGGCGCGCGATTTGACGCCCGGCGCGCATGATGTTCCGCCGTTCTCGCTCGGCGGGCAGGATCAGTACTCGTTCTCGCCTGACGGCAAAGAGGTCGCGTACACCAGCAACATCGACGAAGTGCAAGCCACCAGCACCAACAGCGACATCTTTATCGTTTCGACGGCTGGCGGCGCGCCGAAGAAGATCACCACCAATCCCGGCAGCGACTCGACCCCCATCTATTCGCCTGATGGGAAGTACATCGCCTATCGCTCGCAGCTGCGCGGCGGATACGAGAGCGACCGCTTCCGCCTGATGCTCTACGAACGCGCCACCGGTAAGATCACCGACATGACGCCGAACTTCGATCGCTGGGTCGATGCGATGGCGTGGGCGCCGGACTCAAAGGCGATCTACTTTACCGCGGAGAACGATGGCGAATCGCCGATCTATGAAATTGACGTGACCTCGAAAGATAGCTGGCCGCAGGAACTGATCGCAGGTTTCAATGACGCTCCGACGCCGACGCCTGATGGCAAGACGCTGGTTTTCGACCGTATGTCCGTCGAGTTTCCCAGCGAAATCTATAGCGCCCCGCTGCAGTTCCCACAATGTAGGATGGCGATTCCTCTCGACTCGTATAGCCTGACGGATTGCCTTTTGTCGAAAGCGCAGCCGGTGACGAAGCTGAACGAGCCTGTTCTCTCCCAAGTCGAGATGCAGGCGTTGGAGTCGTTTTGGTTTGATGGCGCGGCCAACGAGAAGGTCCAGGGCTTCATCGTCAAGCCGCCGAACTTCGATCCCAACAAAAAGTATCCGGTAAAGTTCCTCATTCACGGCGGACCGGAGGGTGCGTGGGGCGACGACTGGTCGTATCGCTGGAATCCCGAGCTCTTCGCCGCCAACGGCTACATGATCGTCATGATCAACTTCCACGGGTCGACTGGCTATGGACAGAAGTTCATCGACGCCATCAACGGCAACTGGGGTGGGGCGCCGTATCAGGACTTGATGCTGGGCCTCGACTACGCGGAGAAGACCTATCCCTACATCGACAAAGATAGCGAATGCGCGCTGGGCGCCAGCTATGGCGGATACGCGATCAACTGGATCGAGGGCCACACCGTGCGCTTCAAGTGCCTGGTCTCGCACGACGGCATGTTCAACACAGTTTCGGCGTACGGTACGACGGAAGAGCTGTGGTTCAACGAATGGGAGTTCAAGGGCACGCCGTGGACGAACCGTCCGCTTTATGACAAGTGGTCGCCCGAGATGTTCGCCACGAATTTCAAGACGCCAATCCTGATCGTTCACGGCCAGCTCGACTACAGGCTGGACGTGTCGGAGGGATTCCAATTGTTCACGACCGTGCAGCGTCTCGGAATTCCGTCGAAGATGCTTTACTTTCCCGATGAGGGCCACTGGGTGCTGAAGCCGCAGAACAGCCGGCTGTGGTATCAGACGGTGAATGGCTGGGTGGATGAGTGGACGAAGCCGGCGAAGTAGCTGAAAAGGCGCGCGATCTTAGTACTCGCGAAAGGCAGTGCTCGCGAGAGGCAAAAGGATCGGCAGTTTCGCGCCGCAATGGGACGGCACGTCGGTAGTCGGCAGGGCGGTTCCATTTATGCGCAAACTTTTACATTGTGAACTACAAATTTGTCTTGCCGGAATCTTAGAGCTCGTCTACTATCTCCTGTAGTTTCGACCAGTTTAGGTCCCACCGATTTGATTCTCCCAGTGGAATCAAAACTGCACCGAGATAACCCACAACAAAAGAATTGTCATCCTGGGGGATTGGCTTTTCCTTGTCTGTTCAAGGATTTACTAGCCGCCGATTTTCGTGCCCCGGGGCGAAAGGCTGGCCACTTTGTCCAGGGATGTAGCTGTATTAGTCAGGACCGCAGTCCATTCTCTTCTAGCATTAATGTGTATATCTGCTGTTTGCATAGCGCAAGCTGCCCCCAGCAATGTCTCATCCGCATCTGCAAACGGCACCAATGCCTCAGCAAAAGCTGATGCAATTTCGCCTGATCAGGTCATCCTCAAGGTCGGCGAAAAGCAGATCACCAGGGAACAGTTCGAACAATACGTTGCCGACTTGGAGTCGACGCAGGGGCCGGCCACGCTGAGCCGCCAGAAACTCGGCGACAACTATGCCTCGCTGATGATGCTGTCGCAGCAGGCGACGGCACACGACCTGGAATCGTCGCCATTGGTAATGCGCCAACTCGCGATTGACCGCATGCAGATTCTGTCCAACGCCGAGTTCGCACGGCTAAAGGCTGAAGCCAAGCCTTCTGAGGAACAGATCAGCGCATACTACAACGCTCATCTGGCAGATTACGACGTGGTGGAAATCCGCCGGGCGTTTATCTGGAAGAAGAGTGCGCAGAATCCGAAGGGCGTCGGCCCCGAGGAGGCACAAGCGCTGGCCAAGGCCATCCGCGCGGCCGTGGACTCGGGCAGTGATCCACAAAAAGTGCTCAAGGACCCGGACAGCGCTGCGATTGATCCCGCGCCTCTGAAATTCCAACATGGCGAAATGCCGGAGGCCATGCAGAAAGTGGCCTTCGCCATGAACAAGCCGGGCGAGTGGGTCGAATTGGGGAACCGCGAGGACGCACTGGTCCTCATGAAATTGGTTTCCCGTGGCCGCCGCAGCCTGGACGAGGTCTCCGAACAAATCGAAAAGAAGTTACAGAACCAGAACTTGCGCGAAGAGTTAGACAGCTTGAAGAAGAAAAGCGGTATTTGGATGGACGAGCAGTACTTTGCCTCGCACGTCCCGATATCGGGGCCCGGTACGGAGCCTGAGGCTTCGAGCCAAGGCAAGTCAGACAATGAGAGAGGAGAAAGATGAGGAGAAACAGCAGATTACTGTGGTATCTTGCGCTGCCAGTCTTGGTACTGGGAGTGTGTGTCCTTCAACAACCTGCCCAGGCGCAACACACCACTACGGGCATCTCCTGCTCACAGATTGAGCCCCTCCAGCTGTTGAAGCAGGACAATCTGGGAGCCGGTCTGACTCTGATCCAGTGCGGAGTGGTGCAGGGCGGCAAGCCTGAGAGCAACGGTCACGGCATGGAGGGCGACGCACCTCAGCCGCCCAATGTCCTGGTCAGTACCGGAAACTGCACCTCGGCTGCCTGCGTGCGCAGTGAAAGCATGATATGGCCCAGCCTGGCAGCGGGCAGCACCACTGTCGTCGCCAACTACAACGCGGAATACGATACCGGAACCTGCTACTCCGGCACGGCGTATTCCACCGATGGCGGTACATCATTCACCGAAAGTCGGCCGTTCTGCTCGGGACACGGCACCAACTATGGCGATCCTATCGTGGTCTACAACCTCAAACTTGGATTGTGGTTCGCCGGTGATCTGGCGACGAGCTGCGGCGGTTTTGGCGTCGGCGTCTGGAGCTCTCCGGATGGCCAGAACTGGACCGCGGCGGGATGTCCTGCCAGCAGCTCCTCTGCCGACCGTCCTTCGATGTGGGTCGATAACAACTCTTTCAGCCGGCACTATGGCCGTATGTACGTCTCCTGGAATAACTTTGCGATCGGCGGCAATCTGACGGTGAGCTACTCGGATGACGGCAACACGTGGACGCCGGTGCAGCTCTCCACGAGTTTCATTCGTGACGTTCAGGTCACGGGCACACCTCCGGGCCCGCCGGCTCCCAATGCTACTTACATCAGCCCGGTATTTGTCGCCGCCATGAATGAAGGCTCGGGTGGATTCTCTCAACGCACGAATGTCATGTATCGCTCGCTCGATGGTGGACAGACCTGGACCTCGGTCACCATGGGGTCCGCCTTCAATCCTCCGGGAGACTCCCTCTGCGCCTCCAACAGCTACTTCGCCCAAATGAACCCCATTTGGCGGCACCAGGGTTGGGGCCAGCCCGGCGTCGGTCCCGACAACACCGTACACTACGTTTTTGCCGAGAAGGGCGCTCTGTCGACAGGCGACATCTATTACACTCAATCCACCAATCTTGGCCAGACCTGGTCTACGCCGATCCTGCTCAACGATCCCGAGTCGAACCAGTATCAGAGTCACTGGATGCCGTCTCTGTCCGTCAACTACACGCTGGCTTCGTTCTCGCAGCCGGCGGATGTGACGGTCTCCTGGTACGATCGCCGTCAGGCTACCACCTCCTGCAATAACGTGGGCGATCCGGGCTGCAACTATCAGCGCTACGGTGTGCAGTCGTCAAACAACGGGGCCACCTGGGGCTCGAACTTCGAGATCAGCAGCCAGATCATCCCCGAGCCGTCACAGGACGACCCGTTTGTTGTAAGCTGCTATGCCGGTGATTATGACTACTCGACCGCGCTGGGCGACAACGCTTACGTCACCTGGACCGACGGCCGCGTTTCCTTCGGCACCACGCCGGTGGAAAGTGTGGAAGGCGCTGTTGTTCCCGAGCCGTAACGTATCGGCAAGGTGTTTTGCAAGAGGGCAGCTAACCGGCTGCCCTCTTTTGTTGAGGGCGTGTTTTTATTGAAGGCACGCGACCCATGTGTTAAACGTCACACTGAGGAACTGGCAGGGAATCGTTGGCGCAACGCTGCGATGTAATCGCATATGGCCCAGCCCTCAGGCTCACTGTCCATGCCCCAGCATGAGGTGGGCCGATTCGGTAACTCTCACCGTCACGCTCGGCTGTTGCAGTGCTTCCAACAAATTCGGAAGCACCCGCTCATCTTTCCTTTTGGCAAGACCCACCATCGCCTCTTCACGAACATCTTCATTCTGGTCCGCGAGGCGGCAGGTCAATGCATCGCGAATCTCCGGCGAGTCGCAATCTCCAAGCACGCCTAGGCCGAATGTTGCCCAGTCGCGAACATCTGCGTTCGCATCTCGCATAAGTGCGAGCAGGTTTGTGACGCTGAGAGGGAGGTTGGAATAACTGCCCAGTGCGCACGCCACGGCAAATCGCACATCGGCACTCGGGTGGCCGCTGAAACGGCTGATCAGCGGCACTGCTTCGGAGTTATCGAGGTGACCCAGCGCATGAATGCCGGAAGCAAGAGGTTGTGTGTCGTTCTCCGTTTCTACCAACTCCACAACAGCCGCGTAGCATTGTTCCGGGAAAGTACCCATGCGGTGTTCGACGGTATGTCCTAGCTGTCCCAGTATGCTAGCTCCGCGCGCTCTCTTAAGAGGATTGTCCGACCTGCACCACTCAGACGCTCTTTCAAACACTGGCGGAGTTCCCATCCGCCTCAACGCCGCAACTGCTTCCCATGGCGTCTCGTCGTCATAGTCCCCGCACAACGTGGCGGCAAACAACTTGTCGACGTTTTCTTCAATCACAAATCACCGCCAGACCGCCCTTACGCCACGAAGTACTTGGCGCTGGGATGGTGCACGATAATCGCCGAGGTGCTCTGCTCCGGCTCCAGCAGGAAGCCGGTGGTCAGATGTACGCCGATGGTTTCATCGGGATGGAGCAGTTCGAAGAGCTTCGTCTGGTCTTCCAGGTTCGGACACGCCGGATATCCGAACGAATAACGCGATCCGCGGTATTTCTGATGGAACAGATCGCGAATGTGCGGCGCATCCTCGCCGGCAATGCCCATCTCCTCGCGAATGCGCTTGTGCGAGAACTCGGCCAGCGCCTCGGCCGTTTCCACGCTCAGACCGTGCAGATAAAGATATTTCGTGTACTCACCGCCTTCGAACAGCTTCTGCGTTTCGTGCGAAGCCTTGTCGCCGATGGTCACACAAGACATTCCAAGCACGTCCATCTTGCCACTCGACTTCGGCAGGAAGAAATCAGAGATGCAGAGTCGACGGCCTTCACGCTGGCGCGGGAAGGTGAAGCGCAGCGACTCCGAAGGAATCGGGTCGCCCTGCTTCCAGCTGTTGGGCAGGTTATAGACTATGACGTCGTTGCCGTCACCTTGCGCGCCGAAGTAGCCGTAGACGACCTTCGGCTCGAACCAACCGGCGGCGATGACTTCCTCTTCCAGATCTTTCAGGATCGGCCGATACTTCGTCTCGACCAGACGGCCGTAGTCTTCCTGCGAGGCTGTCTTTAGCTGCCATTGATTCTTGAACAGCGCGGTCTGGTTGATGTACTGAAAGATTTCACGCAGATCGAAGTCGGCAGGCTTCAGGGCGCGCACGCCCCAGAATGGCGGCTGCGGAATGTTCGGCGGCGCGGGAATTTCAATGCTGGGAGTCGTTGGAGCTTCGCCCTCGAGAACCGCTGCGGCTGCTCGCGCGAATTCCTTTATGACCTTGCCTTCCTCGATGCGCTTCTCGCGTGCGCCGTTCGGCGACGACAGATCCTCCATCAGGTGCAGCCCGGCGAAGGCATCGTCGGCGTAGAAGATGCCGCCGTCGTACTCGCGGCGCAGGTCGTCCTCGACGTACTTGCGCGTTAGCGCCGCTCCACCGCAGATCACAGGGAAGTCAAGCTTCTGATGATGCAAATCCTGGACCACATACTTCATCTCCAGCGTCGACTTCACCAGCAAGCCGCTCAGGCCAATCGCGTCGGCCTTTTGCTCCTGCGCGGCCTTGATGATCGCATCCGACGGCTGCTTAATGCCGAGGTTGACCACGCGATAACCGTTGTTGCTGAGGATGATGTCCACGAGATTCTTGCCGATATCGTGGACATCGCCCTTGACCGTCGCGAGAACGATGGTGCCTTTCTGCGAGCCTTCTTTCTTCTCCATCTTGGGCTCGAGATAGGCGACCGCGGCCTTCATCACGCCTGCCGAGTCGAGTACCGATGGGAGCTGCATCTTGCGCGCGCCGAAGAGATCGCCGACCGTCCTCATGCCGTCCAGCAGAATGTTGTTGATCAGGTCGAGCGGCGAGTAATTCACCAGAGCTTCTTCCAGAATCTCGTCGAGCGACTTCTTGTTCGCGCCATCTCCAACAGATTTTTCGCCGTTGATGATCGCCCACTTCAGTTTGTCTTCAACAGAAAGAGTGTCGACGTGCGCGGTCGTCTTTTCTTCCTTGCCCTTGGTTCCGGCGAAGTGCTGCATGTAAACCTGCAGCGGATCGCCGTTCGCCTGGTCGTAGTAGATCAGCTTGCGCGCGAGATCAACTTCCGCCTCAGGAATTTTGTACAACGGATAGATTTTGCTGTAGTTAACGATGGCCATGTCGAGGCCATGGTCAACCGCCTCGTGCATGAACACGCTGTTCAGAATGCGCCGCGAATAGACGCTTAGGCCGAACGAAATGTTGCTGACCCCGAGAATGGTCTTCACCTCGGGCAGCTCCTGCTTGATGGCCTTCACCGCCTTGAGCGTTTCGATGCCAGCCGTGCGGTAGTCTTCCTGCCCGGTCGAGATCGGCAGCGTGAGCGCGTCGAAGATGAGGTCGCAAGGGCGAATGCCGTACTTGTTCACCGCGAGATCGAAGATGCGCTCGGCGATGGCCAGCTTCTTCTGCCAGGTCAGCGCCATGCCATCTTCATCGATGGTGAGTGCGATGACCGCCGCGCCGTAGCGCTTGGCCATGGGCAGCACGCGCGAGGTGCGCTTCTCGCCGTCCTCAAGGTTGATCGAGTTGATGATGGCCTTGCCCGGGATGCGCTTCAGCGCCTCTTCGATCACGTCGGCTTCGGTTGAGTCGACGGTGATCGGCGCGGGCACGCGGGTGGCGATCTTCTCGAGGATGTTCGAGATATAACCCTTCTCGTCCTCGCCCACGATGGCGCAGCACAGGTCGAGCATGTGCGAGCCTTCGTTCACCAGCTTCTTGGCCAGCGTGAGGATGCCGTCGTAATCCTGCGCCCGCACCATATTCTTGAAATGCTCGACGCGCGTGGTGGTGTTCATCTCCTCGGCCACCACCAGCGGCTTGGGATCGAGGTCGAGCGGCACCATGGAATACGCGCTCGCCGCGGCGGCGGTGACTTTGACGTCGCGTTTCGCGGGTTCAAGATTCGCGCAGGTCTCGGCAACTGCCTTGATGTGTTCATAGGTCGTGCCGCAGCAGCCACCCACGATGCGCACGCCGTACTCGGTGATGAACTGCTTGTGATAGTCGGCGAGCTCCTGCGGCTGCAGAGCGTAAACAGCGCGGCCGCTAACGTTCTGCGGCAGGCCGGCGTTAGGCAGCACGGAAACCGGACGCGGCGAGTTCGCGCCGAGATAGCGCACGCCGTCGTTCATCTCCTTCGGGCCGGTGGCGCAATTCATGCCGATGACAGCAACATCGAACATCTCCAGCGACGTGAGCGCTGCGCCGATTTCGGTGCCGAGCAGCATCGTTCCGGTTGATTCGAGCGTGACCTGCACCTGCACGGGGATGTTCTTGCCAGTCTTCTTTAGCGCGTCGAAGATGCCGACCAGCCCAGCCTTGGCCTGCAGGATGTCCTGGCAGGTTTCGAGCAGCAGCACATCGACGCCGCCGTCGATCAGGCCAATCGCTTGCTCTTCGTACGCCGCAGCCATCGCGTCGAAGCCGATATGGCCGAGCGAGGGTAGCTTCGTAGTCGGGCCCATGGAGCCGGCAACGAAGCGTCTACGGCCGTTGAAGCTCGACGCAATTTCGCGCGCCAGCTTGGCCGCGGCGACGTTCACCTCGTGGACCTGGTCGGCCATGTCATACTCGGCCATGACGATTCGAGTCGAGCTGAACGTGTTGGTCTCGACGACATCGGCGCCGGCTGTCAGGTAAGAAGCGTGAATTTCCTTGACGATATCGGGGCGGCTGAGCACGAGGATGTCGTTGTAGCCGTCCTTGCCCCAGAACTGATCGAGGGGAAGGTTGTAGGCTTGGACGGCGGTGCCCATCGCCCCGTCGTAGATGACGACCCGTTCGGCGATGGCTTTGAGATAGTCAATCATTCGTTTCTCAGCTGTCAGCTATCAGCCGTCAGCACGCCCTTAAGCCACTCCTTTGACATCAGAGCCGACTTCCATGGCTGCTGCAAGGACTCCATTCCGAAAGCTTTGTGTCAAGGCACGACCTCAGTCGTGCCAATAACCCGTTCAATTCGACTCTTGTGTCCCGACCGAGGGCTTCAGCCCGAGTGGAGGGACCCCGTTTTTGGTCACGAGTAGGGCAGAACGCTTGGCAGCTTAGTAATCAAGTATCGCAGTTTTGCCTGGCTTTGGGAAAGCTGTGGCAGCGTAACGGTGACGGCAGCGGGCTATTGGAGATTTTAGCCATTGAGTGGGAATATAATTGACTCGGGAGCGTTATGCGCAGGCTTGCGTTTAGCCTTCTTCTCCTGTCTGTCGCCGCTTGGGCGCAATCCCGGCCTTCCTCGCTGCAAATCACAGTTCGCCACCTCAACCTGATGGGCGCGACCCAGATTTCTCCTGCCGATCGACTTCAGATCTCAAGTGATATTGAGAAACGGAAGTATACGGAGGATTCAGTCTCTGAAATCAGCGATCGCCTATGCTATGCCTTGCAGGAGCGTGGCTTCTTCAAGGCTTCGGCTGCTACTCCGGAAGTGACGGTCGTCAGCAGCAATCCCACAGAGCAAATAATTGACGTTACTTACCAAGTCCACGAAGGCCAGCGCTACCGGCTGAAGCAGATCACTTTCAGGAACGTCCAACCTACGAAAGGCTTCGTCTTTTCGGAGAAGGAATTGCGGCAGGCGTTTCAGATAAACGACGGCGAAATCTTCGAACCCGACAAAATCCGAGTCGGCTTAGAGCAGCTGCGCAAGGTATACGCCAGCAAGGGCTATGTCAACTTCACGCCCGTTCCGAACACCGAAGCCGACGATCGGATGGGCGCGATTGCTCTGCGAATCGACGTGGATGAGGGATTAGCGTTCCGAGTGGGTGATCTTGTGCTCGACGGAATCGAGCCCGTGCCGGGCGCGGGCGCCAAGCTGCTCGAATCGTGGAAACAATACGAAGGTCGTGTGTATGACGGCGGTCAGGTGTTGAAGGACTTCATCCGGGAGAATGCAGCCTATTTGCCATCACATCCTACGGAGCAAAAGTTCGACATCCAACAGGATCCCGAACATCACATTTTGGTGTTCCGCCTCGAACTGGACGATCCTACCGCGGAGAAGTAACGCCTCACTTAGAACGGCCACGCGGCTCTTATTCAATCAAGCAAAATCGCCACCCTAGCCAAGCGAGGGCTGGGCAGTAGCTTCGGTCCAACAATGAAAATCCCCGCTCTGGCCAAGAGGAGGCTAGAACGGGGCACCCGAAGAAATGAACCGCCTCGGTAAACGGCCTGACGACTACTGTGGAACCGGTTGCCCCTGGCCGTGACCCATTCCGCCTTCCATGTGGCGGCTTTGCATGGCATCCCACTTCTTCTGCTGATCTGGTGTGAGGACGCCCTTGATCTGCTCGTTGGTGCTCTGCCGGAGCTCGCGCATCTTGGCCATGCGGTCCTGCTGCGACATGGATGTGTCCTGACGCATGGTTTGCATCTGCTGCTGTTCCTGCTCGAGCAGTGGTTTGATCTTCTGCTGCTGATCTTCGGTGAGATTGTACTGCCGTGTCATGTGCTGCAGGCGCTGGTCGGGCGACATCATTGGATGATGGTCCTGCGGGGCTGCTGCTGCGGGCGCCTGGCTCATGCTGTCCTGAGCGTAAAGTGCAGTTCCGCATGCCAGCAACGCGATGGCGACTAATAGGAATATCGTTTTCTTCATCCTTGAAGCTCCTTAGAAACTCGTCGCCGGCCGTTGGTAGTCACGGCGCTGGCCGCGGTTGAGGATCGTGAACTCAGCACGGTCATCGCAACGGCGAACATTTGCGACGGACCACATCACGGTGACGAGCAATGTGTTGGTTTAAATCCTTGGCGCTGAAACCCTATCGCGCGCGAGAAGTTTCAACTCCCGCGCTCTTAAGTGACCTGCAACACTGATTATAGGCCGTTGCCGGATCGCCTGCACCGATCGCCGGCGCTCCCGGTATCTTAGATCGAAAGCCGGATTTTGCTAGTGTCGGCTTGCAGGCGGAATGATGTTGTTCATGCGCAGGTATTCCACCATCTGGCCGTAGTGATCGAAAGGATGGGCTAGCGCAATGTTAGTCAGCCCGAGCCGCGTGATTTTGTTTGGACCGAACGGGCTCTGCACTTGGCCAAGGATGTTGTTCTCGTCCAGAGTGGCGAGCGCCTTGTGCAGATAGGCGAACGAGTCCTTGAGGAACTTGACGACGTCGGCCTTCGAGGTGATGTTGTCCGGACCGTTTTCACTGCCCAGTTCAACCGGCGGCTTCTCGCCGAGGATGGCGGCGCCGAACATGTAGTTGACCGCGGCGATGTGCTTGATCTGCTGCGCGAAGGTGCGAACCCCTTTGAACTCGCCCTGCGTAGGAGCGAAGTTGAACTTGTCCTCCGGCATCGCCTCGGCGGCGGAAACCACTTCGTTCTCGATGCCGCTCAGCGTGTGGTCGTAAACAGAAGCGAAGGTGATCTTCTGGTCCATCTTGCCCTGCGCGCTGGCCAGAGTGGAACCACCTGCCGTGCCCAAGGCCAACATCAGAATGGCGGTCACAACCTCTTTCTTCATCGAAAGCCTCCACAGAGAATTGTCGTGAAAGTTCAGGCCCCAAATAACTGTAAGAGAATTCTAGTCCATTCCTGCGGTCGCTGGTTGGAAGTTGCCGGCATGGAGCCTGAAGCGAGCAGCCGCGGCTATTCCGATCAGCAGGCCGATTGCAGCGAAGTACAGCGAATGCGATATGCCAACCCGTTCCGCGATCTCTCCCCAGAGTGCCGCCCCACCGGCAAGTCCGCCTTGCAGCACCAGCAGGTACATGGAAATGGCGCGCGCACGCATTCGCGCCGGACACATGGTCTGCGCGGAAACATTCAGGCTGGCAAGGATCTGGATCCACGCTACTCCGGCGGCGAACATGGTCGCGGACAATACTGTGAAGCTCTGCCATCTGGCCCCGGCAAAGGTGCAAATTGCAAAGACGGCAGTTGCGATGGAGACCAGCGCGTCCGGCGAAAGGCCGCGGCGGAAGAACGGCATCAAGGCAGCGCCGGCCAGCGCGCCCGTGCCGAAGAATCCCAAGAGCAAGCCATAACCCGGCGATCCAAAGGGATGAGCCAAAAGCGGCAGCAACGTGGGCAGCGCGCTGGCGGAGATGCTGAACACCGCGCTGCGCACCAGAACTGCCCGCACCGACCGCGAGCCGTGCATGTGGCGAAAGCCATTCAGCATGGCATGCATCATGTGCCCAATGCGAAATGAACTGCGGCCCGGACTTCGCCGCCAGCGGTACAGGAAGTAGATCACGCCGAAGAACGAGACGGCATTCAGGAGGAACGCGATTCCCGAACCCGCGGCAGCGATTACCAGTCCACCCAGCGCCGGGCCGATCGCGCGCGCAACATTGAATCCCGCCGAATTCACCGCAATGCCTGCCGCGAAGTTCCGATGCGAAACAATCTCGGGAGTAATTGCCTGCCAAGCGGGATCGTTGAGCACGGCGCCGAAGCCCATCAACAGCGTTAGCAACAGGAGCAGCGTGGGAGTGATCTTGCCCGCTATAGTGAGCGCGCCCAGCGCCGCGGCGGCCAGCACCATCCATGACTGGGTAAACAGTAGCAGCTTGCGGCGGTCGACCATGTCGGCGACGGCGCCCGCTGGTAGCACCACAAGAAAGACTGCAATACTGCCTGCCGTTTGCACCAGTCCCACCATCAGCGGCGACATAGTGAGCGAAGTCATCAGCCAAGCCGCGCCGACGTTCTGCATCCAGGTGCCGGTGTAGCTGATGACTGCAGCAATCCAAAGCGTGCGAAACAGCGGTTCGTGCAGTGGCCCAAGCACACCGCGGCGCGGCACGATCGGTAACTCGTTGGGCGAGGCGAACTCGGTTATGCGGCTAGATTCTGCGGCCGATGATAGCTGTTCCGAGCGGCGAAGCTTGTCTGCAGTTTGCGGCGGGAGGTTCGGGTCGCGCCATGCTCCGCTCGTGGCCATCGTTCATCAGACTTGGATAATGTTGAAAAGTAAGCGGCTCAGTTGGAAGGTTCACAAGTGAACGTTCCGAGGAGCGTGGAATTCGTGACCAGTCGCGCAGCGCTTATTGCGTGGCCGCGGTACGGTTTTGTCATCAGGAGCCGACTCCACTGTGGGCGATCTGCTTTCTTGGGTCGTTCAGCCGCTCAGTTCGCTATTAGCAGACACGAACGGCCACTCGCGCCGTCGCCACGAGCGCACTAGATAAATTGCCAGTCCCGCGATCAGAATTGCGACAGCATAACGAATCTCGCGCAGAAAGTTCTTGCGCGCCAGCAGAATGAACGTGAATCCCGCGATCGCCATCAATGCTGGAAGCGGATAAAACCACATTCGAAACGGCCGCGGCATTTCCGGACGGCGCTTACGCAACACGATCACTCCCACAGCCTGCACGATGAACTGCAACAGAATGCGAATGACGACCAGTGCCGCGATGACATCCGCAAGGCGCAGAAAGCAGAACAGCATCGCCACGAAGCCCAGGGCCAGCAGCGAAACCGTCGGCAAGCGCCGCTTGGGATCGACGCGAGCAAAGGCGCGGAAGTAGTTGCCGTCGAGCGCCGCGGCGTACGGCACTCGCGAGTATCCCAGCAGCGTGGAAAACACCGAGGCGAACGCGGTCCACATGATCAGGCCGGTGATCAGCCGTGCCGCCCACGAGCCGTAGATTCGTTGCATGAAGATCGAGATGACGTAGTTCTTCTCCTCGCCGGAGTGCGACGCCAACTCGCGCCAGGGAATTACGCCCAGCACGGCGATGTTCATCGTCAGATAAATCGTGGCTACCGCGACAATCGAGATAATCAGTGCGCGTGGAATCGTGCGTCCGGGATCCTTCACTTCGCCGCCCAGAAAGCAGACGTTGTAGTAGCCCCAATAATCGTAGGTCGCAATCAGCATCGCCGATCCCATGCCAGTAAAGAATGCCGGCGACAGCGTGAATGCGTGTGGGGGAAAGTCGAAAGCTCGCGCGGCGCTGAAGTGCGTCAGGCCAGCGATGATGACCCAACCGACGGCCAAAGCTACGCCTATCCACAACAGTTCGGCCATCTTTCCCAGGACGGTGATGCGGCGATAGAGCAAGAACGTCACCAATGCCGCGGTCGCAATGGCAACCCAGGTTGCGGGCATCACGAGGACGCTGACCTCCAGCGTGCCGATCAGCGGAAGCCCGACGTGCAGGGTGTGTGTCAGGATGGTGCGTTCCAGGCTGGGCCAGAGATATCCCGCATACTGCGCCAGCCCGATACAGCCCGAGGCAATCGACAGCGGCGCGCTGAATGAAAGTTGCCAGATGAAGAGAAACGACAGCAGCCGTCCGAGCGAGTCGGGTCCGTAGATTTCCTTGAGGTAGCGGTATGAGCCGCCCGCTCGCGGCATGGCTGCACCCAGTTCGGCCCATACCAGACCATCGCAGAGGGCGAACACCGCACCGAAAATCCAGCCGAGGATGGCTTGCGGACCACCCGCTGCTGCGAGGACCAGTGGGATGGTGATGAACGGGCCCACGCCGATCATGTCGATCACGTTGAGCGTGGTTGCGCCCGCCAGTCCTACGCCGCGAATCAGATCGGGCTGCTCAGCCGGACTAGCTTGGTTCATGGCCTACGCTCAGCAGATTCACGTACAAACGTATGGCGCCGGGAACTCCGAACGGCAACTGCCGAAAGAATGCGTAGCCGGTATAGATGTAATAACCCTTACCATACCGCGCCAACAGCAGACCGCCCTTTTGCGGCTGCTCGCCGGGATCGTTGCAGGCCAGCAACGGCGTGAAGTGAGAATCCCACTGATCCATGAAATACAGCCCACGTTCCTGAATCCAGCCATCGAAGTCGCGTTCGGTGATCTGATTGGGATAGCGAAAGACCGGACTCTGCGGATCAAGAATCGTGACCGGCGCTTGCTCAACCGTTACTCGCTCGCGGCTCAACTGCGCCGGATAAGCCGTGTAGTGACCTTCATTGAAATCGCCAGGCGAGGTGTTGTACTGCACCAGCAGCGTTCCGCCATTGCGCGCGTAGTCCCGCAGACGCTGATTGTTCTTTCTGACATCCTCTCGCGTGTCATAGGCGCGAATGCCAAGCACAATCGTTCCGTAGCGGTTCAAATCGCCGCTCGCGACATCGTCGGCCGTAAGCAATGTCACGTCGAGACCTAACTCGCGTAGCACATCGGGAATATCGTCGCCCGCTCCCATGATGTAGCCAACCTTCAGGCCTTGTGGAATCTTCACGTCCACGATGCTCGCCCGCTGCATGGCAGGCTGATAGTAGAAGAAGCCGCCGAGATCGGGACGAGCTACCAGACTGTACCCCTCGTCGTAATCGCGCGAGTCGGCATTCAGCAGCGCGCGCACTTTGTAGCGCGACTCTTTGGCGCCGTCGGGGAGCTCTTTGAACTGGGCAGTTTTTTCTCCCGGATCGGTGAAAGCTACGTTGGCGGTTGCAGGCTCAACTTTCCACGCCTGTGGCACATCGGGATGCACCGTGCCGTCGCCGCGATCTGCGGTCGTGCGAACCACCACGCTCAAATTCGCCGAGGGACTGGATCCGGCAAGAATGATCTGCGTCGCCGGCTGCGCGTCGACGGAAAATCGCGGCACCACGGCCAGCGGCATCGACCAGGCATCGCCTTTGTCGTCGTGCATCGGAGTGCGTGCAACCGCGCGAATTAAGCCATCTGCGCCACGGATGCTGTATTCCACCCGCGCGGTAACTGGTGGCGGCGGCAATGGCAACGTCAGATATTTGGGATTGTCGATTTTGTAGATCGCATCCGTTTCCGGGTCGTCGCGATGGAAGTACGGCTTTGTGGGCTGTGCATCCAGCGGCGGCGTTACGCGAAACGTCAGCGCGCAACCATCGCCGGGAGCAATTCTCTTCGGCACTCTATCCATGAACAGTTCGGACTTCCAACCAGCGGGCACATTCAATGCGAACTGTTTCACGTCCACTGGCGCGGCGCTGCCGTCGTGCAGTGTCGCGCGCAGCAGGAACGGCTTGCCGGCGGTGATCACCGCCGCCAGCACATTTCCTTGCTCGGTGAGAAAATTCGCCGCCATCGGCCGGCCATCAGGCGTGCCCGGCCCGAGCTGCAGTTCCATTCCTAAGGCGAGATTTGCGGCTTGCTCAAACTGCTCTTCCTTGGTGCGCAAGCTGGCGAGCAAATCAGCTTTCTCCGCACCCGATAAAGACGATGCTTCGAGTCTGCTGATCAATATGCGGGCGAGGTTCAGACCTTGCAACAGCGGCGCGCCTGCAGATTGCACATCCTTGTCGGCGGCTGCGCTAGCCTCATCGACGTCCTTCGCCATCGCCTGCAACTGCGCGAGCAACCATGGCACCTGCGCTTGATCCGCTCCCAGTCGGGTTGCGAGGGCTGTCAGCGAGGTGTCGATGCCATCGAAGAAATCAGCCTCATGCGCACCCGCCGTGGGCGGATTCGGCATCACGGAGTCGATCAGCTTGTAGTAGCTGAAGCGCTGACCTTCGGGAGCATTCCATCCACCGGCGCCCTGCGAAAGCTGGTGCTTCAGACCCTTCCAGCCAAATTGAACGTACGTCTCACCCAGCAATGGATCGTATTGCGATGTTTCCAGCTTGATTGTCCAATCTTCATTGGCGCGGACATTGTCCATGTACAGCTTTTTTGCCTGCCAGGGTTCGAGACCTTGCTTGATCTGCTCAGGGAAACGCGTGGGATCGGCAGCCGCGCGAAATGCCTCGCGCGTCAGGATTCCGGACGCCTGATGATTGCCATGCCCGTCGCGAGGATTGCCTTGAAAGCGCGTGCAGATCACGTCGGGGCGAAACGTGCGAATCACCCGCACCATATCGCTGAGCGCGATGTCGTGCCCGCCCCACTTCTGAAACGTCCCCTCTGCGGTCTTGGAAAAACCGAAGTCGGCGACGCGGGTGAAGCGCTGCTCTACGCCATAGTAGCGGTCGGCGGCGAGCAGCTCCAGGGTGCGAATGATGCCCAACTCATCGAAAAGATTGCTGCCCAGCTTGTTCTGTCCGCCCTCGCCGCGATTCAGTGTGAGCTGCAATACGGTGTCGCCGTGCCCGCGGGATTCCAGGGTGAGCATGCCCCCGTCCTCGTCGTCAGGGTGTGCGACCGTATGCATCAACCGCGCCGTCGTATGCAGGCGGCGCAGCATGAGCTTCAATCCGGTCGTCCCGGTGTCGACGGAGAGCGGCTTGGTATCGACCCAGGGCGACGCAATCTGCGCCGTCGCCGACGCCCCGAGCAGCGTCAGTAATAGGAAGAGGCGGCCGATAACGGAAATTGGGGCGCGTAAACGTGCGGTGCGATTCGGAAAGAGCATTGGTTCTCGAGCGATGGTCAGCCCATACAGAGTACACAAAAAGCGGCGGCGAGGCGGATTTTGCTGGTAGACTCTCGCTGTTCGCTTCTCGCTATTCTTTTCGCCAAGCATCCCGCGGCCGGCCCTGGCATTAGGTATGAAACTCTTAGCCTTTCGCCTTTAGCTCTTAGCCGGCGGCTCAGCCGTGGCTTGCCAAAAGCTAGGAGCTAAGAACAGGACGCCACGCCTCTGGCGAAAACCAAATGGCGAATGGCGGCCTCTCACACGTACGCCTCATGCACGTAACACCACTTCCAGTCGCCGGACTGGAACGCCTGCATCACCGGATGACCAGTTTGTTTGAAGTGCTTATTGGCATGTTGACCGGCTGACGAATCGCAGCAGCCGACGTGGCCGCAGATCAGGCACTTTCGCAATTGCACCCACCGCTGGCCGGTTTCGAGACACTCAGCACAGCCATCGTGGCTGGGCGCAACATTCAAATTCGCTTGTTTGACATGATCGCATTTCGCCATTGGGCCTCCTTATGAATAAGTTGTTTGGATGATCAGCGGCGAGCCGCGGATTCCGGCGAAGGTGTTTGAAACAATATGCCTGCTACCGCTTGTCTATAATCGTTAAGTGCCCAAAGCTTGTGAAGAGCGATGTTTTCAGATCACTCTTTGTTGTTGCTCGGCTGCCAGGTCTTGACGAGCCCGCCGTCGCCGCGCTTGCTAAGAGCTAATAGCTAACAGTTGAGAGCTGAGAGCCACTGCTATCCATGATTCAAACTCTGTTCGGCAGCACGGAAGAGAAACCACGCTTCCTCCAACGCATGAAGGAGGCGGTCACGCGCACGCGCGAAAGCCTCAGCGACCGCATCGAAGACGTCGTCGGCTTCCGCAAGGAAATCGATCGCGAAACTCTGGACGACCTGGAAGCCACGCTGATCTCGGCCGATCTGGGCACGGCGACGACGTCGACCATTCTTGCGGCTCTGCGCGAGAAGGTTGATCGCCGGCAAGTGGCCGACGTCGACGGACTCAAGGGTGTGTTGAAAGAAGAGCTGCTGGCTATCTTGAATACTGCCGAGCAACATCCGGTGCAGAAGGTTGATGGCGAGCCGGAAGTGATCCTCGTGGTTGGCGTCAACGGTACCGGCAAGACGACCTCGATCGGCAAGCTCACTCATCTGCTGCGCGGGCAAGGCAAGACGGTGTTGCTCGCCGCCGCCGACACCTTTCGCGCCGCCGCCATTGAACAACTGGAAATCTGGGGCGATCGCACCGGAACCGAAGTCATCAAGAACAAGCCCGGCGGCGATCCTGCGGCGGTGCTGTTTGATGCACTGCAAGCCGCAAAGGCGCGCGGCACGGATTACGTCATCGTCGATACCGCTGGCCGCTTGCATACCAAGAGTAGCCTGATGGAAGAGCTGGCGAAGATGCGCCGCACCGCGCAACGCTTCAGCGCTAGTGCGCCCCATGAAACGCTACTGGTGATGGACGCCACTACCGGGCAGAACGGTCTGCAGCAGGCCCGGCTGTTCACGCAATCGGCCGGAGTCACCGGCATCGTTTTGACCAAGCTCGATGGCACGGCGAAAGGCGGAGTCGTAGTTGCCATCTGCAAAGAGCTCGGGCTTCCGGTGCGCTATGTTGGCGTCGGCGAGAAGGCCGGCGACCTGCTGCCGTTCAACCCTCAGGACTTTGTGAACTCACTCTTCGACTAGATGACGTCCTCCCCAACCGACGAGCCGTTCATGCAGCAAGCGCTGGCGCTCGCGCGGCAGGGCATCGCGCTGGCCTCGCCGAATCCTTGTGTGGGCGCGGTGCTGGTCAGCGCAAGCAGCGAGATTGTCGGGCGCGGCACCCACACCTATGCAGGGCGGAAGCACGCTGAGGTATTGGCAATCGAGCAGGCGGGCGAACGCGCGCGGGGTGCAACTCTCTACCTGAATCTTGAGCCGTGCTCGCACGTTGGCCGTACCGGCCCGTGCACGGATGCTGTCATCGCGGCTGGGATCAAGCGCGTATTTGCTGCTATGCGCGATCCAAATCCGCAGGTAGCAGGTCGCGGCTTCACCAGGCTGCGCGACGCTGGCATCGAGGTGCACGAAGGCCTCTGCCAGAGTGAAGCCAGGAAGCTGAACGAAGCTTTTGCCAAATTCATTCGGCGCGGGGTGCCGTTCGTCACCCTGAAAACTGCAATGACGCTGGACGGCAAAATCGCGCCTCCGCCGGGGATCGTCGAACAGTTTGAGCCGACTGCGCTCACGCCGAGTGGTGGCTGGATTACCAGCGAAATCGCCCGTGCTCACGTGCACGAGATGCGTCACGCCAACGACGCCATCATGGTCGGCGTCGGCACGGTGATCGCTGACGATCCTTTGCTGACCGACCGCACCGGTCTTCCCCGCCGTCGGCCGCTGCTGCGCGTGATCCTCGATTCGCGCTTGCGCTTGCCGCTGGAATCGCGCGTGGTGAAAACCGCTCGCCAAGACCTCATTGTCTTCTGCTGCTTCGCCGAGGAGAACAAACGCCGCGAACTGGAGTCGCGTGGCGTCATCGTCGAACAGGTCCCGATGCGACTGCTGGTGGAGGACGGCACCCTGGTTTTTCCCGGCGGCTCGCCCACGGTAGATGGACGTCCCGACCTCGACCGTGTGATGCGTAACCTTGGCGAGCGTGAGATCACCGGCCTTATCATCGAGGGTGGAGCAATGGTGAACTGGGCAGCGCTCTCCGAAGGCATCGTGGACAAGATCTTCTTTTACTACGCGCCCAAGATTTTGGCCGGCACCGGTTCGATTCCTTTCGCCCTCGGAGCCGGTTATCGCCGGATCAGCGAAGCTGCATCGGTGCAGTCGCTGACATTGCATCGCTTCGGAGAAGATTTTGCGGTGGAAGGCTATTTGCGGGATGTGTACGAAGAAGGCAACTAGCAACTAGCAATTAGCAATTAGCAATTAGCAATTAGCTTTTCCCTTCGAATGCAACGACTACGGTTTTCGCGGGCGGTAACGCCTGGTGACTGACTCTCCGGAGCTAATTGCTAGTTGCTATTTGCTACTTGCTTCTTTTCGAGGTCTTCATCATGTTCACCGGATTAGTCGAAGAAGTTGGAACCATCGCCGGCATCGTCGAACGCGGCGGCAATCACCGTATCACCATTAACGCTCCGAATACGGCGAAGGAATTGAAAACAGGTAACAGCGTGGCTGTCAGCGGCGTTTGCCTCACCGCGCTGGACATCAAGCCCGAATCATTTTGTGCCGACCTGGCCGCCGAAACCTGGGCGCGTACTTCGCTCTCCCGCATCACCCAAGGCGCGGAGGTAAATCTCGAACTGCCGCTGAAAGCCGATGGCCGCATGGGTGGACACATGGTGCAAGGACATGTGGACGGCGTCGCGCGCTTTGTCGCGCTGGAGCCGATCCCCAATGCCGACGACTTCTGGCTGCACCTTGACCTGCCGGAAGACCTCGAGAAATACGTGGTGTTCAAAGGATCGATTGCGGTCGAAGGCATCAGCCTGACAGTTGCAAAACTTGAAGGCCTGCGGCTTACCATCGCCATCATTCCGCACACCATCAAGATGACCAACCTCGGATCGTTGAAGCCCGGCGATCCGGTGAACCTTGAGACCGATATTGTCGCCAAGTATCTGGAAAAATGGATGCACCGCGACGAACAAAGCGGCGCACTCACGGTGGAGCGGCTTGTGGCGCAGGGCTTCTGATTCCGCTCGGATAGATTGCGCTGGGCCTGTTCACAACAGCGGCACAGGTCTTAGCCGTTATGAAAAATGCGGAGATTCCCTCTTTTGGCGGTTTCGGTTTTATTCGTGGAAATGCTGCCCGCGTTTGCCGTCCAGCCCATGTGGGCCAAGAAGGCCACCGCGTTCCCCGCGTGGTGTTTCTCGGATAAAACCGAAGGATGCAAGGCTCTTCGTATTCTAGCGCCTGACGGCAAGAGCAGCGTCGAAGTTAGCTATCGTAAGGACTTTGGAAGTTCGGCCGACAATTGGAGTTTGCAGGCACATCTCCGTGTGACCATACCCGGCGCGAGCGCCCGCGAGGCCGATCTACCAGAGGACTTCCCGGAGTCGGGCTACATTAGCGTAGAGCTTCTGTGGTCGCCGGACTCTCGCGCCTTTTTTTTAAACGGCAGCAACGCAGGAGTGTGGGATGTAATGTATCTGTATCTCGCAGATGATCCTACGCAGCCAAGGAACGTCACCGACGAAGCCCAGCGCGACATGTTGAAAAACTTTCCGCCTTGCAAAGCTGCTTTCCCAAGTGCCGACGATGCGGGGGGGTGTAAGGAGACCAGTCGAGGTCAAGTACCTGGCTGTGAAGCCGACCCGAAATACAGCCCGGACTACAACATGGTTGGAATCGATTGGGTGAACGCATCCACCATTCTGGTGATGGCCGAGGTTCCATGCGACAGTTTGTTCGGCGGGATCATGTGTCAGGTTATGGGATACGAGCTAGAGGTTCCAACCGGCCGGATTCTCAAGCGAATGGATGCCAAACAGCTGAAACTCGATTGGCAGAACAGCATGGCGTGGAAGTTCCGAATGCCCGATCCTCCACGATACTGCGAGTGAACCTTATTACGCTGTGCCAGTTGCTGCGTCTTGATTCCGCCCTCCGTGCCCTCCGTGGTGAACCTCGCCTGCTAGGGTGGTCCGAAGTGCGGTTGATGCGGAGGCCGTCGTGCTCCGAAATAGTGCTCGAAATCCATGGAGTCAAACTCCAGAAACTCCTGGATGATTGGTTCTTGACATTTTGCCATGTCCGCAAACGTTCCGAAGAAGATCGCCTTGGCCTCGTAAAGAAACAGCAATCGGTCAGCCAGTTTCTTGGCGAGCGCCATATCATGTGTGACCACGATGCTGGTCAGCTTCAGCTGCTTCTTCAGTTTCTGAATCAAATCGCCCAGCAGATGTGCCATCAGAGGATCAACCATCGTTGTAGGCTCGTCATAGAGCACCGCGTCAGGCTGCGCGGCCAGCGCGCGCGCAATGGCGACCGAGCGCTTCATGCCGGTCGATAGATCGGAAGGCAACAGATCGCGGAACTCGCGAACCCCTACCATGTCGAGCAAGCCATCGATGATTTGATAAATCTGTTCCTCTGCCAGTCCTCCGCGCTCGCGGAGCGGGAAGGCGACATTTTCGCCGACCGTCAGCGAATCGAAGAGAGCTCCATTCTGGAAGACCATCGTCACCTTCTTGCGAATGCGCTCCATCTCTTCTTCGCCGTAGTCGGTGATATCTTCGTACGCGACCCAGATGCGTCCTCTGTCCGGCTTCAGAAAACCCATGATCTGGTGTAGCGATACCGACTTACCGACGCCGCTTCTCCCCAGAATGCACACGGTCTCGCCGGGCATGACGTCGAAACTGACGCCGTCCAGAACGACATTACTGCCGAACGCCTTGTGTACATTCTGAAATTCGATATAGGGTTTCTGCTGATCCATGGCTAGCCGTTCTTCGCTGTTTGTAACGTTTGTAATCGTATGACCGCTCCCGGCGTCTGGTTTGCTCATCGTTTCAGGCCGGGGAGGCAACGCCAACTGCTCGTATTCCTGACGCGTATTGATGTTCTCGAATACCTCGACGGAAAATCCTGCTGCGACAATCTCCGGCTCCACGATGTAACGCGTTGCCACGACTGAGAACAGCTTACCAATCTTGTAATCGCCGCGTTGCAACGCCTGCTCAGCAGCCGCGAGCAATTTCCGGCGATAGACTGCGCACAGCGGTTGCGGTCCGCCCAGTGCGTCGGGCACAACGATCAACTCGCTCGCCGCTTTCGCCTGCTGTACGAGCCAAAGCAGAAAATTCGCCCTCATCAGCGGCATATCAACCGAAAGCACCAGGTTCAGATCGGTATGCGTTGCGCCCAGCGCTGCGTGTATCCCGCCCAGTGGTCCGCAATCCACGAACTTATCTTCGATGACCTCGCTGAAGCCCGCGTAGCGTTCTTTGGGTCCAACGATCACGGTTCTACCCGCAACCATGGCCGCAGTTTGCAAAGCCCGCTGCAGCAGTGTCTGCCCGCCAAACGAGAGCATCGCCTTATCGGAACCCATGCGCGAGCTATGGCCTCCGGCGAGCACGAACGCGGTGACATCTTCCACGGAAAAGATGATACCTGAAGAGGCTGGTCGTTATTCGCCTTTCGCTCTTAGCTTTTCGCCGGAGAAGCCGAGGACGCCCTGCCGCCGTTCCCCAGAAACACGCGCGGTTGGTATCCTCCGACCTCTGACGACAATGTGTTCACGTTGGCGGATAGCGAATAGCGAAGCGCGAGCAGCGGACTTTAAGCGCGGGCGGGCTTGAACGTACTGGTCTTGGGAATGCAGCCGTTAATCTCAATAGCAACGATGCGTCCGGCTTGGTCCAATTCCAGCGTCGCGGGAGCGGCTAAAACCGAGTCGCCATTCAGACCGGGCAGCACGATGAACACACGGTTTTCTGCGAATGCTGCGTTCGGATCGCGTTTCAAAAATGAGAGAGCATGATCATTGCGGCATACCTTGGGCAGTAAGAAGCTCAGGTCAGCAATATCCCCTGTTTCCGACAGGGACAGGGCCACCTCGATGGAGATCCGGGATTCGACTTCGTCGCCTTCAACTTCCGTCTTCGGCTTGAAGCAGATGTAGTACTCGAACCCGGAATCGGGATCAAAAGGACTGCGATCAACCTGAAACGCCATAGCGCGGCCTCCGCCGTCGCGCGACTTGGGAGGCATAGTAAATCAAGGCGCACCGTCGTGCAATGGCACCTGTGGGACATCCCCGATTCTCTCGGACCCGCCTGCAAGGAGAGCTGTAATCTATCTGTCTGATATATTTCGTTCATAGCTGTTTCGACTTAAATATGCCAATCTTCTCGCCCACAGAGTATGCGAAGGAGCAGGTACAGGCGGTGCAGGATTATTCCCTGCTTGCCGGCCGTTCTATCACCAACGTCTTTGGCCGCCCCCGCTACTTCGCCGATACGGTCTTGCAAGCCGACCTGATTGGCGTGGGATCGCTGCCCATTGTCGTGCTCACCGGTTTCTTTACGGGAGCGGTGCTGGCGCTGCAGACCTCCAGCACGCTGCAGCAGTTTGGCTCGATCGCTCTTACCGGGCAGTTGGTCTCGCTCTCCATGGTGCGCGAACTGGGGCCCGTGCTGACCGGGTTGATGGTGGCCGGCCGCAACTCCAGCGGCATGGCCAGCGAACTCGGCTCCATGAAAGTTACCGAGCAGATCGATGCCATGCGAGCCATGGGCGTCGATCCTTCCAAGAAGCTGGTGACACCGCGGGTAATCGCCAGCATCGTGATGTTGTTCTTCTTGAGCATCATCTCCAACCTGGTGGGACTGACCGGCGGCTTCGTGATCTCGTTTCTCCTACTCGGCCTGAATGCCAACCAGTACTGGACAACCGCCTATCAATCCCTGCGTTTTGGCGATGTAGTCATGGGACTGAGCAAACCCTTATTCTTCGGCTTCATCATCGCCAGTGTCGGCTGCTATTACGGCTTATCGGCCAAGGGCGGAACGCAAGGCGTTGGTCGCGCCACAACCCAGGCGGTCGTTGCCGCATCGGTGCTTATTCTGGTCAGCGATCTGTTCATTACCCGCTTCCTGATGGGAATCTTTAATTACTGATGATGACAACCCTCGCTCCCCCAACTGGACAGCTCCAGCCGGCAACTTCAACTGAACAAGAGCCAGTGATACGTTTCAAGGACGTTGCCATCGCCTTTGACAACCCGGTGCTGGAAGGAGTTTCCTTCGAGCTGCCGCGCGGTGAAACCAAGATTCTGATGGGTGTCGCGGGAACAGGGAAGACCTTGATCCTGAAATTGGCGCTTGGCCTGCTAAAGCCGGATTCCGGCTGCATCACGGTTTCGGGCGACGAAATCACTCAAATGCGCGAAACGGAATTGTTCGCCCTGCGCCGCAAGGTTGGCATGGTTTTTCAGGAGAGTGCGCTGTTCGACTCGCTGACAGTTGAGGAGAACGTAGCTTACCGGCTGATTGAGGAAACGGGAAGAATCACGGAAGAAATCCACCAGCGCGTGCTGGAGGCCCTGCGGTTCGTGGAACTGGAGCATACAGTAACGCTTTTTCCTTCAGAGCTCTCCGGCGGCATGCGGCGCCGTGTCGCCATCGCGCGTGCCATCATTACACAGCCTCAGGTTCTGCTGTACGATTCCCCAACCGGGGGGCTCGACCCGGTCACCTCTAACACGATTATCGAACTGATCGTGAAGCAGCGCGATGTCTTTCAGACCAGTTCACTGATGGTGACGCATCGGCTGCAAGACGCCTTCACTATGGCGAGCCATCATTTTGACCGGAAGCAAAACAAAATGGTACCGGTGAACGACGGCGGTCACCGCGATCTTCATACGCGCTTTCTGATACTGCGCGACGGCAAGATCATCTTTGAAGGGACCGCCGCGGAGTTGTTGCGCTGCGACGATCCCTACATTCGCGAATACCTCAGCTAAGCGGCCGTGGGCTTGGCCGAGGCGGCGCGCATCTTTGCGAATTCGGCCATGCGCTCCTTCATACGTTCCAGGCGCTCGCGCTTTTCCGGTGTCCCCTCGATAACCTTCTGCAGATTCTGCAAAAACTCAGGCGACTTCATGGTCTCCCGCATCTGGCTGAGGAACGGCTGTATCTTTGCATACACAAAGTACATTTCACCCAGCGTGTCTTCTGCGAGTGCGGCATTGAGGGTGCCGTGCACAATTAGGGACGCCACCATCTCCCAGTAACCGTAGACCTGGCGCACATAGGCGTTTTCTTTCGTACCAAACATACCTACGACGGCCATCAGTTCCTGGAAAGAGGACGGATTGAAATTACCCACGAAGTCTCGTGCCTGCCGCATTACTGCTTCGCGGCGCAAGTCGTAAAGTTTCAGCACGAGTTCCGCATCTTGATAAGTAGCTTGTGACATGAATTCCTCCGGTTAGAATGAATGAGAAGCCATCGCAACGATGGCTCATAGTGAATTCTGAGTTTAGGGTAGAGCGCCGGGCTCTACCGGGCGAATCGCTCGTGAAAAAAGTGGCTTTAGCCGCGGATTGTTGGGGACTAAGGCCCAGATCCTGTTAAGGCTCGAATTCAGAACGGCTAAAGCCGCACGCTTCCACTCGTGAAACTCTACTTGTGCGCCATCTCCGCCATTTTGGAGAAGGCCTCTTTAGCACGGCGCTCCATCTCGGCCGGCGCCACATCTTCAACGTGCTGTCCCAGCGCCCAGCGATGGCCGAACGGATCGATGATCTGACCATAACGATCGCCCCAGAACTGGTTAGCCAGCGGCATGGCAACCTGTGCTCCGGCAGATACCGACTGATTGAAGAGGCTGTCAACATCTTCCTCAACATACAGGTTCAGCACGACCGGGCTGCCGCCCAGCGTCTTCGGCGTGCCGCAGCCCGCCTGAGGGAACATGTCCGCCAGCATCAACCGAGCGCCGCCAATGGTAAGCTCCGCGTGCATCACCTTGCCGTCAGGCGTCTTGTGAATGCCTTTGATTTCCGCCCCGAACGCATTTTTGTAGAAGTCACAGGCTTTGACACCGTCATCGACAATCAGATGGGCAAGAATAGTCGCATGTTTGGGTTCTTTTGCCATGTTTTTCCCTTTCTAAAATGAATGGCCCGGCATTCGGCCGGGCGGGTTGGATCGACGTTCCTTCTATTATGCTACCGCTTCGGGCTTAAGTTCGCGCGAGTAATCACATTTAACCTGGCTTTCATCCCCGGCTTTCTTCTTGCCGCGGCGCTTCGGTTCATCGCTTTCGGTTCGTCTGTTATTGGGACAGACCAGGAAACTGCCTAACTTCGAATTCTTTTCCAACAGGTATGGACTACCGCACTCCGGGCACGTCTCAGCCACCGGCTTGTACGCCGACGTGAAGCGGCACTTCGGATAATTCGAGCACCCATAGAACAGATTACCGCGGCGCGCCTTCTTTTCCGCGAGGTCGCCGGTCTTGCACTCCGGACACTTCACTCCGATGTAGTTTTGTTTCACCCACTTGCATTCCGGATAGCCGCTGCACGAGATGAATTCGCCATATCGCCCATGGCGCAGCAGCAGATTGCGACCGCACTGTGGACACTTTTCGTCCAGCGGAATGTCAGGAACCTTCTTACCCTGATCGAGCCGGCGCGTGGTCTTGCATTCGGGATAACCGGTGCAGGCCATGAACTGGCCGAAACGCCCGCGCTTCAGCACCATGGGACGGCCGCAATTCTCGCAATACTCTTCCTGCGAGGTTTCCTGCACATCGGCGGAGTCCAGGTCCGGCAGGTCGATGGGATTTTCCTTGGTGAAGGTGCAGCTTTCGGGATCGTTCTTGTCGTACGCGCTGCAGGCATAGAACGACCCATGCTTGCCCCACTTGATAACCAGCGGCGAGCCGCACCGCTCGCACTTCTCGTCGGTGGGCTTCTCCATCCGCTTGACGTTCTCCATGTGCTTTTCGGCGTAATGGAGTTCTTTCTCGAACTTCTTGTAGAAGTCCTTCAGGGCGTCGGTCCAACGCTCTTTGCCGTCTTCGATCTCGTCGAGCTCCTCTTCCAGCCGCGCCGTGTACTGCGGATCGAAGATGTCTTTGAAGTTCTCGACCAGCAGGTCCGTCACCACCAGCCCGATCTCCGTGGGAATGAACTTGCCGCCCACCTTTTGCACGTATTGGCGCTCCTGGATGGTGCCGATGATCGCGGCGTAGGTTGAAGGCCTGCCAATGCCACGCTCCTCCAGTTCCTTCACCAGAGAGGCCTCGTTGTAGCGCGGAGGCGGCTCGGTAAAGTGCTGTTCGGGCTTCAGACCCTTGAGCACGAGTTTCTGACCTTCCGTTAGAAGGGGCAGCTTGTGCTTCAGCGCTTCGTCTTCCTCATCTTTAATGTCCTTGGACTCCTCATAGACCTTGAGGAAACCTTCGAATTTCAGCACCGAACCGGTCACCCGGAAGCGGTAAACGGTATTGCCATTTTTCGCATCGATATCGACCGTCGTCTGGTCGAACACTGCCGGATTCATCTGCGAAGCCACAAAGCGCTGCCAAATGAGCTTGTAAACCTTGTACTCGTCTTCGTGGAGATACTGCTTGATGGCGTCGGGATGGCGCGCGACCGAAGTTGGGCGAATCGCCTCGTGGGCTTCTTGCGCTGCTTTTCTCGACTTGTAGGTATTTGGCGACTCCGGTAGAAACTGTGGGCCGAAGTCTTTGCCGATCAGCTCGCGAACCTCAGCCAGCGCGTCGTTCGACACCTGCGGCGAATCAGTACGCATGTAGGTGATGAGACCAACCGTGCCTTCCTCGCCGAGATCAATGCCTTCGTACAGCCGCTGCGCGATCATCATCGCTCGCTTCACGCTGAAGCGCAGCTTGCGCGACGCGTCCTGCTGAAACTTACTGGTTGTGAACGGAGCTGCCGCACTGCGCCGCCGCTCACGCGTCTCGACTGAGCGCACGCTCCAGTCAGCTTTCTCCAGCGCAGTTGTGATCTTCTCGGCTTCCTCGCCATTGGGAATCGGCGTCTTCTCGTCCCCAATGCCGATGAAACGGGCGTCAAATGCCGGGGGCTTCTGGCCCTGCAGATGCGCGTCGATCGTCCAGTACTCTTCCTTGATAAAAGCTTTGATCTCGCGCTCGCGCTCCACGATCAGGCGCAGAGCAACCGTTTGTACGCGTCCGGCGGAAAGCCCACGACGTACCTTATCCCACAGCAGCGGGGAAATCTGATATCCGACTAGCCGGTCGAGGACGCGCCGGGTCTGCTGCGCGTCAACCAGGTTGGCATCGATGTCGCGCGGATGTTTAAACGCCTCCTGCACGGCGCGCTTGGTGATCTCGTTGAACGTCACGCGCCGGATCAAGATCGGGTTCTTCCTCTTTTTCTTGCCGTCAATGCCGTCGCCGCCGAGCTCCTCGGCCAAGTGCGCCGCAATGGCTTCTCCCTCGCGGTCCGGGTCGGGCGCGAGGTAAATGGCATCGGCCGACTTCGCCAGCTTCTTCAGCTTGGCAACAACTTTTTCCTTGCCCGGAATGACGACGTACTCGGTGGAGAAATCGTTGTCCAGATCGACGCCGAGGGACTTCTTCGGCAAGTCCTTAATGTGGCCGAGCGAGGCTTCCACCTCATAGCCCGAACCGAGGTATTTTTGAATCGTCTTCGCTTTCGCCGGCGATTCGACGATGACTAAACCTTTTGCCAATTGAACCTCAATCTTGGGAATTACGCTTATGAAGCTAGCACGGTTTCGCCGTTAGGCGAAACTAAGCTGTGAGCTGCCGGCCATCAGTTTCAGCTAAAGCGCTGGGTGTCAGCTACATCGCCCTCACGTAGTATTTCCCAGGCAGCGCTTTGACACGGCCACTGAGTTCCAGCTCAAACAGTGCGGCGAAGATCTCCGACGAGGACAGATGCGAGCAAAGGCGCTCTACCAATTCATCGAGGTGAGTGGATTCGTCCGATCGCAAGAGCCCCAACACCCTTTTCTCGTGGGGCGATAACTGCGCTCCCTGAAACAATGATGCCGAACCCTCAGCTTCCGATGCAGGCTGTTCCGAGGGAGTTAGTGCCAGACGAGTGTCCGTAGGCAGCTGTTCCCAAACATCCTCCCATGTGGCTACGAGTGCAGCCCCTTGCTTTATCAACGTGTTAGGAGCCCATGACATCTTGTTGGTCACGTTGCCGGGAACCGCAAAAACGTCCCGGCCTTGTTCCAGAGCACAACGCGCTGTCACCCTGGTCCCGCTGTATTCGTTGCCTTCGACCACCAGCACTCCGAGTGCTATGCCGCTGATGAGGCGGTTGCGAATGGGGAAGTTCTGCGGCGCGGGAATTGTTCCCAACGGGAACTCAGTCACGATCGCGCCGGCTGCCTCTACGATCTGATCGGCCAGCTTGCGGTTCTCCTTGGGGTACGGCTCGTCGATTCCTGTGCCCCAGATAGCGACAGTGAGGCCGTGAGCGTTGAGCGCGCCGCGATGGGCGGCGCTATCGATGCCGCGAGCCATTCCACTGAATATGACCAAACCTCGGGCGGCGAGATCGCATGTGAGCCGCTCGGCTATGCCAATACCGTAAGGCGTCGGATGCCGGGTTCCAACTACGGCAACACCAGGCTTATCGATGAGCTCAGCGTTTCCTAGAACGTAAAGGACGAGTGGTGGATCGTAAATCTCCAGCAGTCGCTTGGGAAACTCTGCGTCGCCGGGGACAACGATGGATGCGCCGGCCTCGCGCGCATGGTCGTACTCCGCAGCAGCCAATTCCAGCGACTTGCCGAATGCCAGGCTCTGAGCAGAGGCTGCCGGCAGTCCTGCGGCTTCGAGGTCCGTCAGGGAAGCGGTGAATACCCGCTCGATCCCATCGAAGTGTTCGACCAGCTTCCGTCCTCGTCCCGGGCCGACGCCGGGAGTCTGAGAAAGCGCCAGCCATTGCACTCTGCGCGTGATTGCGTAGTCTTCGGCCTGCACCGGTAGTTCGGCGTCCATGAGCACTCTAGAATCTGGCTGGGCCCAAGATGAGAGATGAGCGCAGGGTAACCTTCGAGGTGGTTACCGTCAAGGACGCTTGTCACCCGTAGAGGTTCAACCGAGAGAGCGTCTGGGCATCCTGCTAGACTCGATAGTTCATGTCCAAGCTTCGCATCTCGGCCATTTCTTTCCTGAATACTGCGCCGCTAATGTGGGACTTTGAACATGGAGACGCGGGTCAGAACTTTGCCATCGAATACACGATTCCGTCATCCTGCGCCGCAGCGCTCGCAGCAGGCCAGGCTGATATTGGCATCATCCCGGCATTTACCTACGCTCAGATCGCCGGACTCGTCATCCTGCCCAACATTGCGATCGCCTCGAAGGACCGCGTTCGCTCGATCCTGCTGGTCAGCAAAACGCCTATCGAGGATATTCGAACGGTTGCTGTCGATACTTCTTCGCGTACATCGGTCGCGCTGTTGCAGGTGCTGTTCGCCCAGTTTTACGGCGGCCCTCGTGATCTGACGCCGCATCCGCCGCAACTCCACGCGATGCTGCAAGGTCGTGACGCGGCGCTGCTGATCGGCGATTCCGCTTTGGAGGTGCCGCTGGACGCCGGCTACCATCTTTATGACCTGGCGCATCTGTGGCGCGAAGCCACCGGCCTGCCCTTTGTTTTTGCGTTCTGGGCGGTGCGACTCGATGCGCTCAACCGCAAACCCGCTGCACTGAACTTAAAAAAGGTTTTTCAGGAATCACGGGACCACGGTCTGGAACCGCACAATCTGGACGTCATCGCGAAGGAATGGTCTCCGAAGCTCCACCTGAGCGAGGAGGATATTCGCAGCTACCTCACGACGAATATCCATTACTATCTGGACCGCGAGAACCATGCTGGCCTGAAACTTTTCTTTCAGTATGCTCAGGAGATAGGCCTCATTCCAGCCGCTCCCGAATTGCGCTTTCTTGGTCCTGTGGCATTTGGGAGCGCGCGTAAATAGGTGCGCCGAAAGATAACTCTTCGTAATCCGCCGTCGCCGTGCAATCATGCTGGATACGGGGCTATCCGCATATCCCATGATCATGAAACGCATTTGCATCCGCCTGGCGGCAGGTTGCTTGTTTATTGCTCTTTCGGTGCTTGCCTTTGGCCAATCAGCCGCGAATGGCGATGACCCCAGCAATGTTTCCGGCATGTACACATTCCTGCACGAAGGTGAGTTCGTGCAGTTGACGGTTGACGACGGCAAGCTCTCCGGCTACATCTCCCGCTTTGGTGACTCCGACAGCGACCGGGGCCAGTTCATCGATCAGTTCTTCGACAAAACAACGTTGCAAGGGGATCATCTGAGCTTCAACACCAAGACCGTCCACGGTGTCTGGTACGACTTCAGCGGAACCATTGTCACCACTCCAAGCAGGAAGCCCGCGGAAGAAGGTTATCGCGTAATCAAGGGCACCCTCGTCCAGCATGCGACTGATGATCATGGAGCGGAGAAAGCCCAGCAGCGCCAGGTCGAGTTCAAGTCCTTCCCGGCGGATCTGAGTAAGCCTTGAAACAATTAAGGCCGCCGGAGCGAGACGGCGGCCCAACCTTGACGTTATGCGGCTGCTGACCGGAACGTCGTGATAAATATTTGGATGCGGAATTCGCGAACCATGTGACCTCGCCGGCAATAATTCATCAGTTAAGCCGCGCAGAGTGCGAATCTGGATGTCGTAGTATCATAAGCACCAACTCCACGCAGGCTGCTGCCTGAAGCACCACTCATGCATTTGGCGTACATCTTCGGCTTGCCGGCGGCGCTGCTGATATTGGCAGTTGTGGCCAATCGTTTATCGAAGCTGACCCGTGTGCCCGACATTATCGTGCTGTTGCTGATCGGCATCTCGGTGGGGCCCGTATTGCATTGGGTGAACCCGCAAAATTTTGAAGGTGCGATTCAAATTTTAGGCACCCTGGCTCTGATCCTCATTCTCTTCGAAGGTGGACTTGAGCTGCGGCTTCGTCAGGCTGTGCGCTATTTTCCCGCCGGCCTGTTGCTGGTGGTCTTGAGCTTTGGCCTGAGTCTCGCGTTGGTTTCAGTTATGGGACGGGCGTTCCTCCACCTTGGCTGGACGGACTGTCTTCTATTGGGAGCTGCGCTCGGTTGCACCAGCGGGACTATTGTGATCCCGGCGCTACAGCAGATCGATACTCCCGATCCTGTCAAAGTAACGTTGACGATCGAATCATCGCTCGGCGAAGTGATTGCCGTGCTGATGGTGGGTAGCCTGCTGAACACAGAAGGAAGCAGGTCGTTGATCGGCGGCTTAGCGACTGACTTCACCCATCACATCGCCGTTTCCCTGATGATCGGCATCTTGGTTGGCGCACTGTGGTCAAAGCTGTGGCCACGGCTGGCAGGTCAGCCGTACATCAACATCCTGAACCTTGGTGTCGTGTTGGCCGTGTACGCCATCGGCGATGGGCTGAAGGGCAGTGGCCTGCTGACTGTGCTGGTCTTCGGCGTCACCCTCGCCAATCTGCCGCGGACTCCGCACATGACCCGCCAGGGCGCACGCCTGCTCGCCTTTCACGCCGAGTTCAGTTTTCTGGTCCGCTCGTTCTTCTTCGTCTTACTGGGAGTCGTCGCGCAGTTCGTCAGCCGCCACTATATCCTGCCCATACTCGGAATCCTCGCTGCATTAGTGCTGGCGAGGTTTGTCGCCATGCAGGGCAGTCGCTGGATTGTTCAGGATGTCGAGCGCAGCGATACCGAGTTGCTGTTCTGGATGCTGCCGCGTGGATTGGTGACCGCGGTTCTGGCGCTGGAGATTGTCAACGATCGAGGAGACATCTTCGCGTTTCTTCCGGCCATGGCATTCACCGTGGTTATGGTGACCAATCTGTTTATTGTGTGGGGCTCGGTCAGGGCCGCGCGACGCGCCCAGATGACTGCCGCAGCGCCGCTGCCCGAAGTTGCTACCACCGCAGTTTCTACAGCCAGCGAAGCTGTGGGAGATCTCGCAAAGGCCGCTGGCGCCGCCTCCGGACAAGCGTAGAAACGCGCCACGTCCTAGCTTCTCGCCCGCCGTATTCCCCACCACAACATCGCACCGGCCGCCAGCGCCGCACCCAGCGCGATTCCGGCTCGCTTCATCGATCGCCTCTGCGCCTCGGCTCGTTTTTCCACCAACTCCCGCTCGGGATACATCTGGCCTGCACCGTCGCTGCCCTCGAGCGCCATCCGCATCACTTCCGCCAGATGCAGCGCATGACGCGGAGTGTCCTGCTGAATCTGTTCTCGGCAACTGAAGCCGTCGGCCATGACTAAGGTGGAGAGCCCGGTTTTCCGCACCGCCGGAAACAGCACGCGCTCGCCGCACTTCAGCGACACATCGTACTTGTCGCTCTCGAATCCGAACGATCCCGCCATGCCGCAGCAGCCCGTGTCCAGCAGTTTGTAATCAAGTTCCATCTTCTTCATCACGGCTTCATCGCTGTACATCCGCATGATGGCCTTGTGATGACAATGTCCCTGCACCACGGCTTTGCGCCGCAACTTTGGAGGATCGTAATTCTTGACCTTCTTTTCCAGGAACTCGGCCAGCGTGAAGGTGTTTTCCATAAGGCGGTGCGCACGCGGCGAATCCGGCATGAGGCCATACAGTTCGTCGCGAAATACTGCGCAGCAACTCGGCTCCAACACTACCATTGGTGTTCCCGCGTCGATCTGATCTGCCAGGGTATCCAGAACGGTGTTCAGATACTGCTTGGCCTGATCGAGAAAGCCGTAGTCGTACAAGGGGCGTCCGCAGCACAGATGCTGCATAGGAACTTCAACCTGATAACCGAAATGCTCGAGAACTTCAACTGCGCTCTGTGCTGTTTCTGGCATGAAATGGTTGTTAAAGGTATCTCCCCAGAGAATTACTTTCTCCTGTCCCTGATTGCGCGGCTCGCGTTTCCGGAACCATGACTTAAAGGTTTGCGGCGCGAATGGGGGAATGTCACGGCCAACCGGCATTCCGGCAATCTTCTTTGCGACGGTGCGCAGCACTGGCAATTGGGTGAAGAGGTTAATGAATCCGGGAGCGATCGAGGCCAGCCTGGCCCACTTATCAATCAACCCGAAAGCATAGGCATACCGCGGACGCAGCCGTCCCTCCCAGTAATGTGAGAGAAATTCCGCCTTGTAGGTCGCCATGTCCACGTTGACCGGACAATCACCTTTGCATCCTTTGCACGCCAGACACAGGTCAAGCGCTTCCTTGACGCTCTCATCGCGCCAGCCGTTGGCAATCACATCGCCGTGCAGCATCTCCCAAAGATGGTGGGCGCGGCCTCGGGTGGTGTGCCGCTCTTCGTGCGTCACCATAAAGCTGGGACACATGGTGTCATCTTCGGCGTTCTTGCCGCTCCTGCGCCGGCACTTGCCAACGCCCACGCAACGTAATGTCGCGTGCGCGAAGCTGCCATGGTCCTCCGGCCATTTGAAGTGAGTTTCAGGTTCCCAGGGATGGTAGCCAGCGCCCAGTCGCAAATTCTCCTCGATGCGGTAGGGATCGACGACCTTGCCGGGATTCATCTTCCAATCCGGATCCCAGATCGCCTTAAATTCGCGGAAGGCCTGAATCAACTCCTCGCCAAACATTTTGTAGAGGAACTCGCCGCGCGCTTGCCCATCGCCGTGCTCGCCGCTCAAGCTGCCGCCGAACTTTACGCAGAGATCGGTTGCCTCTTCCATGAACGAACGCCATTTCTTGATGCCTGGTTCGCTGGTGAGATCGAAATCCACCCGGCAATGCACACAGCCCTGACCAAAGTGGCCATACAGTGTCGGGTTGTACTCGTACTTGTTGTAGAGCGCGCGCAGATCGCGGAGATAGTCGCCCAGCTTTTCCGGTGCGACCGCAGAATCTTCCCATCCCGGCCAGGTGTCATGTTCTCCCGGTACAAACGCGGTGGCGCCCAGGCCGGCTTCGCGTATCTCCCACAGGTGCGCCATGTCGTCTTTTTCCGTAAACAGTCGCATGCTCGGCGCGCCGGATTTGCTCTTCAGCATTTCCATCACGCGGTGTGCGATCTCAAGTGCCTCCTCTTTCTTGTCGGCACCGAACTCCGCCATCAGCCATCCATGACCGTCCGGCATCATGCCTAAGAACCGGCGGTGAGGCCCACCCTTCTTCTCGATATTCTCGTACATCCTGTAATCGCTTCCCTCAAGCGCGGTGGGCTGGAATGGAAGAATGTCGCGGCAGTGATCCGCGGCCTCGTACACGTCGGGATATCCCAGCATAAGGATGACACGTTGTGTTTTGGCATCAATCAACCTGCACTTGGCTTCCAGCACCGCGACCAGCGTGCCTTCGCTGCCCACTACCGAGCGCGCGATGTTGAAGCGGCCATCTTCACCGGGAAGAAGTTGGTCGAGGTTGTAGCCGGAGACGCGTCGCGGAATCGGCGGGTACTTTTCGCGAATCAGGTCAGCATAATGATCGCGCAGCGACTTCAGATTACGATAGAGATCTCCCACGCGCCCGCTCTGCCGTATCTGTTCTTCCAATTCGCCATCATTCATCCAGCCAAGCGTCATTCGGGTGCCATCGTACAAAAGCACCTCGAGCTCCTCGACGTTATTGTCTGTCTTACCTGACATCTGGGCATGTGCGCCGCAGGAGTTGTTGCCGATCATGCCTCCGAAGCAGCAATGATTGTGCGTAGCGGGATCGGGTCCCCAAACCAGCAGCTGATTGCTTTCCTTCAGCGCTCGATCGCGCAACTCATCGCAAACCGTACCGGGCAGCACCCGTCCCCAGCGCTCGGTGGTGTTCACCTCCAACACACCGTGCATGTATTTGGACCAGTCGATCACGATGGCGATGTTGCAGCATTCTCCCGCCAGGCTGGTACCGCCACCGCGCGACAGCACCGGAGCGCCATATTTGCGACAGGCAGCCATGGTCCGCACAACATCTTCTTTGGACTTGGGAATGACAACTCCGATCGGCACCTGCCGGTAATTGGAAGCGTCGACCGCGTACATGGCTTTGCTACCGGCGTCGAAGCGAACCTCGCCCTCAACATGCCTTCGGAGCTCCGCCTCCAGTCCGCCGGCATCGATTTTGCTGGCGGAACGCCAGTCGACAGCTTTCCTCAGTTCTTCCGGAGCAATCAGCGTATCTCGGATGGCAGACATTTCTTTCTCCTTAGGCGGCATATTTCGTTGCATCGGCGCGTTTCAGCTCCAGTCCGATTCCTGGCCGTGACAGATCAGGCCGGAGCTCGCCATTAACCAGCTGCGGAAAGCCATCGAAGAACATGCGTTCGATACGCACGTGATCGTGAAAATATTCCAGGTTCCTGAACGACGGCACCGCGCAAGCAACGTGAGTATGGAGCGCTGGTGCGGTGTGGCCGGAGAGTGGCAGGTTGTGCGCCTCGCATAACGCGGCTACCTGCAAGAATCCGGTTACACCCCCGCAGCGCGTGATGTCGGCTTGCTGCACATCGACCGCTCCGGCAGCAAGCATACGACGAAAATAAAAGATGTCATATCCGTACTCGCCGGCGGCAACATCCATTCCGGCGGGAGCACGGTCTCGGATCAGACGGAGACCCTCAAGATCGTCGGACGAGACCGGCTCCTCAAACCAACTGACACCGTACTCGCTGAAAATTTCCGCCTGCGCGATGGCCTGCTTGCGGCGGTAGGCGCCATTGGCGTCAACAAACAGCGCTGCGCCCGGACCAATCGCATCGCGCGCAACACTAACCCGCTCCGCATCCCATCTTGCGTCGCGGCCGATCTTCATCTTCACTGCTGAAATTCCTTCGTTCACCCAGCCCGCTAATTGCGCCGAAAGCTGCCGCTCGGAATAGGAAGTGAAACCACCGCTGCCGTATATTGGCGCTCCCGCGCGGACTTGTCCCAGCAACGTGACCAGCGGCACATCCAACAACTTTGCTTTCAAATCCCACAGCGCGCAATCGACGGCAGAGATCGCCATCGAGCAGATTCCCGGCCGTCCCAGGTTGCGGATATGTCGCCACATCGACATGTAAGCGGACGCCGGCGCCATGGCGTCAGCTCCATGCAGGAGTTTCCCCAGCATGTCTTGAATCAGCGATGCAGCTGCGAGATCCGCGTACGTGTAACCGAGGCCGACCTTCGCCCCCGCAGTTGCATGGACGAGAACAAGGGTCGTCTTGTCCCACTCCAGGGTTCCGTCGGACTCAGGGAAATCCGTCGGAACGGTGTAGGTCGAAACGGCGAGCCGCTCGAGAGGAACTTGATGAGAGCCAGCCCTCATCGATCAATCCTTCTCTCAATGAAAATGAATTTACGAAAACAGGACACTTCACCTGTAAAGATGACCTGCAGGGTAGTGAGGTTATCCCATTTCTATCGTATTACGATGCAACTCTGAAGAACGGCCTAAATATAGGAGCCAATCAGTGTTTCGCGATGTCGCATTCTGTAGCTGCGGCACAATTTGATTTCTCATTTACCCATTTTCGAGCAAACGGGAATCACATCAGCGCGCATCCATCCAAGAGAACACCAGCCTCGCGCTATAACAGCTCAGCAGAAAGGAGCCGGCATCGTGACTGCTTCAGATGTGCTCGTGGAATGCCTGATGGATTGGGGCGTCGAAATGGTTTTTGGCCTCCCCGGCGATGGAATCAACGGCGTCATGGAAGCTTTGCGTACTCACCAGGACAAGATCCGCTTTATTCATGTTCGGCACGAAGAGACTGCGGCCTTCATGGCCTGCGGCTACGCTAAATATACCGGCAAGCTCGGCGTTTGCCTTGCCACCTCGGGTCCCGGCGGCATTCACCTGCTCAATGGCTTGTACGATGCCAAGATGGATGGCGCGGCGGTGCTGGCAATCACGGGACTGCAGTTCCATGATCTCATCGGGACGCACACCCAGCAGGACGTTGCCCTCGACAAGCTCTTCATGGATGTCTGCGTTTACAACGAGCGCATCATGGGTCCGACTCATGTGGAGAATGTAGTTGACCTCGCCTGCCGCACCGCAATTTCCTACAGCGGTGTTGCGCACATCACCATCCCGGTAGATTTTCAGGATGCCGCGGTTCACAACTGGGACCGCTCGAAACGAAATATCAAACATCACACCAGCAGCGTTCGCACTCGCAGCTACAAGGTCCCGGACCAGGGTCAATTGCAGGATGCGGCGAAGATTCTGAACGATGGCAAAAAGGTTGCGATTCTGGCGGGCCGTGGCGCGCTGGGTTGCGGCGACCAGTTGGAACAGGTTGCGGAACAGTTAGCGGCTCCCATCGTGAAAGCGTTGCTCGGCAAGGCAGCGGTTCCGGACGACAGCCCCTACACTACCGGGCCAATCGGATTACTGGGCACCGCGCCTTCGCAGGAGGTCATGGAGCAGTGCGACACGCTGTTGATGGTGGGAACTTCGTTCCCGTACCTGGAGTATCTGCCCAAACCCGGTCAGGCGGCCGGCGTGCAGATCGACATCAATCCCATGCGAATTGGACTCCGCTATCCCGTCGATGTTGGACTGGTTGGCGACAGCCACACTGTGCTGGAAAACTTGATTCCGCTGCTGACGAAAAAGCAGGACCGCAGTTTTCTGGAGACGGCGCAGTCCGGCATGAAGGACTGGTGGAAGGTAATCGAGAAACGTGCAACTCGCATGGACAAACCGATGAAGCCGCAGGTGGTGGCATGGGAACTCGGCAAACGGCTGCGCGACGACGCGGTCGTCAGTTGCGACAGCGGCACAATTGCGACCTGGTTCGCGCGCGAGATTCCGGTAAAGCGCGGGCAATTGCACAGCTTATCTGGCACGCTGGCCACGATGGCTCCGGGACTTCCTTACACGCTCGCCGCACAACTCGCCTATCCCAATCGGCAATGCATTGCATTTGTCGGAGACGGTGGTTTCTCCATGTTGATGGCGGATTTCTCCACCGCCGTGAAATACAAGCTGCCGATCAAAGTCGTCATCATCAAGAACAACACCTTGGGCCAGATCAAATGGGAGCAGATGGTGTTTCTGGGAAACCCGGAATACGGAGTTGAGCTGGAGCCCATCGATTTTGCTGCTTTTGCCCACGCCTGCGGCGGAGTCGGCTACACCGTCGACGATCCCAGGAACTGCGGTGAGATGGTTGAGCAATTCCTGAATGCGCCCGGTCCGGCGATTCTGGAAGCGGCTGTGGATCCGTTCGAGCCCCCGTTGCCCGGCAAGGTCAAGGCAGAGCAGGCGCTAAAGTTTGCCGAATCGTTGGCTCGCGGTGAGCCCAACCGCAGCAAGATCGCGCTTACCGTAGCCTCGGACAAAGTTCGCGAGATGGTCTAGGAGCCGTGATGAAAAACAATAAGCATGAAGTGGTAGTGATCACAGGTGCGTCAGCCGGCGTGGGACGCGCCACCGTTCGCGAATTTGCGAAACATGGAGCGTGGATCGGCTTGATTGCGCGCGGACGCGATGGCTTGGAAGGAGCACGGCGCGAGGTCGAGTCCATGGGCGGCAAGGCGCTGGTGCTTCCGACCGATGTCGCCGATGCCGGGCAAGTAGAATCGGCGGCGGATCGCGTGGAGAAGAAGCTCGGACCAATTGATATATGGATCAACGATGCCATGACATCGGTGTTCTCGCCGATCAGGGAGATGAAGCCCGAGGAATTCGAACGCGTAACGCAGGTAACGTATCTCGGCTATGTCTATGGAACCTTAGCGGCGCTGAAACGCATGTTGCCACGAGATCGCGGGACCATAGTGCATGTCGGGTCGGCGCTCGCCTACCGCAGTATCCCTTTGCAGGCGGCTTATTGCGCGTCGAAGCACGCGATCATGGGTTTCTTTGCGTCGTTGCGTACCGAATTACTGCACGACAACAGCAAGGTACAGACTACGATTGTGCAGATGCCTGCTTTGAACACCCCTCAGTTTGGGTGGGTGAAGAGCCGCCTACCGAGAAAGGCACAACCGGTGCCGCCGATCTATAGCAATACGAACCTACGAGGTCAGCAGCA
>CAWFUE010000036.1:0-68543 GCA_963818905.1 uncultured Acidobacteriaceae bacterium
TCACCGGTTCGGGCTACAAGTATCTGGATGTGTTCGCGAAGTATTGGGGCATCGAGGGTTTTGAGAGCGCGGTCAAGCTTCCAGCCTCGCGGAACATGGGGGGAATTATCGCGCCATACTAACGCTAGTAACTGGCAAGTAGCAGTTAGCAATGATACCGGCCGTGATTCGGCGCACTGGAGTACAAGTCCAAGCGCTACTGGGTTTTGGGTAGGGAGTCAATGATTAACGGTGGTTTTGAAAGGGACGGTCTTCAGACCGTCCGTAAATTCGGCCCTCCGATGGGGGCTTTAGCCATTGAGGGAATTAGTCAGAGTCTGTAGAACGGATCGGCACGCTGCGACTTCCCTCAGGGGCTAAAGCCCAGGTTTTTCCGGCTCTCGGCGGCACGGCTGAAGCCGTGCCCTTTCAAAAAGGATTTATGAGATAACCAAAGCTTCCTAATTACTAGTTGCTAGTTGCTAATTGCTAGTTGCCAACTACTGCCTTTAGGAGTCATACGTGCGAGACTTTAATAGTTTGTCGCAGAAGGAAATTCTTGCTCTGGCTATTTCGCTGGAGGAAGAGGACGAACGCATTTATTCCGACTTTGGCGATAGTCTGCGGGTGAATTTTCCCGGCACAGCGCAAGTATTCGAGGAGATGCGGCTGGAGGAGGTTGGCCACCGCCGGGCACTGATTGAGATGTACAAGCAGAAGTTTGGCGAGCACATTCCGCTGGTGCGGCGGCAGGACGTTCGCGGATTTGTGCAGCGCAAACCGATCTGGCTGAACACGCCACTGCGCTTGGAGCAGATCCGTGCGCAGGTCGGCGCGATGGAAGCGGAAACCCGGCGCTTCTATCAGCATGCTGCGGCCCGCGCACAGGATGCGAGTATCCGCCAGTTGCTCGACGATCTGGCAGAGGCGGAAACTGCGCACGTGGAACGCGCCGCTGAACTGGAGAAGAGCGAGCTCAAGCCCGAGGTGCGGGAAGAAGAGGACAAAGCCAGACGACGCTTGTTCGTGTTGCAAATCATACAGCCGGGGCTTGCGGGATTAATGGATGGTTCGGTCTCGACGCTGGCGCCGGTCTTTGCCGCAGCCTTTGCGACGCGGAATACCTGGGACGCCTTTGCCGTTGGACTGGCCGCTTCGCTGGGAGCGGGTATTAGCATGGGCTTTGCCGAGGCGCTGTCGGACGATGGCAGTCTGACCGGACGTGGCACGCCCTGGTTGCGCGGCTTGATTTGCGGAGCTATGACGGCGTTGGGGGGAATCGGCCACACGTTGCCGTTTCTCTTTCACAATTTCAACCTGGCGCTTGCGGTCGCAATTGCCGTCGTGCTGGTGGAACTGGCGACCATTACCTGGGTGCGCCATCGCTTCATGGATACGCCGCCACTGTCGGCTGCGGTGCAGGTGGCTTTTGGAGGTGCGCTGGTCTTTGCCACCGGGATTCTCATCGGGAATTCGTGATGGAGGATCGCCGGCGAGTATCACGTCAATTCAGGAAATCCTGTACTATCGCATCGGGGTGAAATCATGTCCTTTCGCAATGGCGACAAATCACGCGAACACCGGCTACGCAAGGCGCGGGAGAAAAAACGAGAGGCTGTCCGCGAGCTGAAGACTAAGGTTGAGAGTAAGGCGCAGTCGAAAGCGGTTAAGAAGTAAGTGACTGGACCTAAGCGGCTGAAGCCGAGTGGCTGATGCGGCTACGAAGGCGTGAAGGCCATCCCGTTCAAACAACTAACGATTGCTAAGTTGTCTCTTTTTCCAGCGCGTCCTGCTCTTCGCGGCCGGACACGTGCACATACATTTTGCTGGCGACATTGGGCGCCGCGTGGCGGTGTTCGGCAATCATCTCCGCGACGATTGCGACAGCAATCTCCTCCGGCGTGACCGCGCCAATCTCCAGTCCCACCGGCGCGTGCACGTTGGCGAACTTCTCCGCTGGAATGCCTTCCTTCTCCAGCTCCTTGTAGATCGAGATGGTCTTGCGCTTGGAGCCGATCATCCCCAGATAGCGCGCGCGCATGTTGACTGCCCAGCGCAGCACGCGCATGTCGTCGCGATGTCCGCGCGTGACAATGACGATGTACGATCCCTCGGGCACCGTCAGTCGCGCCGTCACTGCGTCAAAGTCGTCAGCAATCACTTCGCGCGCGTCGGGAAAACGCTCCTGGTTCGCATACGATTCGCGATCGTCCACAACCGTGACCTCGAAGCCTGCAGTTGCTGCAACCTTGTACAGGCTGTAGGCGACGTGCCCGGCGCCGAAGATGTACAGCAGCGCCGGCGGTAGCACGGGCTCGATGAAAACTTCCAGCGTGCCGCCGCACACCAGTCCGGTGTCATACTTGGGATTGTTGTTGAGATTGAAGGTCAGCGAGCGCGGCTTTTGCTCTTCCATGACCTCGCGCGCCGCCTGCCAGACCTCGGCTTCCACGCAACCGCCGCCGATCGTGCCTGCGATGGAGCCGTCGTCGCGCACCAGCATCTTCGCCGTCTGGAACGATGGAATCGATCCGCGCGCGGTGGTGATGGTCGCAACCGCACCTCGCCGTCCCTCGCGGCGAAGCTGCACGATCTGTTCGTAGATGTCCATGAAGGTAGCGACTAGCTTTCATTATTGAGATGCGGGCAGCCGAAGTCAAAGCCCGCGGATTTATTTAGACAAGACCTGTGTAATCGCGCTATATTCCATCCCCATACCACATCCTAGGAGACGGCATGAGCTTCACACGGCGGGAGCTGTTAGAACGCTGCGCTGCGTTGGGCGCGATTACGCTGTCCACTTCGATTCCGCTTTCCTCAATCGCTTACGCATGGGACGAGGCGGAAAAGAAAATCCCCACGCCAACCTGCGAGCTCGGTCCCTTCTACAAGCGGCAGGCTCCCACCAGCTCGATTCTGCGCGCGCCCGGCGATGCCGGCATGCCGCTGGCGCTCTCGGGCACAATCTACGATGTGCGCGGCGAAGTTGTCCCCGACGCCAAGCTCGAGATCTGGCAGACCGACAACCTCGGCCACTACGACATTGAAGGCTACCGTTACCGCGCCATCCTGGAGCCCGGAACGAAGGCCGGCTACGCCATCGAGACCGTGATGCCCGGACACTATCCCCAACGCGTCTGTCAGCACGTGCATTATCTGGTCACCGCGCCGGGACACAAGCCGCTGATCACGCAGATGTATTTCGCCACCGATCCGGTGTTCGACGGCAATCCTGACAAGAACTACACGCGCGATCCGCTGATCACCAGCCGGGAGCTGGTTCGGCCGGTGATGATCAAGGGCGACGCGACGCAGATTGTAGCCGTCGTGAACTTCGATCTCGTGATGGAGACGCTGTGATGCGCACGCCGCTCGTGGCCGTCCTGCTGATCTCTTCCGCAACCGCAGCGGCCGCTTCCCAGGCCGTCAAAGTCCAACTGCCGTGCGAATCCCGCTACCAGATGGTTTCGCCCACCGGCGCGCAAGCAGTCGTGCGATGCAAAGACAAGAGCATCCACCTGGTGAATCTTCCGGATGGAAGCGAGCGGATGCTGTTCCCGGCCGCGCGCGACGTCAACGCGCTGTCCTTTTCGCAGGACGGAAAGCGGCTGGCGGCCGGCTTTCACGATGGCATGGTGGAAGTGATCTCCAGCGATGGCACTGGCGCTGCGCGGCAGTGGAAAGCGGATTCCAACCGCATCGACAACCTGTACTTCTTTGGCGATGACAAGAAACTGTTCGTCAGCGCGATGAACCATCCGGGCACGATCTGGGAGTTGACCGAGACGCCAACCCTGCGCGCCACCTTGCCGGATCAGTTCGGCGGCGTGGCGTCGGTTGCGGTCAGTCCTGACGGAAAACTGCTGGTCGCCGGCGGTGGCGATACCGTTGTCCGCTGGTACGACACGACTACGTGGCAAAAGACACGAGAGTACAACGGCTTCCTGCTGGATACTTTCGCGCTCACGTTCACGCCTGATGGAAAGTATTTGCTGGCCGGCGGCGCCGACTCGCGGATCACCATCTTCGATGTTGCTTCCGGCAAGCAAGTGCGACAACTGCCTCCGCAGGAGGGCTCGTCTGTTGGCGACATTGATTTTCTAAGCGATCATTCGCAGGCATTAACCGCCTATTTCGATAACGCCGGTGAGAAGCCTCCGCATCGACTGGTGTGGAACCTGACCACCGACACGTCCACGCCCGTCCAGATTGACTTCCGTCCCACCTGCGGCAGCGTTGTTGATGGGAAGCTGTGGCTCTGTAACACCGACGGCAGAACGCTGACCATCACGCAGCAGCAATAAGCAGCGAGCCATGAGCTATGAGCCTTGATGCACTCAGGCTCATTGTTGAAATGCGGGACAGCGAAGTCAAAGTGCAGATTTAGAATGTGAGCGTAGATTCCGAGCCGTAGCGCTCATCCTACATCGTTCGCCACGACTGAAGTCGTGCCCTGATACGAGTCGACTGCGTTTACGGGCTGAGCTCAAAGACATCTACGCTCGCGATCGCGTCATAACAAAACAATTGGAAACGGAAATCAGTCGTAGGCTCCATGGAGATCGATAATGAAAGCCGTTCGCATTCATGAATTCGGTGGGCCGGAAGTTCTGAAGTATGAAGACGTGGCTGATCCTGGGCTGCGCAAGGACCATGTGCTGGTGCGGGTTCGGGCCTGCGCACTGAATCATCTTGACCTTTGGGTGCGCAACGGGCTGCCGGGAGTGAAGCTGCCGCACATCCTGGGCAGCGACATTGCCGGCGAAGTTGTCGAATCGGGCGAGTACATCACCGACGTCAAGCCGGGCACTCGGGTGCTCCTGGCTCCGATGGTCTTCTGCCGTCACTGCGAGCAGTGTGTCGCCGGACATCAGAATCTATGCCGACACTTCGCGGTGCTGGGCAATACCGTCGATGGTGGTAATTGCGAGCTGATTGCCGTCCCGCAGGTGAATGTCATTCCCATTCCTGACTCACTGGACTTTGTCGATGCGGCGAGCGTGCCTCTGGTTTTTCTGACGGCGTGGCACATGCTGCTCGGCCGCGCTCATCTACGCGCTGGACAGACGGTTCTGGTGCTGGGCGCGGGATCGGGCGTGGGATCGGCGGCGATTCAGATTGCGAAGATGCTGGGCGCCGAAGTCATCACCACAGCCGGAGATGAGCGCAAGCTGGCCAAGGCGCGCGAATTGGGCGCCGACCACACCATCGACCATTACAAGCAGAAGATTGCCGATGAAGTCAGGCGCATCACTAACAAAAGGGGCGTGGATATTGTCTTCGAGCACGTGGGGCAGGCGACTTGGCCGGACAGCATTCGCTCGCTGAAGCCGGGCGGAACGCTGGTGACCTGCGGCGCTACGACGGGCTACGACGGCCAACTCGATCTGCGCGTGCTGTTCGCCAAGCAGCTGTCGCTGCTCGGCTCCTATATGGGAGAGATGGGCGAGCTGCACGAGGTGCTCAAGCACGTCTTTGCCGGCAAACTGAAGCCGGTAGTGGATCGTACCTTCCCGCTGAGCGAGACCCGCGCGGCCCACGAGTACCTGGCGAAGAGCGAGATGTTCGGCAAGGTTGTGCTGACGGTGTAGTGGTGCTTCGAAATGAGTGCGCAACCTGGCCTGACAATTCGATTGGCCACGCTCGACGATGTTGATCAGCTGGAATGGCTGATTGCTGAGTCGGTTCGTTTTCTGCAGGCTCCGGATTATACCGTGGCACAGCGCGAAGCTGCCCTGGGAACGGTATTCGGAGTCGATCGGCAATTGATCCTGGACAACACCTATTTTGTTGCCGAGTCGGGCGGAGTAGTGCTCGGCTGCGGCGGCTGGAGCCGTCGCAAGACGTTGTTTGGCAGCGATAGTCGCGGGGGAAGGGAAGACGCGTTCCTGGATCCGGCAGGGGACGCGGCGCGGATTCGCGCCTTCTTTGTGCGCCCGGGATATGAGCGGCGGGGAATTGGCAGCGCCATCATGCGCGCTGCCGAAAGGGCTGCGGCAGCGGAGGGCTTTGCGCGCCTGGAATTACGTGCAACCTTGACCGGAATTCCGTTATACCGTGCGCACGGCTTTGCCGAAGTTGAGGCCGCCGACATTCCACTTCCCGGCGGAGATAGCCTGCCTGCGGTGCGAATGGTCAAAATCCTCACCGGCGTGTCAGCCCGTATGTTGCTTCCGACGAGGCCGCCAGAGCATCGAAAGTAGTAGGTATAATGGTGAGCGATATGGCTGAGCAGCGGCTTCCACATTTCGATAATCCCGAGTCAGGCCACGAACGTTTCGAAAATCTTGTTGGCTCCCCTCAAAGCCAACGAGCTATTTTGCGCGCCACGTTTGGCGAGCAGCAGCATGAAGGCGTGGTGCTGGCGTCGCTTGACGCTGTGGTGAATTGGGTGCGCCGCAATTCCATCTGGCCGATGACCTTTGGCCTGGCGTGCTGCGCCATCGAGATGATGTCGATGGGCGCGTCGCGTTTCGATATCGCGCGCTTCGGCGCCGAGGTGTTTCGTCCCTCGCCGCGCCAATCCGACCTGATGATCATCGCCGGCCGCGTCTCGCAGAAGATGGCGCCGGTGATCCGCGAGCTGTATGAGCAGATGCCCGAGCCGAAGTGGGTAATCTCGATGGGCGCTTGCGCAACCTCGGGCGGCGTCTTCAACAACTACGCGCTGGTGCAAGGCGTCAATCAGTGGATCCCGGTGGATGTTTATGTGCCCGGCTGCCCGCCACGCCCCGAGCAGCTGATCTACGCGATCATGCTGCTGCAGGAAAAGATCAAGAACGACCACGGCTCCTTCAAGCGCGCGCTGAATCTGGAAACGGCGTAAGGGATTGCTATGGCCACGACGACCCAGCCAATCACGATCGACAAGTATCTCAAAACCAGCCACAGTCCGGACTGCGACTATGTCGACGGCGAGCTTCAGGAGCGGAACTTGGGCGAACTAGACCATGGCGAGGTGCAAGGCGCCCTGGTGGAGTGGTTCCGCAAGCACGGCAGGGAGTGGAATCTCCGGACCATTCCAGAGCTGCGAATTCGCGTGAGTCCGACTCGGGTTCGCGTTGCGGATGTTTGCCTCCTCGCACGTAGCGAACCGACTGAGCAAGTGCCCACGCGTCCGCCGCTGGCGATCATCGAAGTGCTTTCGCCTGAAGATCGCATCTCCCGCTACGAGCAGCGTATCGACGACTACCGCAACATGGGTGTCCGTCACATCTGGATCGTCGATCCGCAGACCCGCCGCGGCTTTGACTGCTCCACCGGAAGCTGGATCGAAACCCAGTCTTTCCAAATCGAGAACTCGCCGATAGCCGTTGATGTGTCGGTGATCTTCGCCGAGTTAAGTTAGTCAACGAGCGCCTGAAGAATGTTTAGCTTCCAGCCCTCGCGTTCCGTCTTCAACTCATCCCAGCGGGCGTGCATCTGACCCAGTCCCGCCTTTGTGGAATACGGGATATCTAGCCTGCTAAAAATGCCAAGTTGTGGCATGGGAACGACTTCCCGCGCTACGCCGATTGAGAGCAAGCAATCCGTAATGGCGCGTTCGGCACGAATGATCGCCTTCTGCGCTTTGTCTAGTTGGTCGAATCGCACGCCCGGCATAATGTTCCGCTCGCCGCGTCGCAAGGCATCTCCGGCATGCGCTAGGAAATTATCTCGGAGGCTCTTAAGCTCCTTGATCTCCGGTATAGAGAGCCATCCAATGATGCGCTCAAAGACCTCTGGCCTAATCAGGTCGTCTCGACTTCGCCGCTCAGACGAGATGCCGGAAAGTGCATCGAAACGCTCATGTGCATCATGACTCACCAGCCAACGAAGCAGCTTTGGATCGTGAAGTCCCCACATCTGAATCATCAGATCGCTCTCGTCGTGCTCTTTCCGCCACTCTGCTGGGTCGTAGGGATCACCGAAGCCAGCCACGTAGACTTCCCGCGTGATAAATTTGCGCTTACCTTTTATGTTCTCCACCAGCTTTAGAAGAGAAACTACGCCACGGTTATTGTCAGTCAGTTTCGAGATAGCCAACGCCTGATTCGTGAGATAACCGCTGTCTATGAGGTACGCCAAGGTAGAGGATCGCGCGGATATTTGCACCTCAGATGGCAGCGACGCACGGACGCTCGTGATGGACCGATAAGTCAGGTCATGGAACAGCATGCTAATGACCTGGCCTTCGATGGTGTTCGGATTTTCGGGGGAATGCTCGTACAATGCCATCCATTTCCGGTACAGGGCCCGGTAGGACTCGAGCTTGCTGCGGTTGAAGACATCGCAGCTTTCTAGCGGTACGGAGAGCCGTTGTTCGGTGATCGACATCGGCTGATTAGGCGTGACCGTAGTGTTCGCCTTATTATGCATTTCGGACCCTGTTTACTTTCTTGCTCCCTTCGGCCAGTACACCGTCCATCCGCGCTCTTTTGCAACCTGCTCCAAGTCGGTATTGGGATTCACGCAGAAGGGCCACTTCGCCATCTCCAGCATCGCCTGATCGTGAATCGAATTGCCGAAGACGGCTTGCATTGGCTTGCCGATGACTTCGCGAATGACGACGGCTTTCAACTCGTCGGTCGGAACTTGAATCAGCCGATCAGTGGCGCAGTCGTTCTCGGTTGCGACGCAAGCCGCGAGAATGTGCTCGCGTGGGATGCTGAAGCGTTCCGCCCCGACTTCTACCACCCAACTGTTGGTTGACGAGACGGCCCAGATTTCGCAGCCATTATTAACTAACAGGTTAGTTAATTCCTGCAGCTCGGGAAAGATGCGATGGCTGACCACTTCGTCGAAGAACTCGCGAGCCGCCCGTTGCAGAATGTCGCACGAGATCCCGCGATTGATGGTGACCATCTCACCGCACATCTGTTCTTCGCTGACTTTTCCGGCTTCGTATTCTTTGTAGCGAGCGCGTGCCCATTCAGCGACCTCGGGACTGACCAGGCCACGCTCAATCTCCCAATAGAAGAAATCGGCTCCGGCGTCGCCGCTCCACAGAGTACCGTCGCAATCGAAGATGGCGATTGAGGGACGGAGGGCTAGGACGGAATCAATAAACTGGTTTGCGGTCGAATGAAGTATCACGGCAGCCAAAGCCTTCTGAAGAGCAATGTGCCGCCGGCTCAAGCCGGCTCCTGCAACAATAAATAGCCCATCAGCACGACTGAAGTCGTGCCCTGACACAAAGAGTCCAGCAGTGTGCAATCCGCTCGTCCAACAAGAGCAAACAGCCTATCGGCACGACTGGAAATTCGACAGCAGATCCTCCCCGACCAAAGCCGGTTCGCGATGACAAAACAAATATGTAGGACTTGCGACGGCGCGGCTGAAGCTGCGCCCCTTCAAAACATCTCGAAATCGATATTGCAGCAGTACTCTGAAGTCGTGGCCCATCCCGGGGCAGCCGGGAAGCGTTCAAGACAGCTTCTCCGTCGACATCATTTCTGCGCTCGCCAGTCGAGCATAATCTTCGGGAGTGTCGACGTTCATGGCCAGGCGTGGGTCGTCGACCGGCACATAGTGGATGTGTTGTTGATACTGGTGCTCAATTTCGCGCGCCGTAGCCGTAGCCGGCGCCGACTGAAAAGCCTCAAACAGCTCGCGGCCAATGAGAATCGGATGGCCGTGAATCACTTCCTCGCCGCGCTTGAACTCAGGGACAACTCCCCATACTCCAGGTTCAGCATAGAGAAATGCCTCGCGCAGCGCCTTCAGCGTACGCGGCAGCACGGGCGGACGGTCGATCAGGGCGATGAACGCTGCGTCACGGCCATGATTCATCACCTCCTGCAGTCCCACCCGCAGCGAGCTGAACTGGCCCCGCTCAGGTTCACGATTGACCACCAGAAATGCGCCGTGCGCGTATACCACGGGGGTTATCGATGGCGCGTTCCTTCCGGCAACGACGATGACCAGTTCACTGTAAGCCTGCAGCAGATCGATACTGGCACCAAGAAAAGTATTTGCCGCAGGCGTGCCTTCAGCGACGGGCGGCCAGGGCAGCAACGCCTTGTCGCGTCCCATCCGGGTGGAGAAACCGGCAGCGAGAATCAGTCCGCAAATATTAGGCGAAAGCGTCATGCGATGAAGATAACAAAAAACAGCAATCAGCAATCAGAATTCAGGCCAGTGGAATGTGCTTCGGGAATGGCGCTCATCGGAGCAGAAAATCGAGATGCGAGTGCCGTTGCTAACTGCTAATGGCTAAAGCTGGCCGCTGATTGCTAATTGCCTCTACGACTGAAGTGGTAGACGAATACTGCGTATGGGGCATTGGCATCCGTGATCTCGAGTGCAAGAATCACCGCATTGGGAACCTGGCTGCGCTGGCAGTTCGGGGAAGGCGAGTGCGAAATTTGAGTTGATTGATTCCTCCTTGAGACTTTTTGGGTTGGCGGAATTCTTGGCCTCACGGCATCGGATGTGCAACTGGGCGCTGCGCTTCCGGACAAGATTCCGCCCTTTAATTTTGAGCCCGGCCGTCACATCCCTGGGGATTCGGCATCACTGACAGACTCCAACAATCCTCGAACAATAGTGCCGATTACTCTTGGGCATCCCGGCCTGCGGCACTCCTTTGAGCACCGTTCTCAGTCAGGCGCTTGTCCAGGAGGAAAGGAGAACGCCCCATGCGAAACCAGAACCAGCATCAGAGATGTTTCCCTGAATATTCTTCAGCGACAAAAATCTGGCTGGCTTTTTCTTGTCTGATGCTCTCCCTCAGCCTTCCCCTGCAAGCACAGACGGGATCGTTCACGTTGCAGGTTGATGCCCTGAACAATTGCGTAAGCATGTTCTCCTCAGCAAACCACAACTACACCCCCGCGAGCCATCACATCGATAATGGGGTCTATGAGGTCGCGGTCGCGACCAATGTTCACTATCATCAGGGCTGCTGCGAGGTCAGGAAGGTTGCCTTCTATGCCACGACTGACGAGCAACCCTACGGTTGGTTTCATATTGTGGACGAGGGGACGCCGATCTACATCAATGTCACGGGACACGGGACCGATCCCAACGGTGTGTACGCCGTGTTTATCGATGGGGACTGCAGCGACAACCAGGGGACAGCTACTCTCTATTTCCAGCAGCTGCCGGCCATGCCGCCCATTTGCTCTGGCAAAGATTGCAATTAGCTGACGCCGTGGATTGTGAATCGTGAATCGACCTTGACCATGAAAGGCTTGTCGGTCGCGGGAGGCCGTTTGGCCGATTGAGAACAATCGTCCAACGACCCACGATCCACGACTCAACATCACCTTGCCTCGTGCGCCCGCTCACACCATTCCCGCATGCAATCTGATATTCCTAACGACAATGTGGTAGGCATGCACTCCCTTGCATGCTCTACAAAACTCTAAGTGCCGCGGTGTATGGCATCGATGCCAGCCTCATCGAGGTTGAGGTCGATGTTGCCCCGATCAAAACCGAGAAAGACACCTTCACGACCGTCGGTTTGCCTGACGCGACGGTGCGGGAGAGCCGCGAGCGCATTCGCGCAGCCCTGAAGAACAGCGGCTACGACATTCCTCCGACAAGCACAACGATCAATCTGGCCCCCGCCGACATTCGTAAAGAAGGATCGGGTTTCGATCTGCCCATGGCGTTGGGAATTCTCGGCGCGTATGGCGGAATCAACAGCAAGCCGCCAGACGACGCGCTGTTCGTGGGCGAGTTGTCGCTGGACGGCGGCCTGCGTGGAGTTCGCGGCGCCTTGCCGATCGCGGTGACCGCCCGCGGCAACAACATCCGCAAGCTCATCGTCCCCGAGGTGAATGCACGTGAAGCCGCGCTGGTGGAGGGCGTCGACGTATATCCGGTTCGGTCGCTCATGGAGGTCGTGCAACTACTGAACAGCGGCAACGGTATCCAGCCGGTCAAGGTGGATACACGGGCACTGCTGGAGACCTCACAGGACTTCGGGGTGGATTTTTGCGATGTTCGCGGCCAGCAAACTGCGAAGCGTGCCATCGAGATTGCTGCGGCTGGTGGCCACAACCTGCTGATGATCGGGCCGCCTGGCTCGGGCAAGACGATGTTGGCCAAGCGCATGGCCACTGTTCTGCCACCGCTCACATTCGATGAAGCGCTGGAAACAACCAAAATCCACAGCGTCGCCGGTGTGCTGGATGCCGCCAGCGGTTTGGTTGGCACTCGGCCCTTCCGCTCGCCACACCACACCATCTCCGACGCGGGTCTGATCGGCGGTGGAATGATTCCCCGCCCCGGCGAAGTATCGCTGGCGCACAATGGTGTGCTCTTCCTGGATGAATTACCGGAGTTTCCCCGCAACGTGCTGGAAGTCATGCGGCAACCGCTGGAGGATGGGACGGTGACCATCGCGCGCGCCGCCATGTCGCTCAGCTTTCCCGCGCGATTCATGCTGGTGGCGGCGATGAACCCATGCCCCTGCGGATACTTCAACGATCGCTCGCGGGAATGTCATTGCACGCCGATGATGATCCAGCGCTATGTTTCTAAGATTTCAGGGCCGCTGCTGGATCGCATTGACATTCACATTGACGTGCCGTCGGTGAACTATCGCGAGCTACGCGGCGGCGCGTCGCCAGAGAGCTCCGAGGGCATCCGCAAGCGCGTGATCAAGGCGAGAGAGGTGCAACTGCAGCGCTTCCACTCCGCTGGCGAGCGCATCTACGCCAATGCTCAGATGGGCTCGCGGGAGATACGGAAGTACTGCGAGCTGGGCACCGACTCCGAGCATCTGCTGGAGCGAGCCATGGTGAAACAGGGACTCAGCGCGCGGGCGCACGACCGTATTCTGAAGGTCTCGCGAACCATAGCCGATCTGGCCGCCAGCGACGTCATGGAGCCTGGACATATCGCAGAAGCGATTCAGTACCGGACGCTGGATCGGACATTCTGGGCGTGAAGCCATGTTCACCACTGAGACACAGAGAAAGAAAAAGAAAGGCTCCTAGTCACCGCCAAGAAGAGCACCGTTTGGGCTACTTCGCGGGGCTAGGAAGGTCACTGCAAGACGCAACTTATTGAAGACCAGTGGGTTACTAATTATCGCGACATTTTTTCATACTCGCCGTCTAAGGGATAGCCGATTAGAGCTAGCACCCTTGTGGGCCGGTTTGTTAAGAAGCGTACAGGACGAAAATTTTACTTGACTGCGGCGTCCCGGGCGACTACCTTACTGTTTTTGCATTAAGGCGTCACCCGGTAAATACCCAGTCTACGACGTCCTGCCCGAAACGGTCCCCACTGAACGCCACTATCAGGGAAGGAAAGGCACCTGCCGGCGTGGTATCGTGCTGGAATAAGGACAGTAAACAGGCAAGTCTTTAAGGCATAAGGGCTTTCGTATTGCCGAAGCCGGAATCAGCAGGCGAAAAAATGCCGAACCCAAGTCATTGGATCGGCATCCAATTGGTTAGCTCCTGCCGCCATGGTGGCGAACGGTTCCCGTTGCTGAGTCATAGGCGAGGAGCACGGCTCTTATTCTGATCGGCTCCGGAACATCATTCATACACATAGGAGAAAGGCATCGATGAGGTCTGAACTGGTATTTGAGGCAGTCCACACTCTGCGCAATCGTTACACGCTTTGCCAGCTGGCTTCCAAGGCGACGCGGAAATTTCACAAGCCGAATACACGCATACAAGATACAACGAATGAGGTGTTGAACCGTATCGCTGACGCGGAGCGGCGCGCAGTGATCCTTGAACCGGAGACTGCTCCCGAAATGCAGCGGCGCGCAGCGTAAGCGCGCCGCGCCTTTCGGCGCTTCCTCGTAGTTCCTCCGGCCCGCCCTTCTGCAAAATCCCCGTAGGTGACAAATGACAATCTCAGAACTGAAAGAAAAGAACATCACCGAGTTGACCCGTATAGCCCGGTCTCTCGAGCTACCCGGCGCCAGCGGCCTGCGCAAGCAGGACCTCATCTTCAAGATCCTGCAAGCCCAAAGCGAAAAAGAAGGTCACATCTTCGCGGAAGGCGTGTTGGAAATCCTGCCTGATGGTTACGGTTTTCTCCGCTCGCCCGATTACAACTACCTTCCCGGTCCGGATGACATTTATGTTTCTCCGTCCCAGATTCGCAAGTTCGATCTGAAAACCGGCGACACGATCAGCGGCCAGGTTCGTCCGCCGCACGAGGGCGAAAAGTATTTCGCGCTGGTCAAGATTGAAGCGGTCAACTTCGAGTCGCCCGAAGAGGCGCGCAACAAGATCCTCTTCGACAACCTGACGCCGCTGTATCCGCAGGAGCGGATCAAGCTGGAGACGGTGCGCGAGAACATCAGCGCCCGCGTCATGGATTTGCTCACGCCGGTCGGCAAAGGACAGCGCGGCCTCATCGTCGCTCCGCCGCGTACCGGCAAGACCATGCTGTTGCAGAATCTGGCCAACTCCATCACCACCAATCATCCCGAGATCGTGCTCATCGTGCTGCTCATCGACGAGCGGCCGGAAGAAGTCACCGACATGCAGCGCTCGGTGAAGGGCGAGGTCATTTCGTCGACGTTCGACGAGCCCGCAGCGCGTCACGTCCAGGTCGCTGAGATGGTGATCGAGAAGGCCAAGCGCCTGGTCGAGCACAAACGCGACGTCGTGATCCTTTTGGATTCGATTACCCGTTTGGCGCGCGCTTACAACACCATCGTTCCGCCGTCAGGCAAAGTGCTCTCCGGCGGTGTCGATTCCAACGCGTTGCAACGTCCGAAGCGCTTCTTCGGCGCGGCCCGTAACATCGAGGAAGGCGGCTCGCTGACCATCATTGCGACTGCGCTGATCGAAACCGGATCGCGCATGGATGACGTGATCTTCGAAGAGTTCAAAGGCACCGGCAACATGGAAATCATTCTCGACCGCAAACTGGTCGACAAGCGCACCTTCCCGGCCATCGACATTCAGCGATCGGGCACGCGTAAGGAAGAGTTGCTGATCCCGAAGGAAGACTTGGCGCGCATCTGGGTGCTGCGCAAGATTCTCAACCCGCTATCGCCGGTCGAAGCCATGGAACTGCTGATCGACAAACTCGGCAAAGCGCGCTCCAACGGCGAGTTCCTGTCGAACATGGGGAGCTTGTAGGAAGCAACTAGCAACGAGCGATTAGCCATAGCCGCTAGCTAGTTAACTGGGTCGACCTGCCGCTGGGCTGACTACTGATCATCGCCAACGGATTTTGGATCGAGGTGGGGCGCGGAGGCGAAAGCTTCCGCGCTTTTTGTTTCGGTCAGGCTGCGCGGGAGGAATTTCAAGAATTACCTCGAATACCGAATCCGCTTGGTTATGGTACCCAGGCCTCGAACCCCGCGAGACCCCGGGGCATCCGGCGGGAGCTTTATCGGATGGGGATTTTTCATATCTCTTGCTTGAAACTCGCAATTCAGCTGCTGTTATCCGTCCACGGAATTCCAAGCCAAAATAATTCCTCCGCATCCAAATCGCTATTCATACCGCGATGATTTTCGGTTATTGTTATTCGACAGCAGCGCGGAGTTCAGCTGCGGCTTGGAAGATGACGCGTTCACCACATCTCGTGTTGGCGGCAGTGCTGGCGATGGGAATGGTGGCTCCTGGCGCGTACGCAGCCGCACAAGTGGCACGATCGGCAGCCGGCCGGCAATCGAGTCCCGTCCAGTCGTCATTGCCGCTGACGGCGCAATACCTGCCGCTGGAGAATCAGTCAAAACTGCTTGCCGCAATTACGCCTCGTGTGTCGTCTCCGTTGCAGCCGCTGCTCGACTTTAAGGATTCGGATATCAAATTCAATCTGGGCGAGTTGATGAATACGCTGCGCGACAACCGTCATGAAGGTTGGGTGCTGGCGGCCTATCCCGATCCCAAGACCAGTCGGCCGCTGATTGCCGCGGGATTCAGCCTCGACGTCCCCGCAACCGATCATCCGCAGCGCGATCCGCTGAACCCATATCAGTTCATCGAGCCTTCCGGCGCGCAACTGTGGCAGGCGGCAGGACTCGACTCGGCGAGACTGCAGAACATACTCACGCAGTACGACGAGGACTTGGCCGCATGGAAGAAGAGAAATTTCCAGCGGAAGATTCGAACGAACGCGCTAACGCCGGAGCTGAACGAGGAGGAAGCCACGCAGCTGCTGCGCATCTCGGCGATTCAGGCGGTGCACAATGCCCGCGCCTATTGCCGGCACTTCGATCAGATGACCGCTTCGCAACAGATGGCGCTGAGCCAGCTGGTGTTTCAGATGGGGGTGAATCTGGAGGAGTTCACGCAATTTCTCGCGGCCATTAATGACGACTCGGCCTATCATGCTGCCGCATTTTCCGGCGGCGATCCGCAAAGCGATGCCGAGCACTGGAAGACTGGTGCAAAGCATGCTAATCCATAGCGATTGGGCGCGACGTTATAGCAGTCGTGCGGTCGCGGTTATCGCGATGTTCGATCCCGATTACGCGGAAGATCCTTTGGCGGCCGAGCGCAAGGTTCGCGTCCAAGTTCACCCGCTGTACTCCCATCACCACGCCAGACGCCGTGCCGCGACCGTGAGGACAGCCAGCGTCACGCACAAGAAATCTGCTGCTCGCCATACTCATCAGAGCTGATTCGGAATGCAGATCTGGTGTCTGGTACGCCTGAAGGTGTCCGCCACCCGTCGCTTTGCACAACGTAATCCCAGCCAGTAGAATCGAGATTTAGCGGCGTCTGCGAGAGGTTCATGGCACTGAAGCAGTCGGAAGCGATCGTGTTGCGAAGCTATCCGCTGCGCGAGGCTGATCTGCTGGTGACGTTGTTCACGCGCGCCGAAGGGAAGGTCAAAGGAGTTGCGCGGTCGGCCAAGAAGTCGAAGCGACGCTTCGGCGGAGCGCTGGAGCCGCTGACGCTGGTGCGGCTTGTACTACGACGATCGCGAGGGTCAGGAGTTGGCGCGGCTGGATTCCTGCGACATTCTGGAATCGCCGCTCTCGGCAACCGTCGATTATCCGCGCGTGGTCGCGCTGGAACATGTCGCCGAGATGCTCGACGAGTTGCTGCCGGACCGCGAAGCCAATGACGCCATCTTCCGGCTGACCGTTTCCGTGCTGCAACAGTTGCGGATGGGCGCGATCTGGATGCCGCTGACGTATTTCCAGCTTTGGCTGGTGCGGCTGGTAGGCTTCCTGCCGGAGTTGGACGAATGCCTCGCGTGCGGTGCGGCGCTGAACGGCGACCGAGCGTTCTACCATGTGCTGGCCGATGGCTTGATGTGCGCGCAGCATAAGCGTCTGGCTTCATCGCAGCTCGCGCCGGAGTCGCGCGCGATGGCGGCGCGGATGTTTCGCTCTCCGCTGGAAAGCTTTGCTGGCGATTTATGCAATGCGGCGCAGTACTCGGATCTGCGGAAGTTTCTAACGCAGATCATCGAGCGCCACATCGAGAAGAAGCTGGTGACGGCGAGCATGCTGGCGAAGTTGTAATCGGGTGCCGAGGACGTGGCTTTAAGCCGCGCACAAGTGATCTTTGAACGAAGGATTTGAAGGGGCACGGCTTCAGCCGTGCCGTGGAGAGCCTTGATAGGCGGTTTTAGCCCCTGAGGTAAATCGGGTCCTGCGAGTTCCGAATCTCTTGCGATACTGAATTTGCATGGAAAGATGCGAGCTACCTATTCTTCGCGGGCCAAAGCCCGCTTGGGATGCAAGGTTCAAGACTTAAACGGCGCACCTAAAGGTTCGCTCCTTCAAAACATCGGCTGAACGTGCTACTCAACTCAGGACGAATCTTGTCTTCCTCGCAAAATCCGCTGACCTTCCAGGAACTGGTCCTGCGGCTGCAAAGTTTCTGGGCCGATAAGGGCTGTGTTCTCCAGCAACCCTACGATGTTGAGGTCGGCGCGGGAACCATGGCGCCGGAGACGTTTCTGCGCGTGCTGGGGCCGAAGCCGTATCGCGTCGGCTACGTTCAGCCTTCGCGCCGTCCCGCCGACGGCCGCTACGGCGAGAACCCGAATCGCCTGTTCAAACACATGCAATTTCAGGTGATCCTGAAACCGCCGCCGGAGAATGTGCAGGATCTCTACCTGCAATCGCTGCAAGCCATTGGCATCGATCTTCGCAAGCACGACATTAAGTTTGAAGAAGACAATTGGGAGTCGCCGACGCTGGGCGCGTGGGGCATTGGCTGGCAGGTGATGCTCGACGGACTGGAGATCACCCAGTTCACTTATTTTCAGCAGTGCGGCGGCATCGACCTCGACCCGATTTCGGCTGAGCTGACCTACGGTCTGGAGCGCATTGCCGCGTTTCTGCAGGACGTGGATTCGATTTATGACATCACCTGGGTGGTCGATCCGAATGGCCGGCCGGTGAAGTACGGCGAGATCCGGTTGCAGGACGAGCTGCAATTCTCGGTGTATAACTTCGAGCTGGCTGATGTTGAAAAAGCGTGGAAACATTTCGAACTGTATGAAGCCGAATGCAAAGCTCTTCTGGGAAGAGTCGGCGCTAATCTTGGCACGCTACGCATCCGGCACGGCGCGATTTCACCAGAGATCCTCGATGCGTTGATGGATGATGGCGAGGAAGCCGCGATCCGCGTGTTGCGCGGTCCATTGCTGGCCGCTTACGACCTCTGCCTGAAATGTTCGCACTTGTTCAACACTTTGGACGCGCGGGGAGCGATCTCGGTGACCGAAAGAGTTGGCGTCATCGCGCGGGTGCGCGCGCTCGCGGTTGAAGTAGCTAGACTCTATGTTCAACAACAGGAAGTGTTAGAGAAGCTTTCGGAAACCAGGCGAGCCTCTGTTGAAAAAATGCGGCAATTGGTTGCCGACGCGGCGAAAAGCTGAAGCGGCTGTGTAATAGGGCACGGCTTCAGCCGTGCCGCAGCCCGATCAAAGCACGTTGGGCTTCAGCCCCTGGGGTCTGTTTCTGACAGGGGCTAAAGCCCAGATTCTTCATTGCATCATTCGGCACGACTGAAGTCGTGCCCTGATACAAAGCAAATTTGTATATTGTGAGCTTGGGGACTCGAATCACATCACAATCGTTCGTCGCCTGGTTAAAATGCCGATCCTGCTGCTTTGGCTAATTGCTAGTTGCTAATTGCTAGTTGCTTCTTTTATGGACTTCCTTCTCGAGATCGGAACTGAAGAGATTCCCGCGCGGATGATCGACAGCGCGCGCGACGAACTGGCTCGCCGGGTTTCAGACCTGGTGCGGCGGGAACGGATTGACGACAATCCCGTCCTGCAGTCCTATTCCACTCCGCGACGGCTGGCAGTGATCGCCTCCGGAGTTGCAGGCGCGCAGCCCGATCTTCGCGAGCAATTGACCGGGCCGTCGTTGAAGGTCGCGTACAAAGACGGCGCGCCCACTCCCGCCGCCGAGGCTTTTGCGCGAAAGGTGGGCGTCTCCGTCGATGCGCTGGAGAGGATCACCACGCCGAAGGGCGAATACCTTGCGGCAACGGTTTTGAAGAAAGGTCGCGCCGCCGCGGAAATTCTCGCGGAAATGCTGCCCAAAGAGATCGCGGGAATCTACTGGGCGAAGAGCATGTATTGGCGTGGCAAGTCCGCCGAGCGCTTCGTTCGGCCAGTGCGCTGGCTTGTAACGCTGCTCGATGGGGAAGTCGTTCCGCTGGAGTTCGCCGGTATCCGCGCCGGGGATGCAAGCCAGGGCCATCGCATTTTGTCTCCTGGCTCCATTGCCATTGAACGCCCCGCCGATTACGTTTCGGCGCTTGCCGACGCATCGGTGTTCGTGGGCCCCAATGAGCGCCAGCAAATCATTCGCAAAGCGCTTGACGCTGCGACTCGCACCATCGCTGGGGCGCGCTGGCGTGAAGATAAGTCGCTGCTCGACACGGTGGTAAATCTCACCGAGTTTCCTTCGGTCATCCTCGGCAGTTTCGATCCGGAGTTCCTCGCACTTGCCGACGAGGTCCTGGTCACGGTTATGCGCGATCACCAGAAATATTTCGCGCTCGAGGATGCTAAGGGCAAGCTGCTGCCGCATTTTCTTGCCGTGCTCAACACCGATGGCGATCCGGATGGCCTTATCCGTCACGGCAACGAGCGCGTGCTGCGCGCCCGCTTCAACGACGCGCGCTTTTTCTGGGATACCGATCAGAAAATTCCTCTGCGCAATCGCGTCGACATGCTCAAGTCGGTGACGTTTCAGAAAGATCTGGGCAGCTATTACGACAAGACGCGACGGGTGCAGAAGCTGGGTAGCCTGATCACCGAAGCCATTCGCAGCGCGGGCGGCGCAGTCCGTCCGGGCATCGTCTTCAAAGCGGCCCATCTGTGCAAAGCTGACCTCACGACGGAGCTGGTGAAGGAATTCACCGAGCTGCAGGGCATCATCGGGGGCCTGTATGCGAGGGTGCAGGAGCTGGACCCAATTCTTCCGCGAGCTACGGTCGAGGCCATTGCCGACGCCATCTACGATCATTACAAGCCGGAGTCGATGGACGACAGTGTTCCCCGCAGCGCAGAAGGCGCAGTACTGGCCATAGCCGACAAGGCCGACAGCATTGCGGGAATGTTCGCGCTCGGGCTGCAGCCGACGGGATCGAAGGATCCGTTCGCTCTGCGCCGCGCCGCGAATGGAATTGTGAAGATCATCGCCGAGCACAAGCTGCCTCTGCCGATCTCGAAGCTATTCGCTGATGCTCGTACCGAATACATCGGCTCGGAGGCCGAGCGGCGATTCGATCGCAAGGTCGATTTCGAAAGATCGATTGCCAATTTCATGCGCGAGCGGCTGGAGTTCTATCTGCGGGACGTGCGAGGGTTCGCTTATGACGTAGTAAATGCGGTGCTCGCCGCCGGCAGCGATGATGTGGTGGATGCGATTGCACGGGCTGAGGCGGTAAGTGAGGTGCGCGGTTCGGAGGATTTCGCGTCGATTTCAGTCGCGTTCAAACGCATCAAGAACATTCTGCGGCAGGCAAAGGAAACAAAGAAGACGATTTCGGAGCAACTTGATTCTTCCGCCCTGACCGAAGACGCCGAGAAGCAGGTGGCCGCGGCCATACCGGAGACCGCGTCCGCCGTAGTGCAATTGCGCGAGGAGAAGAACTACGCCGGCGCGCTGGCGCAGATCAGCCGGCTGCGCAGGCCGGTTGACACATTTTTCGACAAGGTCATGGTGATGGTTGATGATGAGCGCGTGCGGGCGAACCGGTTGGCGTTGCTACGCGATCTGTTGATTGAGTTTTCCACCATCGCCGACTTCAGCGAGATCGTGACCGAAGGGAAGTAGGCCCAGACAGTGCTGGCAAATTAGTAGGTTGTCGTCACGAGAAGGGCGGAACAGGGCTCCCGACAAGCGCTTTTGCGCTTGTTGGGACAGTTCAGCCCAACGAAGGATCTCGTGTCGCGAGGAACCGCAGATCCCTCGTCGGACTAAGGTCCTCCTCGGGATGACAATTTCAAATAGTCGTCTCTCCGGCACGACTAAGTCGTGCCATGATACGAATCTCTCAGCGCGGTTATGAAGAATCGCGAATTCGGGAACAGAACCCCAAACCGCGCCAAAATCACACCTCCAAGCGACAATTCTCACAATTCTCCCTGAACCCCGCCCGCAGAAGTCGTATGATTGAAGGTTGTACCCAACCTATAAAGGACTTCCCCATGAGCACTACTACTGCTGAACTGGAACATGCGGCGGCTGACGAGCAAGCCGTCAAGTACGTTTACTTCTTCGGCGATGGCCATGCCGAAGGTCACGGCAAGATGAAAGACGAGCTGGGCGGCAAAGGGGCCGGGCTCGCCGAGATGACCAACGCCGGACTTCCTGTTCCTCCCGGCTTCACCATCCAGACCGAAGCCTGCCGCGAATACATGCGCTCCGGCAAAGTTTCCGCCGCGGTCGACAAAGAAATGGACGACGCGCTCCAGCGGCTGGAACAGCTTCAGGGACAGAAACTCGGCGGCGCCGACAATCCGCTCCTGGTCAGTGTGCGCTCGGGCGCGAAGTTTTCCATGCCGGGCATGATGGACACCATCCTCAATCTCGGCCTGAATGACAAATCGGTCGAAGGCCTGGCCAAGCGCAGCAACAATCCACGCTTTGCTTACGACTCCTATCGCCGGCTCATCCAGATGTTCGGCAGCGTAGTACTCGACATCGACAAGAAGGCATTCGAAGAAGTTTTTGACGGCAAGAAGAAGCAGAAGAAGGCGAAGCTTGACACCGAGCTCGACGCGAAGGCGCTGCAAGAAGTGATTGCCGAGTACAAGAAAGTTGTGCAGAAGCATGCCAAGCGCGAGTTCCCGCAGGATCCGCACGAGCAACTGGTGATGGCACGCGACGCCGTCTTCCGCTCCTGGCAGAACGATCGTGCCAAGCACTATCGCCGCATCAACAACATCGACGACCTGCTGGGCACCGCGGTCAACGTGCAGGCGATGGTCTTCGGCAATCTCGGCGACACCAGCGGCACGGGCGTCGGATTCACGCGCAATCCCGCAACGGGCGCGAAAGAGTTCTACGGTGAGTTCCTGATGAACGCGCAAGGAGAAGACGTGGTTTCGGGCGTTCGCACGCCGGTACACATCTCCAAGCTCGAAGAGATCATGCCCGACGTTTACAAGCAGTTGCACGAGATCACGACGCGTCTGGAAAAGCACTACCGCGACATGCAGGACTTTGAATTCACCATCCAGGACGGCCGCCTCTACATGTTGCAGACGCGCAACGGCAAGCGCACCGGGCGCGCAGCGGTTCGTGTCGCCATCCAGATGGTGGAAGAAGGACTGATCACGAAAGAAGAAGCAATCTTTCGCGTCGAACCCAACCAGCTCTACGATTTTCTCGTGCCCAGCCTCGACGAAAAGGGCAAAGAGATCGAGGTGCTGGCGACTGGGTTGCCGGCATCGCCGGGCGCGGCTGTGGGACAGATCGTTTTCACCGCGGAGGATGCGGTCGAGAAATTCCACAAGAATCCCGGCGCGAAGCTGATCCTGGTGCGTAGCGAGACCACGCCGGAAGACATTGCCGGCATGGAAGTTGCCGCGGGCATTCTGACCGCGCGCGGTGGCATGACCAGCCATGCTGCTGTGGTCACGCGCGGGATGGGCAAGTGCTGCGTCGCCGGTGCGGGCGATGTTGAGGTCGATGAGGAAAAGCGCGTCATGCGTGCGCGTGACAAGACGCTGAAGGAAGGCGACTGGATTTCACTCGACGGCACCACCGGCCGTGTCATCAACGGCAAGCTCAATACGGTGCCGGCGCGACCTGACGATCCCGAGCTGCAGAAGCTGATGGGATGGGCTGAGCCGTTCCGTCGGATGGGTGTGCGTGCCAACGCGGATATCCCGCGCGATGCTTTGCAGGCACGTGCGTTCGGCGCCGAAGGAATTGGCCTTTGCCGCACCGAGCACATGTTCTTCGCCGAGGATCGTCTTCCGCACATGCGGGCGATGATTCTGGCCACCAACGAAAAGGACCGCCGCACTGCGCTGCGCAAATTGCTTCCCATGCAGCGGCAGGATTTCATTGGACTCTTTCGCGCGATGGACGGCTTCGGCGTTACCATTCGCACCCTCGATCCGCCGCTGCACGAGTTCCTGCCGAAGCGGGAAGAGTTGCTGGTGGATATCGCAAGGCTTGAGATCACCAAGCCGAAATCTCCCAAGCTCAAAGAATTGCGCACGCTGCTGAATCGCGTCGAGCAACTGCACGAGCAGAATCCGATGCTGGGACTGCGCGGCTGCCGTCTCGGCATTGCTTATCCGGAGATCACCGAGATGCAGGCGCGCGCCATTCTCGAAGCCGCGGTCAAGGTCTCGAAAGAAGGCGTGAAGGTAAAGCCGGAGATCATGATTCCGCTCACCACCGGCTTGAAGGAAATGGCTAATCAGTCCGCCATTGTTCGCCGTGTCGCCGAAGAGGTGTTCGCGGAGAAAGAGCACAAGGTTGAGTATCTGGTGGGAACTATGATCGAGTTGCCGCGCGCCTGCCTGGTTGCGGATGAGATCGCGAAAGATGCCGAGTTCTTCAGCTTCGGCACCAACGATCTTACCCAGACGACGTTCGGCTTCTCACGCGACGACGTCGGTAAGATCCTCACTTCCTATCTGGCGGAAGGCATTCTGAAGCAGGATCCGTTCGCCGTTCTGGATCGCGAAGGCGTTGGCGAGTTGGTGAGGATTGGCACGAATCGTGGCCGTGCGACACGTCCGGATATCAAGATTGGTATCTGCGGCGAACACGGCGGTGACCCGTCTTCAGTCGAGTTCTGCGCTGAACTCGGATTTACCTACGTGTCCTGCTCGCCTTTCAGGGTGCTCACCGCACGTCTGGCAGCGGCGCAAGCTGGGGCCAGCGCGGAGTTGAAGATCGAGGGCGGTCGAACGAAGTAGTACCGATCACCAGCTTTCCATTTCAGGCCCGGTGACCCCGGGCCTTTGTTCTTAGCGCAAGGTTCTTGCAGTGTCTGCCAAGCGTGAACTTCTCTCTCTCGCTAGCCCTATACATTTTTGGCTTGTTTACATGTAATTCTAGGAGTATTAGTAGCCTAGCTTCCTTTTATATTCTTGCGTTGGCGGTTATTACGCGTTCAGCGAATCGCCTATCCGGCGTCCGCCGGATTTCAATCCACGTATTTGAAAATGAAACCGACGCTGCGAATCGAGGAGTCCCTGTGAAAAGTAAGACATTGTACCTTGTAACCTGCGTCATGCTGTTGGCCAGCCTGATGTATGCAACAACCCCCCCGAAACAGATTCCCAACGGCAAGAAAGCAAAGGTCACCGGCCAGATCATGTCGCGCAGCGGCGACCTGATCAACATCACCGAAACCAAGACCGGCCTGATGGTGGTCGTCGACCTGACCGATACCACTAAGATCCAACGCGAGAAGTCCTTGAGATTGCGCCGCGCCGATATGGACGTCACGGCAATGGTGCCGGGATTGACTATTACTGCTGAAGGCGTGGGCAACCCGCAAGGGCAGTTGGTTGCTTCCAAGATCACCTTCAACCCAGATGTTTTTGAGATCGAGATGGCACAGCAGCAGGAGATCGACGCTGCCCAGAAGTCTGCAGCGAATGCCCAGACGACAGCTAACCAGGGCGTAGCACAGGCGCAGGCAGCGCAGGCTTCAGCTGATACCGCGCAGTCGACCGCCAACGCGGCCGGTCAAGTTGCTGTGGCCTCGGGCGCGCTTGGGGTGGTAAACGCCGATGCCATCGCGATGGTGAACAAGCGCGTCTCGGACCTGGGCGACTACAACACAGTGGCTGAAGCTGGAATTTATTTTCCAACGGGTCAGGCTGATCTTGACGCCGCTGCCAAAGCCGATCTCGACAAGCTGGCGCAGGTCGCCATGACAACCAACAACTACATGATCGAAGTTGCCGGTTACGCTTCCAGCACAGGCACGAAGGCACTGAATCAGAAGCTGAGCGATGATCGTGCAACGGCCGTCGTGGTCTATTTGCGCAACCAGCAGAATATTCCCATGCGGCGGATGTTGGCGCCTGCCGGCTATGGCGCGTCGCATCCGGCCGCAGCCAACACCGATGCAATGGGACGCTCTTTGAATCAGCGCGTGGATGTAAAGGTTCTCGTGAACAAGGGCCTCAACCAGGGCATGTAGTAGCGAGATGAAAGAGACAGACGAAGAGGCCGCTCCCTGCGGCCTCTTTTTCTTCCCCAGCCGTAAGTTGTTAGTTGTCAGACGGCTGATTACCAGCTGCTCAAGTTCCAGGTTTGATAGGGGAGTTCTAGCTGGACGAACAGCGCTCTCCAGCTGGCGACCCTGTTGCTCGCAACTGAAAACCGGCAACTACCCTTCAGTGCGTTTGCTGCAATTTTGCAATCAGCTTTTGCGCCAGATTTTCTTCCGACTCCGACCACAGCACACGACCGCTGATGCCGCAATGCTTCTCGACTGCGTTTGAGAAGGCGACCAGCTTGGCAATATTACTGCGGAGGTGTTTCTCGATGATTGGAGAAAGCTGCTGGCCTTCATAGACGAACGATGTGTCCATCCCGAAGTCCACCTCGATATGGCCATCGTCGGTGTAGATGCCATCGTCAAACTGCAGACCGTGAACCAGGACACGAACCGCCGAAGGACGCTGCACCCAGCTATCGCCGTTCTCGTCGTCGTTGGGAACCCACAGGTCCCAGAACGCTTCGAAGACGAATGCGAAGTCGTCATGAGCAAATTCGCTCGCCACGTCCACGGCTTCCTCAGGCGAGATGCCGGGATCGAAGCGGCGCTCCAGCACCGTGGGCTCGGTCCAGGCCACGGGATGCACGGAAAGATAGGTGATGCCTTCGCGCAGCGCGGAGAACGGGAACTGCCGCAGCAGCGCGATGGTGCGCGGCATCATCTCCTCTTCGCGAAAAGTGGGAAACCAGATGCTGAGGTAGAGCGAGTCCGCCATCGGGGTATTGTAAAGCAACTCCCGACCAGTGATTCGGGTTGAGTACGCCTTCAGGCGTGCATGACAACCAAATGAATTAGAGGCGGCTTTAGCCTCTGGGGCAAATCTCCCGGGATTACCTGAGCGGCTAAGGCCGATCGATCATGGCGAATTTTCTGATGCACGCCTGAAGGCGTGTTCTACCCGTGAGCGCTTTAGCTGACTGCTGATTGCTAACTGCTAACTACGCACTCAGCCGCTTCTTCGCCTTGATCTCCTCCAGCAGCGCGTCGATCTTCTGCTCGCGGTCGAGAGCATGCAGTCGGCCCTCGATGTCGTCGCCCAGGATTTCACCCTTGGCGCGTCCGAGCGCCTCCTCGCGAGCGACCTTCGTTCGCATGCGATCGAAGGTGCGATGCTCGCCGTCGGGAGTAAGCTGCGCATCGGCAGCGCGGCTCACCGCACGCGAACGGCGATGCTGCGCGATCAGCAAGTCGGCCTTGCCTTTGGCCTCCGACAGCTTTATCTCCAGCTTCTTCAGCGCCGTCTTCAGCGATTCCACCTGCGTCTCCTGATCCGTGATCTGCTGATCGAAGCTATCAGCAAGCTGCTGAAAGCTCATGGCGCGCTCCAGGGCCGCGCGGGCTAGTTGATCATCCTGCTTTTCGACCGCGAGCTCAGCCTTGCGCATCCAGTCGCCGTGCTTCTCGACATTGTCTTTCTTCTTCTTCTCCAGCAGGTGCAAATCGGCGAGCGCAATCGCCACCTGCGTCTTCACCTGCATGAACTGGTTTTCCATATCGAGAATCACCTGCTTCAACATCTTCTCGGGATTTTCTGCCCGATCCACCAGGTCATTCAAGTTTGCCCGCACCAGGGTTGCTACACGATCCAGTAATGCCATAACGAACTCCTTCTTCGTCTTGTATCAGGGCACGTCTTTCGACGTGCCGATCAGCGTCATCATTCCATCAGGCTTCAGCCCCTGTTATCCGCGCAGCGGCTAAAGCCGGCCCAATTCACAGCCCGTACCGGCACGACTGAAGTCGTGTCCTGATACGAACCAATTCACCGCATTTGACTTCCAAACTCACACCTGCTCGCCGAGCACCGCAGTCAACAGGAAGGCGACGAGCAGACCTCCCACGGCTCCTACCAGGACCGCAATGTTGGAGTGAGTGATGAAGCGCACCACCACTCCCAACAGCGTTCCAATCAATCCCAAATTGACTATCAAATGCGTACTGTCGTTTTCGGAGAACATAACGATCCTTCGTTTATGTTGCGCTATCGGCGGGTGCCCCACCCTCGCCGCCTTTCTTTGGCGACAGGGTGGGATTCACGATGATCTACTGTCCCGCACCCGCTGCCTTGGATTTGCCTTCGTCCGCCGGCGGCAGACCATCCGGCTTTGGCGACTTGTCACCAATCGTCCGGATTTTGCCGAGCAACTCCGACATCCGCATCCCGGACAATGCTTCGAACAGCGCCGGGACTTGCGCGGCGATTTCGGTGATGTCGCCGGTAATTTTGTTCATTCCCGCCGAATGGCCGTTACCCGTGGAAACAATCGTGATCTTGTCGACATTCGACAGCGGGCTGGCGAGCGCTTTCACGATGTCCGGTAAGCCGGTGATCAGCTTGTCGACAACAGCGGCCTGGTTGTACTCCTGATAGGCTTCGGCCTTCACGTTCATGGCGCGAGCCTCAGCATCGCCCTTCTTGAAGATGATCTCAGCCTCGGCCTCGCCTTGCGCGCGAATGGCACTGGCGCGGCCTTCGGCTTCCACCATCGTCCGCGACCGCTCGGCGTTAGCCAGAGTCTCAATTCGCTGGCGCTCGATTTCGGCCTGCTTCAGCACGGTCGCAATCAGCTCCTTCTCGCGGCGATTGATCTCGGCTTCCTGCACCTTGATCTGCGCTTCTTTCTCGACCTGCTGCACTTTCACCGACTCGGCGATCACCTGCTGCTGCTGCACGTTGGTCTGGATCTCGTAGGCTTTGTCGGCCTGGGCTTGCTGCTTTTTAACCATCTCGGCGTAGCTTGCTTTCTTGACCTCAAGATCACGCTGAGCCTCGGCTTGCCGCGCCAGTGACGCGGTCTCGGCAGCAACGCGCTCCTGATCCGCTTGAGCTTTTGCGGTCGCCGATTCGCGCAGCGCGATGGCGCGCCGGATGGCAGTATCGCGCTCGGCTTCGGCGGTAGCTACATCGGCGTCGCGCTTGATGCGCGCGATATCAGGCCGGCCCATGTTGGTGATGTACTCGTTCTTGTCGCGAACTTCTTTGATGGTGAACGAAATCACCTCCAGGCCCATCTTGTTCATGTCGTCGGCGCAGGTGGAGCGCATGCGGTCGGCAACCATCTCCGGCTGCTTAACGATCTCCTCCACCGTGAGCTGGCCAATAATGCCGCGCAGATGCCCTTCCATCACCAGCCGGATCAGCGCCTCGCGATCGGGCGGCGACTTGGTGAGGAATTGCTCCGACGCGGTCAGAATCGACTCCGGATCGGACTTCACTTTGATTTGCGCGACCGCTTCGACAGTGACCGCGACGCCCTGCTTGGTGTAAAGATCCTGTTGCGGCGCGACATCGAACGACATGAGTTCAAGCGAGAGCTGACGGCAGTTCTCGACCATGGGAAGGATAACCGTGCCGTGTCCCTTGATCACGCGTATACCGCGAAAGCCATACACGACGAGACCCTCGTTCGGTCCGGCTTTGCGATAGAGTTTGGCGAAGATAGCCATCAGCAGAATGATCGCTGCGACGGCCGTCCATGCGATGATTAATACCTCAGTTGGAATGTGCGGCATAACGTCTCCTTAACTGCAGCACTCAGCAGTCAGCATTTAGCACTCAGCCAACCCGATTTCTTTCGAGCTCGCACCGCCCTTGTGTTTCGCTACGCTTGATTGAGCACCAAGGGCTGAATGCTGATAGCTGGGTGCTAGTTGCTAGCTGCTAGTTACTTCTTTTTGCGCCATCTCTTCCCACCTGCGTACGAAAGCAATCCCTTTTTCATAGCGCGTGATGATGACCTCCGTGCCACGCTCCAGAGCCTCGCCGGATTCGCTACGCGCCCCGCAGGTCATGCGCGTGCCTTCCTGCGAAAAGATCATCTCGCCCGTTCCGCCCTGGCGAACGGGGCTGGTGATACGGCCCAGCACACCCACACGGTCGTAATCCGCGGGATCGAGTTCGCGATCGTGTTTCATCAACAGCTTTGCCACGAACCAGAAGATGATGTTCGCGCCCACCAGCCCAATAACTACCGCGATCAGCAGAATGACGCTGACCACCCAGGTCGAATGGCGGGTCAGTAGATAGCCCGCTCCACCGAACCAGATGAGAAACGCGGCGATGGTGCCGAAGTTGATGAACGGCATCTCGGCGCCCTGTGCTGCACTACCGGCTGCATGCGGCGTAGCGACATGTCCGGCATGCGGCATCGACACGTGCGGCGGGTGAATGGGCACATGCGGCGTATGAATATTCAGGTGCGGCACGTGCCAGCCTCCGCCGAGGAAGGCCAACACTGTCAACGTCACGCCCACCAGGAAGCACACGAGATAGAAGATTGCCCAACCGGTCATACTCTGGCTCCTGCTGATTTCCCTGTTCTAGGAGCATGCTGCGGAGTTGCCATCAGGCTCGGCTTCAGAACCTCAGCCAGCCGCTCCACCAGCTCCGGGGTCTCCAGGATTGCGCCCAGCAGCACGATGCACTTGCGCGTGTCCTGATGCTTCGCCAGTTGCAGCAGCGCGTGACTTAGCTCTGCATCGTGCGTGAACTGCTCGGCGCCGGCGATCAACCACAAGTCGAGCCGGTCCTCGGTCGCGCGCAAATCGCTGGTCAGCTCGGTGTGATAGCCCTCGGGATCGTCGACGAGATATCCGGGATGCACTTTGAAAAAGCGCGCCAGCAACATACGAGAAGCGTTCGTGAGATGTGGCCGCGCGCCGCTCTCAATCTGCGACAGGTAGGACTGGCTCAGTCCCTTGCCGGCTTCTTTTTTCAGCGCCCGCGCCAGGTCCTGCTGGGTCATCTCGCGATCCAGGCCGCGCAAAGTGCCCTCGACCAGACGCAGGTAACGAAGTTTTTCTCCGAGCTTCATATTACGATTTGCAATTATGATATTGCAATATGTAATTGTCAAGAACTGGATTTGACGTCGAATCAGGAGGATAGCTGGCAATAATATACTTGACTTACCCAAACAACTCTGCTACTGTGGAAATCATGCAAGCCCCAGAGACATTACAGCAAGCGATTAAGCACTTTACTGATGAGCAAGTTTGTATTGATGCTGTCGCCGCGATGCGCTGGCCCCAAGGCGTCGAGTGCCCCCACTGCGATGCCAAACAGCCCTATTACCTGAAGACCCAGAAGCGATGGAAGTGCCGCTCTTGCCGCAAGCAGTTCTCCGTGAAGGTCGGAACCATCTTCGAGGATTCGCCCATCACCTTGCAGAAATGGCTTCCTGCGCTGTGGCTGATCTGCAATAACAAGAACGGCGTTAGCTCGTGGGAATTGCATCGTGCGCTAGGGGTTACTCAGAAAACTGCATGGTTCATGCTGCATCGGCTCAGACTGGCGATGAGACGCAATACCATTCAGAAGCTGGACGGCGGCCCTGTCGAGGTTGACGAAACTTTCATCGGTCCACAGAAGCGATTCATGCATGCAGAGAAGAGACGGCGCTATGATGCGCTCGACAGGCATGAGCAGAAAACCATTGTGATGGGATTCCTAGATCGTGAACTGCGGCAGGTGCGCGCCAAGGTTGTTCCGAACGTGAAGCGCGAAACCTTGCAGAACGAAATCCTGAATCTGGTTAGCCGTGGTGCGCAGGTCTACACCGACGACGCCACCGCCTACGATAGCTGGCGCAGAGACTTTGTGCATGAGGTGGTGAACAAGACTGAGAGCTATGTGCGCGGTCAAGTGCATGTGCAGGGCATTGAAAATTTCTGGTCGCTCTTGAAACGCACTTTGCGCGGCACATACGTCGCCGTAGAGCCATTCCACTTGGACCGCTACTTGGACGAACAGATTTTCCGCTATGAAAATCGCGCCACAAAAGACAACCCGCTGACTGACGCAGATCGCTTCGTCGCTGCGTTGGCGCAAGTGGTGGGACGGCGCGTTACTTATCGGGAACTGACGGGCAAGCTAGGCACTCCGACGCCTGACTAAGCCCCATCGCCAGAGACGTGGCCGGAAGCCGAAGAATGCGGTTTAGGACCGCGCTTCGGCTTCCCCGCATTCGCCGCTTTGTCTTCGGCGATACGGCGATTCAGTTCCGTCTTGGAGACGCTTAATACTTGGCGAAGCGCGTTCTCGAAATTCGTGTACTCGGGTGACGGCTTAGGGTTAGACTTCATGCGCCCATATTACACCCTCTCAAAGAGGAGACAATGAGGTCACACCATGGCATCATTCCGGCTCGTCCTCGCACTATCTTTCGCGCTTGCCATTGGATTCTACGTAGGGAGATTATCTAGTCCGACATCGGTCGGCGCATCGGGGGCGTCCGCGGGTATCCTGCGCGTGTCGCCTGTAGAGTTTGGGCCTGCAATAGTTCCAACATCCTACGGCACGCCCGTGGCGCTTTCATGTTCCGATGGCGTCTGTTACGTGCTAGTGAAGGGAAATTGATTAGACTGATGTAGAAGATTGTGGAAGCGAAAAGCTCAGATAGACTCCAGGGTCTTCCGATTCATTCCAGGACTTTATCGCATTTACCAGATTGGCAGCTCTGCCGCGCGCCTTACTTGGACTATCCTCACTCCAAAGAAAGCGTGAGCATCCGGGACACTGTAAATGAGGAGGCAGGCTTCGACCAGCCGGAATTGTCACCTCTCCTTTGCACTCGGAGCAGGTAATGTGTATCGCTGTGATCTCCCGGAAGTCTACGCGCAAAATGTTCACAGCGGTCATGCGCCAATATGTATCACGCCATACGGCGGCATTGTCAAGGGCACATCTCGCCAATTTGCGAGATTGTGGCCCCGGTGGGGGGCTTTTATTTTGAGCGCAGCATGCTTGCGTCTATGCCTTCACTCCTTTCCATCTTGCCGGAGTCCGCTTCGTCTCAGAAATGCGAGTCGCCAGTAGCTGCATGAAGTCCCTAACATGGTTCATTATCCCCAGCGCATCTTCCCGGTTATAGTTGCGCTCACGCGAGTGCATGATGTGCCGTCTATAGGCGTCATTGAATGAACGAATTTCCAGTAGCGCCTTGTTGTAAAACTCGTGGGCGGCCTCCCGTGTTTTGCTCTTAGGCCATTGTTGGATGCCAAGCACAGCCTTGTCTAATTCCTTGAGAATGTCTCCCCATTGTTGTAGCTCAATCGGGCCTTTGGGAAATCTGATACGGCGATCCCACGCGACGGCTCGGAGCGCGTACTCGACAGCGCACATAAGGTGGTAAATTGCGGCTACATTGTTCTCCACGGCGAGGGAGTTGCCTGCTTCCCGAATATCAAATGCTGCACTCGGAAACGCGAGATGCACGTTATCACCAAATAACTTATCTTGATTTAAGTATTTTGTTCTGTCATCAATGACTTGCACAAATTTGTGTTTATGTATGTCCAGAAGCAGAACATCATGTATGTTTCTTAGCTCCGTGGTCATAGCGTCATAACTTTTGAGGGTTTGGAAAGGGTGCTCCAAATGCACCCTACTCGCAGCTATTTTATAAAGAGAGTTCTGGAATCCAACTTCACCACAGTACTTACCAATCTCGACAACCAGTTGCTTGACTTGTTCAACTTGCTCGGGAATAAGATCAGAGCCCCCATCGCCCTGTTGAATGAATGCGGCAAAGGAATTTCGATTCATCTCCAGCCGGGACAAAAGTGAGATCAACTGACGGAGATCAAATAGCCGCATGAGATCATCCAAAGTAAAAACAGCAAGCACAGTTTGCACGCACAGCGAGCGACGAATGCTTTCCGACTCTTCTTCAACTCCCAGCAGCATAATCAGTTCCTTTGGGTTAGGCAACTATATTATTGCCGATAGCTTTGCCATCACGACCGACCAAGCCTTCAAGCCGAGGAGGGATCTGCTTTTTCGGTACCCGGCCAGACAGCAGATCCCTCGCGCCAAAAACAGGGCGCTCGTGATGACAGTTCGTGAAGGGGGCGCAGGATGTTGGTATGTCCGAATGCCGAACAGGTTCTTGCTTCTCTGTGTCTCGGTGGTGAAAAATTAGCGCGCGAAGTACAGCAATCCGAAGATATACAGCCACAGCAAGCCCATGAAATGCCAATACCAGGCGGTCACGTCGACGATGATGCGGCGCGTCTCCGGCGGCTTGTGCAGCCAACTGGTGATTCCGGCATAGAGCAGCGCGAGAACGCCTCCCAGAAGATGCACAGCGTGGACTCCGGTGAGGATGAAGAAAAACGAGCTGCTGGCGTTGGAGGCGAAAGTTACATTGCTGCGCTCCAGAACGTGCCATGCGTAGACTTGCCCGGCAACAAATGTGAGGCCGAGCATGATGGTCGTCCAGAGCCAGGGAATTGCGTGATTGTCGTCCACGCGAATGCCGGGTATGCCGGCGATGGGAGCCAGCGCAACATCTTCCGCGGCACGGCGGCGCGCGATCTCTATGGTGACGCTGCTTACGATCAGGACAAAAGTATTGGCCAGGAGAATACGAATCGGCAAGGAAAGCGGTATCCAATTACTGATGTAGTCATTGCGCGCCGGATCCCACACCGCGCCCGCCTTGCGCACTACGTAGGCCGTGGTGAATGAGACAAACAGCATCACTACCGACGAGAGCGCAAGTAACAAGCCCAGCCGATATCGCCGCAGGCGCTCCCCGTAACTGGGCTGGTCATCGCCACCGCCGCCGCGACCACCTCCGCCATACCAGCCGCCAGGCCAGTTTTCCGTAGGTCCGCGCCCGCCGCTTCCCTGCGACGTTCCCGGTTCGCGAATGCCGGTTCCACTACTCATGACCATGAGATGGCGGTGTTGCCGTACTGCGTTTGCCTTGCTATTACCTCGACGTGATTCACCCGGATCGGGTTTGCGCCCACTTGCCGAAACACGAATCTCGTCTGGGCGTCACATCCCCCGGTGAGATTATGATGCTCGCTGATGAGGCGAGAACTCAAGCTTTTACGCGGCGAACCGGCGCTGATTTCCGACATAAACCGCAGTGCCGGGGTTTAAGACCGCGGGTTCAGGTATACGATCAGCTGCCGGGACCATTCGCGCGTGGCTTACAATGGCACTTCTATCGTGCATTCATGAAGCGATATCTACTTATTATTGCAGTGGTTGCTCTGGCTTTGTATGGAGCCGACTATCTGTCGCTTCGACTGCGTCTGCCGCGGCGCGAGACGCTCGGCAGTGTTGACGTGCATACATACTACGCGGTGAAGTTGAAAAGCGGTAAGACCGAGTACGACTATGCCGGCGATCACACCGTGAGCTGCGCGAATTCAATGTTCCCGCAGATGGGCTACCAGCCGTGCTGGTACGCCATTCGCCACACCGAAGAGCAAATCACGATCGATTCAGGGAATCCGAACAATCCGCACCTGTTCTAGCTGGCTATCAGCAAAGCGCAGAATGGAGTCCCACAGGTGTTCGGCGAATAAGAATCAAGAGCGGCCATTCACCTCCAAAAACTGATAGCTGAGAGCTGATGGCTGACAGCTAAGAGGGGAAAGCTTGATTTTCTAGCGCACGCTGCATCATCTTGACTACATGCCCCGGCACAAACCTGTTCATGGACATCACGTCAAGCAGCGCCAGTTCGGCAACAAGTGCTTCGGTTGTGGCCCACAAAACGAAACTGGGTTGAAGCTGAAGTTCGTTCTGGATGAGGAGCAGGAGCGCTTTGTCTGCCGCTTTCGGCTGCAAGGCCGTTTTGTTGGACCGCCCGCCCATGCGCATGGCGGCATCATCGCGACCATCCTCGACGAAGCGATGGGCAAGGTCAACAAGCTGCACAACATTGTGGCGCTCACCAGCACCATGGAGATCACTTATCTCAAGCCCGTGCCGCTCTTCAAACCGCTGATTACCGAAGGCTGGGAAGAACGCGTGCGCGGTCGCGAACATTATCGAGCTGCGGAGATCCGCAATGGCGAAGGCGAAGTGCTGGCCCGCAGTACGGGTAAGTTTATCGAGATCGATCCCCATCGCATGTTTGCCAAGTACCTGAAGAAGAAGCACAGCGACGCGACGTGAGACGGGCGGACCCCAGAAAATCTTACCAGTAAGACGTCTTACTGGTAAGACTGCAATAGCTAATCTTACTGGTAAGAAAATCTTCTCTTATGAAAAGAAGCGTCATTCCTGATGCCACGGTTTGCCTATACTCCCACTATCGCGCTCCTGCGCTCCATGAGCACGGTGTCGCGCCAGCGTCCATCCAGACAGCCGATTCGCTCGCGCGTGCCGACGATGCGAAACCCTGCCTTCTGGTGCAACCGGATGCTAACGCGATTGTCGGCGTGGATAACGGCCTGCAAGGTCCAGATGCCATTGCGCTCGGATTCGGCGGTGAGTGCAGCCAGTAACGCGCTGCCGACGCCCTTCCCCCAAGCTCGCTCCGCAACATAAACGCTGACCTCGGCGACGCCGCGGTACACGTGCCGAGTCGAGACCGCGCTAAGCGCAGCCCAGCCAACGATCTCCTCCCCGTCTCGAGCAACCAGCCTGCAAACCGGCAAGTGACGCGCGTCCCAATCCTGCCACGACGGTACTATCGTCTCGAACGTGGCGTTGCGAGTGGCGATGCCCTGCGCATAGATTTCGCGCACCGTCTCCCAGTGCTCGCTTGTCATCGGGGCGATTTCGATGGCGTTCATGGTCTGTGAACTGACCTAATGTTATCGCGCTGTTCGCTATTCGCTCTTGGCCGGAAACAAACAAGCGCCGACAAAATGCAGCCGGCGAGCAACTCTCTCGCGAACGGCGAAAAGCGAAGAGCGAACAGCGAATACCGGCTGCCTACGGGGTTACGCGCCGCCGCAGCACAGAGTAGAATAGATAGTTACACTACCTCATTTCATGCGCTTGCCGCATCGGTCCCTCGCACTGGTTTTGGCGAAACGCTAAATGCTAAATGCTAAGTGCCAAAGTGGGCGGCGCGCCGATCAGGAAGGCACTATCGATGTCCGACAACAACGGCAACAATAACAGTTTGCGCTTAAAGACCGGCCTCGCCGAGATGCTGAAGGGCGGCGTCATCATGGACGTGATGAGCGTCGAGCAGGCCGAAGTCGCCGAGAAATGCGGCGCAGTTTCGGTGATGGCTCTGGAGCGTGTGCCCGCCATTATCCGCGCGGAGGGCGGCGTCTCGCGCATGGCGAATCCCAAACTGATCAAGCAGATCATGGCAGCGGTATCGATTCCGGTCATGGCCAAATGCCGCATCGGCCACTTCGCCGAGGCGCAGATCCTGCAGGAAATTGGTGTCGACTACATCGACGAATCCGAAGTGCTGACGCCGGCCGACGAAGAGCATCACGTCGACAAGCACGCCTTCACCACGCCATTTGTTTGCGGCGCGCGCAACCTGGGCGAGGCGCTGCGTCGCATCGCCGAAGGCGCAGCCATGATCCGCACCAAGGGCGAAGCCGGCACGGGCGACGTGATCCACGCCGTCAAGCACATGCGCCAGATCGTCAGCGAGATGAAGTCGCTCAGCGTGATGAGCGACCAGGAACTTTTCGCCGCCGCCAAGAACCACCAAGCGCCCTATGAACTTGTCAGGATGGTCGCGAAGGCCGGCAAGCTGCCGGTGCCGAACTTCTCCGCCGGCGGAATCGCCACGCCCGCCGACGCATCGCTCGTTATGCAGCTCGGCGCCGAAGCCGTCTTTGTCGGCTCAGGCATTTTCATGAAAGGCGGCGCCACGCCGCTGGACCTCCACAACAAAGCCGAACGTGAAGAAGCCGAGTCGCGCGCGCGGGCGATCGTCGTCGCAGCAACCCACTTCGACGATCCCAAGGTGCTGGCTCAAGCCAGCGAGCAGATGACCGGCGCCATGAAAGGACTGGCCGTCAGCGCGATTGAAGAGAAAGATTTGCTGCAGACGCGGGGATGGTAAAAAGCAGCAATTAGCAACTAGCAGCCAGCAATTAGCTTGTAGCCGCAGGCGCACCGCCCGAATCCGTGGCTGGGTGGCTCTCGAAATAGAAGGTAGGCAACTAGAGTATTCCGCATCCTTCTTCGTCTCCCCTCTTCTAATTGCTAGTTGCTAATTGCTTCCTATGAGAATCGGCGTTCTCGCTCTACAAGGTGATTTCGACGCGCACCGCCGGCGGTTGGAACAGCTCGGAGCGGAAGCCGTGCTGGTGCGCAATCCGGAAGACTTTGACGGGCTGGACGGGCTGATCATTCCCGGTGGTGAGTCGAGTACTTTCCTCAAGCTGCTTGGTGAGGATACCTTTCAGAAGCTTAACGATTTCGTTCACCGCAAGCCGACGTTTGGTACCTGCGCTGGAGCGATCATGCTGGCGCGCGAAGTAGAAAATCCTAAACAGCCGGGTTTGAACGCAATCGACATCACCATTCGCCGCAACGCCTACGGACGGCAGATCGATTCCACAATCGTCGAAGCCGCAAGCGCGCTGGGCAGCGAGCCGCTGGAGATGGTTTTCATTCGCGCGCCGCGCATCGAGAGCGCGGGAAAAGATGTCGAGGTCCTAGCCAAGCGCGACAACGATCCGGTGCTGGTGCGGCAGGGAATCGTAATGGCGGCCACCTTTCATCCTGAACTGTCGGATGACAAGCGGGTGCACCAGGAATTCCTGAAGCTGGTGAACGACGCTAAATAGCCGAGGACTTCACGAAGTGCGGCAGGCGCGCTCTCGTGAATCGGCCCGCACGGCAGCTAATCTAACTAAACAGCTAGAATAGGAGTAACGATGCGGCGGGTGTATCTGGACAACAACGCGACGACTCCGCTTCTGCCTGAAGTTTTCGAGGCGATGTGTCCCTACTATCTGGAAAAGTTTGGGAACGCGTCGTCCATCCATCGGCAGGGCCAGCAGGCTCGCGCTGCGGTGGAGCACGCTCGCGAGCAGGTTGCCGAGTTGCTGAATTGCCGGCCGGCGGAAATCGTTTTCACGAGCGGCGGCACTGAGGGTGACAACCTGGCGCTGTTTGGATTGGCGAAGCCGGGCGATCACGTCATCACTTCGGCGATCGAGCACCACGCCGTGCTCAACTCCTGCAATCGTCTGGAAGAGCTTGGATGCAGCGTGACCTATTTGCCGGTCGATGGTCGCGCGCTGGTCGATCCCGACGACGTTCGCCGGGCGTTGCGTCCCGAAACCAAGTTGATCAGCGTGATGTTCGCCAATAACGAAACCGGAGTGCTGCAGGCGCTGCCTGACATCGGGAAGATTGCGGCGGAAGCCGACGTTTACTTCCACACCGATGCCGTACAGGCGGCGGGCAAAGTACCGGTCGATGTGAAAGAGATTGGCTGCGATTTGCTGACCATCTCTGCGCATAAGTTTCATGGTCCGCAGGGCACCGGAGCGCTTTTTGTACGCAAGGGAACCCTGTTGCAGCCGCTGTTTTACGGCGGACGACACGAGCGTTCACGCCGCGCCGGAACGGAAAATCTGGCAGGAATCGTAGGGCTGGGCAAAGCAGCCGAGATCGCGGCCCGAGGTTTCGCGGATGGCACGGTGGCGCAGTTGGCGACGTTGCGAGACCGCTTAGAGAATGCGATTACGGAATCTGTCGGGCAGGTCAGCGTTAACAGCGGCGGCGCAACTCGTGTGCCCAACACTTCGAACATCAGCTTCGATTGCATTGAGGGCGAAGCGATGGTCATCGCTCTTGATCTGAAAGGGCTGTCGGTCTCGACGGGAGCAGCGTGTTCGTCAGGAGCAATCGAACCCTCGCATGTGTTGACTGCTATGGGCCTGTCGCCCGATCGAGCGCGTGGCAGCATTCGTTTCAGTCTGGGCAAGCAGAACACGACCGAGGATGTGGCGTTCGCGCTGGAACTGGTGCCGGAAGTAGTTGCTCGACTGCGGGAAATTTCCCCGGTTTACAAGGCTGTGCATAGTTGAAGCCGAAAGCAGAGACCCACGAAGACATTCGTAAGCGTGTGCGCAAGCGAGGCCCAATTCTTTTGCGCTGCCCTCGGTGCAGGCATTATCTGGTCGGGGTCATCTCGCGGTACGGAGATTACAGAGGCGGGTCTGGGGAACGAAGCGACCTCTATTGTTCTTGGCCGAAGTGTAAGCCTTTCGGTGCGCGCGTACGCGTTACCGATGCAGTTCGTGGTCCAAGGCCGAATGATGGGAGCAAATGTTGTGCAAGTCCAAATGCCGGGCGCGCCAGACAGCGTTACCTCTCCGCGCTAATGCTAAGTGCTAAATGCTGAATTCCCATACCATCGCCGTGGCCATGTCGGGCGGCGTGGACTCGTCCACCGTCGCGGCTATGCTCTGCCAGCAGGGATACCACGTTGTGGGACTTACCCTTCAGCTCTGGAACCAGCGCCGGCTCGCTGGCCGCAACGGTATGCCCGAGTCAGTCCACGGCCGCTGCTGTTCCATCGACGATGTGTACGACGCGCGGCGCGTGGCCGAGACGCTCGGCATCCCGTACTACGTCGTCAATCAGGAAGAGCGTTTCGAGCAGGACGTGGTGCGCCCGTTTGTCGCGGAGTATCTCGCCGGACGTACTCCGATTCCGTGCAGCCTCTGCAATAACCATCTCAAGTTTGATCAGTTACTGATCACGGCACGGCAAATCGGCGCCGAGCTGCTGGCCACCGGTCACTACGCCCGCAATGACTTCGACGACGCGAGCGGCCGTTGGCTGCTCAAGCGTCCTGCGGATCGCAGCAAGGACCAGACGTACTTCCTGTTCGGTCTCACGCAGGAGCAGTTGAGCCGCACGCGGTTTCCGCTCGGCGAAATGCGCAAGCCCGACGTGCGCGAAGAGGCCAGGCGCGCCGGTCTGCGCGTCTTCGAGAAGCCGGACTCGCAGGAGATTTGCTTCATTCCCGGCGGCGATTATAAGCAGTTTCTCGATGCCTATCTCGACGAGCAGGACGAGACGATTCCCGACACCGCGGGCGAACTGGTCACCACCACGGGCGAGGTGGTCGGCTCACACAGTGGCATCCACAATTTCACCGTCGGCCAGCGTAAGGGACTGGGCGTTGCCACCGGCTCGCCGCTCTATGTCATCGAGATCCGCGGCGATCGCCGTGAGGTTGTTGTTGGTGGCGACGATGAGCTGTTCTCACGCACGCTGCGCGCGCGGCAGGTGAACTGGATTGCGATTGACGATCTGCGCGGGCCGATGCGGGTGCAGGCGAAGATCCGCCATCGCCACGAACCCGCCGCAGCAACCCTGGAGAAGAGCGGCGACGACGACGAGGTGGTCGCTACGTTTGATGAGCCGCAGCGCGCTATCACGCCGGGACAGGCGGTTGTCTTCTACGATGGGGATGTCGTCGTTGGTGGAGGCTGGATTACGTAGAGCGATTCTCATCTGGCGTCATCTGCGGTTGGGTCGGTAGAGCAGGCCTTTAGGCCTGCGTCCCGGTAAAGCGGAAAAAGCCCAAACAGAAATATAGCCGCGAGACGCGGGCCTGAAGGCCCGCTCTACCCGGGTTCGCCAAAATGAAACTGATCTAATAGCGCGAGCGTAATTGGGGATCCTCGACTGACAACTGGCCACTGGCCACCGACAACTGCTTCAAATAAACATCTCGTCCGATGGCCCACCATTGCGGCGGCGCTTCTGCTGGTTGAAGTAGCTGCCTACTCCCGTGCTAATCGCATGCACGATTCCCGAGACTTGCCGCACCGGTGACATCACGGTGTGCTGCACCTTCTCGGACGTTTCTTCGATGCGATCCATGGTGCGAGTGATCATTTCGTCGCCGCGAATTACCTGCAAGCGGATACGGTCCACCGCGTCATTGACCGTGGTGTCGATGCGTTCCACACTGCCGCGGGCGGTGGTGCTGATCTGACTCAAATTGTCCAGCACGATCTCTACTTTAGGACGAGCCGTCTCGATGAAGCTCTTGACATCCTGCTGGATCGCCTTCACGTTGTCGATAACCGGCAGCACGCGCACCTGCAAGGTGCCGGCTGTATCTTCCACGCGATCGGCGAGCGCTTCCATGCGGGTGCTCAGCTTGCGCGTGACCAGGTACAGCGCCAGCAGGATCAGCATCTGCAAAACGACTGCGACGGAAGTGACAGCAATGAAGAGGGTCAGTTCGTTATCCATAGCCAATGGCACCAGTGGACCGGTGAACGCCGAGAGAGGTGGTCTCACTTCTTATGATGCACAGCGCACTTGAAGAGCATGCAATCGCCCGCTAGAGCTTGGTAGCGCATGCTTTCGAAGCAGTTCCGCCAAAAACGTGGAGCTACTACGGCACGTTAGGCGTCGTTCCAGCGGCGGCATCTTCGTTGGTCGCCTCGCGATACGCCTGCCGCCCAGCCTCGTAGGCAGAGCGGATCTGGTCTTTCTGCTGATTCAGATAATCGCGTCCTTTATCAGCCCAGGTGCCTGCCTGCTCACGCGCCTGCCGCGCCCGTTCCTTAACCTTGTCGCGGCCGTCCTCTGCAACTTCGCGGAGCTGTTGGCGCAACTCGTCCCCCGCCTTCGGAGCATACAAAATTCCCACAGCCGCGCCGATTCCCAGACCGGCTAAGAACCATAGAAAACTGCCACCGTCGTTATCCGCCATCATGGCCTCCTTGAAAAAACCGCGAGACCGGATGTTAGCATCCACCTAGCCGAATTACAAACAGGTCAGACCACCGGCGCTTTGCACGCACCAGCCGCCGCTCTCATCGGAAATATGGGTTAGCTTTGCGCTTTCTTAAGCAGCGCGATCTGTCCCAAATGGTAGACGTGGTGCTCGATGATGCCGTGTGCTTCACCGTAGAACGTCCGTTTCCGCGCAGCGGTGAGTTCGTTGAGTTTTGCTGGGTCCAGCCTTGCCAATGCCTCGCGAAAAGCGCGATTCGAGGCGCGGAACCGGTCGAGTGTCCCCCGCCAATTTTCCTCCGTAGCTGCCGGCATCGGCGGAAAGTTGAGTTCTTCCACTACTCCAGCGCGCAGGCCGGCAAGCCGTTGCACCACGACGTTCTCCCAGAAAGTCATGTGCATCACGATTTCCCAAATTGTGTGAGCATCGGGAATTGGCCTGGACGCGGCCTGTTCCGCAGAGATCGTATCGAGCACCTGCCAAACAGGATCGCCGTGCCACGCGTTGCCGTTCAGCACGCCGTCGTAGTGATCAAGGATACGTTGAACATCGGACATCCTGTTCCTCCTAACCTTCAAAAACTATAACACAGGTTAGGCAAGATCAGAGGTAGGCTCGCTCACCAGCAGGATTTGTCGCCGCAATTCTTCCTTCGAAGAGGGCAATTCCTGCCGGCCTTGTTTTCTTATAAAATCCTTGCCGCAGATTATGCCCTCAGGAGGGAGTATGAATCGCAGCGTTGGCGGAATATTTCTAGCGGCGGTGCTCACCCTTAGTTGCACAGCTCTGGCGGCGCAGGACAAACCGACGCCGCTAAAACCCAAGTCCATTCCGAAGGCATTGCAGACGCAGACGCCCAGTCCCGCTCCGGAAATGACCAAACTGATCAAGCTGATGGCAGGTGACTGGACCGTCACAGAGAAAGCGGACCCGGGCCCCATGTTCCCTAAGGGCGGCGCCGGCAAGGGAACGGCGAAGTTGTGGGCCGGCCCAGGCGGTATGTCGCTGCTCGAAAACTACGATTCCAGTGGCCTGATTGGCACCAACTTCAGCGGCTTCGGCGTGTTCTGGTGGGATTCCAAAGCGCAGTCCTATCGCGGCCTTTGGTGCGACAGCATGACGCCTGGCGGATGCGACAGCAGCGGCAAAATGATTTGGGAAGGCAACAACTTCGTCTCGAGGATGGAGGGCGAGATGAATGGTCAGGATGCGGTGACTACTTTCACCTATTCCGACTTCAAGCCTGACTCGTTCATCATGACGATGGCCAGCGGACCGGATGACAGCTCCTTGAAGCCGGTGATGACCGTCACCTACACGAAATCGCGATAAGGGCGAAAGCTTCGCAGTAGAGAATCGCGCACGGTGGAGCACGCCTTGCTGAAAAAGTCCGTTTCACGCCGTTTTGAAGGGGCGCACCTCTAGGTGCGCCGTTGCAAGCTTTTTATTATTGTCATCCCGAACCGACTTTAGTCGGTGAGGGATCTGCTGTTTCGGGTTTCTTAGGAGGCTGTTCCGGCGCTTACCTCAGCGGCTGAAGCCGATGCTCTTAACAAACTGCATCCGTTATGCCCCTGAAGGCGCGCTCCACCCAATCTGGCCTGTAGAAATCCTGCTTCCTTCACCCTTCCCAAACAAACGCATCGAACACGCTCATCTCTACAAACCCGAGCCGTTTGTAGAGATCGACGGCGCGTTCGTTCATCTCGGTGACTGTAAGCGTCAGCAAATTGCATTGCCGGTTGCGCAGCGCGTTCGCCGTGCAGGCAATAAGGTTCTCTCCGATGCCCTGCCGCCGGTATTCGGGCAACAAACAGACCTGCGTCACATGGCCGACGTCGTCTTTCACGCGCGAACACAATATCAATCCGACAAGCGTATTGGTTAGTCGGTGAATGGCCGAAAACGAGGATTCGGCGTCGAAGACACCGCAGCCCGGGAAACGCACGATATTGTTCAGAAAGCGTATGGAGCCGGCGTGGGTGCGGTACTGATCGTTGATCTCGGAATCAATGTGTGCGCGGTAGGCAGCGGTGATTACTCCGGCGGCCGGCTGATAGTCCTGCTCGATCCAGGGCCGGACCTGAACGTCCTGTGCGAGCCGCATCGCTGGAATGTTCGGAGCGTTGGCGCCGCGCAACCGCAGGGCGAGAAATAGGCGTCGATAGCGTTGAAACCCGGCGGAAGAGAACACGGCGGACAACTCGCCGGTCGGGTGAGTCAGCAGTTGCGCCTCCACACGATGAACACCGGGCGATTGCTGCAACGTCTCGACTACATGCTCGGCCATCTGTGACTCGATCTGACGAGCATCGCCGCGCCGTGGCGATACGAACAAGTCTCCCACAACACCCTTGCCACCCTCGTAAACGAAGAACGCATAGCCCACGATGTTGCCCCGCTCGACCGCTGCGTAACCCGGCAGGATCTTGGCATCCACGTAGCGGAGAATCATGTCGGCGGAGCTGCGATAGTCCCACGACAGCAGACCGCCCCACGACTCGACCTCCTCCTGAAGCAGGGAACGCAGATCGACGGATGAGAAGTGTCTGAGGTCGAGGATCTCCACAGTAGTCAGTTGATGCGACCGGCGGAAGACGGTGGCAGCCATAGGCGTTTTCGTGCAGGGCGCTGAGCCAGTCTAGTGCCTCCGCGTCGAATCAAGCAAACAGGAATCTCAGCGAGGGTAGCGTCAGTATGAGACTCCTTTTCGTTGGCCACGTGACGCAGAAATGGTCGAAACCCGGAACTCCAAACAGCGATTGCAATAGAACCGAGTCATGAGCGCAGGAAAATGGGGCGCTGTCATGCGCCCCGGCTCATATCAAAACTCGAAACTTGAAACCGCTCTTAGGGAAGCCGTTGCGCCAATCCCGGCAAGGCTTTCATCAAATCGTTGTAGATAACGACGACGAATACCAGCACAATGAACACAAAGGCCGTCTGGTAAATCCGCTCTTTGATTCGCAAGCTGATATCGCGTCGCATGATCGACTCGATGATCAACAGCATGATGATGCCGCCGTCGAGAATAGGAATCGGCAATAGGTTGACGATGCCGAGGTTCAGGCTGATCATCGCCATCAGCCCCAGCAGGGGTGTCCAGCCCGGCTGCCGCGCGGCGTCCCCGGAGGCGCGTGCGATTCCAATGGGACCATCCAGTTGCTTGATGGAAGCCTTCCGCTCCACCAGCTTCTCGATAAGATCAACCATCAGCAGCGAGAACTTCTTGTTCTCCTGCAGAGACATGTTGAACGCCTTCGCGAAGGGCAGCTTTTCCACTTTGACTGGGCCGGCGATAAGGAAGCCCAGCCGGTAACCCTTTTGGCCGTTCTCTTCGGTCTGCACCGGCGTCATGGTCAAGTGCAGTTCTTTGCCGTCCCGGCCGACCGTCACGTCCACTGGCTTATCGCCGTTCTGTTGCAGGTAGTGGATGATCGAGAACACCGAACGCATTGGTGTGGCGTCAATGGCGATGATCTGGTCGTTGAGCTGAATGCCCGCCTTCACCGCCGGCATATTCGGTACCAACTCGGTGACGGTGACCGCCTGCTCCGGCTGCCAGCCAACGCTGCCATACTCGTCGAATCCGGAACCTTCAAGATCGGGCTTGACCTGCTTCTCCAGGATGTCGTTGCCGCGTTGAATGGCGACGTCGACCGGTTCCTTGGGACTGATCATCACCTTGAGAATGACGTCCTCCCATGTGGGATTGTGTTCACCGTCGATGCGAACGATGCGGTCGCCCTGCTCAATGCCGGCTTTGGCTGCGGGCGAATTGTCCAGCACCCAGCCAATAACCGCCGGCTGATCGAAGAACTGCGGCCGCTCATAATGCACCATGTAAACGCCGGTCAGCAGGCCAATCGCCAGCAGGATGTTCATCGCCGGACCAGCTACGGCAATCACAAAGCGCTGCCAGCGCGGGTGCGACATGAATTCGTCCGGCGCGCCGCTGCGCGACTCCAGCGGATTTTCCCCGGCCATCTTGACGTAGCCGCCCAGGGGCAGCGCACTGACGCGATAGTCAGTCTCGCCGCGACGGAAGCCCCACAGCCGTTTGCCGAAGCCAATGGAAAACACATCGACGCGGACACCGAAATACTTGGCGGCGGCGTAGTGGCCGAACTCGTGCACCAGGATCATGATCCCGAGCACCACGGCCATAGAAACCACCGCGATCAGAAACGATTCCATAAACCTCTTTACTTGGGGAGTCCGCTAAATCCGATGCCACAACTGGGTGTCACACTGCTTTGAAGGGGCACGCCTTCAGGCGTGCCGATAATGCCTAATCGAGATTCCCGGCTTTAGTCGCTAAGGAAGTAAGCCCTCAGGGCCTAAAGGCCATTATGATTGCCCTCCGGACGGCACGGCTGAAGCCGTGCCCCTTCAAAACCAAACGCGTCAGTCCGTACTGGTCTCTCTGAAAGCCGAAGCCTACTGCCACTCCACAACCATGAGGCCCCGGCTGCCTGCCCATAGCAGAAATTTCACCGGCTGACCGCTGACCGCTGATTGCTGACTGCCACCTCGGCTCGACGCCGGGCATCGGCATCCAGTTCCAGCACTTCCCTAATAGATTCCGGTACCCGCGCCGGCGTTTCGCCGACCACTAACTTTATTGTAGCTGGAATATCCAGAAAGCCAATACCGCCTTCGAGGAATGCCGCGACCGCGACCTCATCCGCGGCATTCAGCGCGATGGTCTTCGCCCCTCCGGCTTCGACTGCCTCGTAAGCCAAACGTAAGCAGGGAAATCGATCAGGGTCGGGCGGAGCGAAGTCGAGCTGCCGCAGTTCGTCAACCGGAAAGCGCAGTTCCGATTCGATGCGCTCGGGATACGTCAGGGCGTATAGGATCGGCAGCCGCATATCCGTCACTGAAAGCTGAGCAAGCAAGCTGCCGTCGACGAACTCAACCATGGAGTGAATCGTGCTCTGGGGATGAACCAGCACCTTTACGTGATCAGGAGGCAGATTGAAAAGACGGCAGGCCTCGATCACCTCGAAGCCTTTGTTCATCAGGGTTGCCGAATCGATCGTTATGCGCTTGCCCATCTTCCATGTGGGATGATTGAGCGCCTGAGCAACCGTAATATTGGAGAATTCGCTGGCCGGGGTATGAAAAAATGGACCGCCAGATGCGGTTAACCAGATACGATGAATCTCGTCGCGACGTCCGCCACGCATGCACTGGTGGACGGCGTTGTGCTCACTATCGATGGGCAGCAGCGGCTTGCCTTGTTTGCGAGCCTCTGCAGTGATCAGATCGCCTGCCGTAACCAGACATTCCTTGTTGGCCAGGCCGACGGTCTTGCCCGCCTTCACGGCTTCGTAAGTAGCTTCCAGTCCGGACACGCCGACAATCGCGCTAACCACGAAATCCGCATCGGGATGAGTGGAGACCTGCACAGTTCCTTTGGATCCGTGAGTGATTTGGATGTCGCTGCTCAGGCCGACTTTCTTCAGCTTGTCCGCGATCTGGTCGGCAGCTTCGGTGGTCGCCATCGAGATGATCTGTGGACGCCAGCGTCGCGCCTGCTCGAACGCCAGCTCGACATTACTGCCCGCCGCCATCGAGACGACGGAGAAGCGATCAGGAAAGCTCTCCACGATGCTGAGCGTGCTCCTGCCGATGGAGCCGGTCGAACCGAGAATGGCGATGCGTTTCATGAATGCTTAAGCTTACCCGGCGAACAGCTCACTGTGCGAACCCATCCTGACCAGCCGTAAAGTTTCATTGTCAGGGAGCTTGTAGATCAGGCAGCAGGTCCGGCTTCAAGTGGCACTCGCGATGCTCCTTCCAGTTGCCGCCAAGAGCATGGTCGTGGTGCCTCGGCTGGAGCGACCGGTTCTCGGACAGCAGGCCGACGATTTCAGGCAGCAGGGTTTCGATGTCCCTGTGCCTGGGCGTAGCCTTGGTACGTTTGTAGTCGCGTCGAAAGGCCGCAGTCCATTCAATCGCGCGCATTCAGATCGGCCATCATCCCGACCACGCTGGTGGCTTTGGATACCTTGCCGCGCTCGCCTGCTTCCATGGCCGCAGCGGTCTCCGGGTTGGGAACGCGCACCTCGAAGGGAAGGGCTTTCTCCGATGCGATGCGGGTCAGCAAGAGCCGCACGGCATCGGAAACCGTCAAGCCCATGGAGGCCAGCGTCTTCGCAGCCTTCGCCTTTACCTTCTGGTCCACGCGAATATGAACCATGCTGCCTGCCCTCATAAGAAGCTCTCCTCCAGGCAGTATACATTGTATACATGCTGGAATCCATGGTTTGCTGCAAACCGCAGACCTTCGACTGCAGCTCCGTCCGACTCATAAGTGCGGCGGGTTGGAAAACCAAGGCGGGCGCTGCGCTCAGGATGACACAAAGTAATTGTGCTTTCGGCACGAGTAAACTCATGCCCGATACAAACCGGCTGCTTGAAGCGGTCAATCATCGCTGCTTAAAGTACTCGATCATCCCTAATAGGCTGAACACCAGGCCGACGGGCAAAGCGAACAGCAGCGCATCGATGCGGTCGAGCACGCCGCCGTGGCCCGGCAATAAGCTTCCGGAATCCTTTACCCCCGCTCCTCGTTTGAGCGCCGATTCCACCAAGTCTCCTAGTTGCGCTGCAACGTTGACGCACACCGCGAGAACCGCCACGAACCACAACGGCGCAAGCAGAAATGTGTGCGGCACATAACCCGGGGTCGAGAAATAGGGATCCGGAATGGGCTCGAGGAGTAGATGTGCACTACGGAAGCCAGCCGCGATGGGATTGATGTAGTGGAATAGCAGAAGTCCAACGATCACCGCTGCGACGACTGATGCAATTGCGCCCTCCCATGTCTTTCCCGGACTAATGCGCGGTGCGAGCTTGTGGCTTGCCGATTGCACGCCCGACATAGTAAGGCGGCGATGTCGCCGCACCATACGAGCAACATCAGATAGAGAACATAGAGCGGCCCGTTCGGAAACTCCCTTAATAAGGGAAGCAAGCCTAGCGTGAAACCTACGTACGGCAGTAGCAAGTAGGATATGGCTGCGTCTGGTAGTGCTTGCGAAATCGGATTACGCGCCAGGCTAAACAGCAGAAATATCAGCGGTGAGCAGATAGCAAACAAGGGAAACAAAGGCAACTCCGAGGATCGGGCCGATGGGCGAGCTCGTGAACAGCCAAGTGACCGAATAGGAAATCGCAAACAATAAAGTCAGGAGAAGGTAGCTGGTTATCCACATGGGCCGAAAGCCTTGCGCCTTCATGATGCCCAAGATACTCTTTCGCCGCCAGCAGCGCCACGCCCAGCACCAGCAGCGTGAACAGCCACAGCGGCGCCCGGAAGAGCGCCAGCACAACAATTGGAATCAGGATTACTGCGGTGAGGACGCGCTTCACGAATAGTTTCCGTTGTCGCCGACCAGCCCGCCGAAGCGGCGCTCGCGCTTCTGAAAGGCTTCGATGGCTTCCAGCAGTTGGGTGCCGCGGAAGTCGGGCCACAGCGTCTCGGTGACGTAGATCTCGGCGTAGGCTACCTGCCACAGCAGGAAGTTGCGAGAGGCGCATCTCGCCGCTGGTGCGAATGACGAGGTCGAGCTCGGGCAGGCCGTTGGTATAAAGATGGCGCGCGATGGAGCGCTCGTCGATCTTCAGGTGCTCGATGCCGCCGTTGCGCGAGGCCTCATTCACCAGCGCGTTGAAGCAGTCCACCAGTTCGGTGCGCGAGCCGTAATTGAGCGCCAGCGTCAGTACCATGCCGGTATTGCGCTCGGTCATCTCGCGCGCCCACGACATGCGCTCCTGCACTTCCTGCGGAAGCTCCTGCTGCCGGCCGATGTACTGCAGCCGGATGTTGTTCTCCATCAGCGTCGGCAGCTCCATCTTCAGGTAGCGGCGCAGCAGGTTCATCAGGAATTGGACTTCGCCCTTGGGCCGCTTCCAGTTTTCGGCGGAGAATGAATACAGCGTGAGAGCGGGAATATGCGAGGCGCGCAGCGGTCTCGACCGTGGAACGCACGGCAGCGACACCGGAGCGGTGTCCGGCGATGCGTGGCAGGTGGCGGCGTTTGGCCCAGCGGCCGTTCCCGTCCATGATGATGGCGATGTGGTGGGGCAGCCGCTCCGGATCGAGGCGGGCGTAAATCTCGGCCTCTTTGCGGTTCAGCCCAGCGGGCATTTGTGCGCGCAAAGCGTACCTCTAACCATTCTTGAAAGTAGCACACGCGACAAGGGGTTGCAATGAATGTGCGGATGGGTATCCAGGTGAAACGTTCTCACAGAAGAACGATCGTGATCCCCTTGTTGCCTTTGCCCAGGTCGCTGTCGCTCTTCAACTCCGGCATTCGTTTCAGCAGCTCCCATGTGCGCTCGTCACTGGTTCGCCAGTTTTCGCCGAAGATGCAGTCGCGGATTTCTCCTCGGGTCGCCATCTGACGCAAGGTCGATTGCAGTGCAATGCGCAGCTCGCCGCCCACGCCCGTGGAACCGTAACCGTGCACGACTTTCAGTACTTTCATGCCACTTTGCTGCGCAGTCTGTAATTCGCTGTGCAGACGAGCGCGCGCCTGCTCCACGCTGGGCATGCCTTCTTTCAGGTTCACGATCTTGATAGTGGCGGCCATTTAGTAATTCGAATGTTGAAGGGGCGCACCTTCAGGTGCGCCGTCAGATGACATTTAATTTTTGTCATCACCAGCCGGCTTTAGTCGGCGAGGGATCTGCTGTTCCAAGTCTTTGTCAAACTGTTCAACCTTAAAGAATCCAATTGCAGGAGCTGTAGCCCAGGTCTATTGCTTGCTCCCGTTCGGCACGCCTGAACAGGCTGCCGAAATCAAAAGCAGATCCCTCGTCGGCCTGAAGGCCTCCTCGGGATGACAAAAGAAAGAGACTTGCAACGGCGCGGCTAAAGCCGCGCCCCTTCAAAGCAGCAAGAAATCGAATTTCTCCCGCAGCCCGTGAAGGCGTGCTCACCGGAACTGCCGGACCTAGCCCCAGCCGCCAGCTGTTCCCTTCAGCAGCGCAACCCAGCGCTCTGATGCCGAACACGATATCATCTTGAACTCGGAGACCATAGATGAAAGAAATCGCCTCATGGGCATTGGAAACGGCTAAGCTGCGCGGCGCTTCGCTGGCCGAAGCACGCATCGTCGATGAACGGAATCGCTCCCTGGCGACCAAGAACGGCAGAATCGGAGCTGCTTCCGACTCCGAATCGCTGGGCATCGGCATCCGGGTCATCGCCAATGGAGCCTTTGGTTTCGCGGCTACCGGTGAGCTGTCGCGCGAGGCTGTGGAGAGCTGCGCCGCGCGAGCAGTCGACATTGCGAAAGCTTCATCCCGCGTCAAGGCGCAGGAATTGCGCATGGCTCCCGAGCCACCTGCAAAAGCTGACTGGAGATCGCCGTGCGATATTGATCCATTCGCCATTTCGATCGAGAAAAATCTCGAGCTGCTCTTCGCCGTGGATGCCGAGCTTTGCAAGGTGAAGGGCGTGACCCTGGCGGAGACGAACATGAACTTCCGCCGCTACGAGCAATGGTTCTTCTCCACCGAAGGCTCGGAGATTCATCAGACGATTACTGCGTCGGGTGCAGGATTTGCCGCGCATTCCTACGAAGGCACTGAGATTCAGAAGCGCTCTTATCCCAACTCTTTCGGTGGGCAATTTCAGAACCGGGGCTACGAGCTGATCGAGGAGCTGAAGTTGTTGGAACATGCTCCCGAAGTCGCCGAACAGGCAGTCGCGCTGCACTCGGCCGAGCAGTGTCCCCGGGGCACATTCGACATCATTCTGGAGTCGGGTCAGCTGGGATTGCAGATTCACGAGTCGATCGGCCATCCCATCGAACTCGACCGTGTGCTTGGGATGGAAGCCAATTTTGCGGGCACGTCGTTTCTCACTCTCGACAAGTTAGGCAAACTGAAGTACGGCAGCGAAATTGTGAATGTCGTTGCAGATGCAACGGAAGCTCACGGTCCCGGCCTCGGCACGTTCGCCTACGATGATGAAGGTGTCGCCGCGCAATGTACGCCGATCATTACAAACGGACTATTCACCGGATATCTGAGCTCGCGTGATACCGCTGCCGCGATCGGCGCAACGCGCAGCGGAGGATGTCTGCGCGCCGAAGGCTGGAGCCGCTTACCAATCGTGCGAATGACCAACGTCAGTATTCTGCCAGGCGACTCGCCGCTGACGCTGGAGCAACTCATCGCTTCCACCGAACTCGGCATCCTGATGAAAACGAACCGCTCCTGGTCGATCGACGACAAGCGCTACAACTTCCAGTTCGGCTGCGAGGTGGGCTGGGAGATCGTCGGCGGCAAACGCCGGCGCATGTTGAAGAATCCCTCATACTCGGGGATCACGACCGAGTTCTGGAATTCGATGGATGCGATCTGCTCCCGTGACCAATGGACGCTGTGGGGTACGCCGAACTGCGGCAAAGGCCAGCCGCAACAGGTGATGGGAACCGGCCACGGGGCAGCGCCGGCGCGGTTCCGCAACATCAGTGTCGGAACAGCATATAAGGGAAGCAATTAGCAATTTGCTGTCAGAGCCGTTACAAGTCCGTTGGACTTGTCATCCCGAAGAGGCCCTTCAGGCCGGCGAGGGATCTGCTTTCCGCAGCCCCTCAGCAGCGTGTGAAGTTTTTGCTAACGCGTTTGAGAACGTCCCAAATCGGGAAGTCGACACTAGACGCATTGGCTGCGTTCTAAGCGCTTCGGACGCTCTGGACGGCTCTCAGATCTTCCCACCAACCGATCGTCGTTCCTGCGGCCTCCTGACGCAATTAACCACCACTTTACGATTCATAGGCGATAGCAAAATAGTGTTGCATGAAATAGAAATGTACCGACACTAAAGTGTTGCATAGCTGTTCCGGCTACTTGGATAATCAATGGTAGCTCGCACTTCTTGCGTTACGATCCCACATACCTCGCATACAAGCTGCGCGCGATCGCCGTATCGGTCGTACCTTTGATAATGGCGCGGCCGTCGGGGAACAAGGTCAGCTCGTAGGGATCGTGCCAGAATTTCAGGATGAACTCGTTGTGCTTCACAGCGCCGTGGGGGGAGAGCCGGCGTGTGATCTCGGCGAAATCGATTGGGCGCTGGCGCTCGTGAATCTGCACCGAGTTGCGCCCGCAGAGCGAGATGTGCGGCCGTCCTTGGCCGGCGAGGTGAACGAAGTCGTGCTCCTGGCAGGCGCGGCAGCCCGGGCGTGGCTTGTCGGCGCGGACCGAAGCGTAGTCGTTCGTCCAAACGTCGTAAGACAGCAGGGTACGACGAAGTTTGTCGCGCGCACCAACCGCCAGCTTCAGCGCCTCAGTCGCGGCGATCGATGCCACGAAATTTACCGCTGAGTTCAGAATGCCCGAGGTATCGCAGGTTTCGACGATCCCACGTGGCGAATCCGGAAAGATGCAGCTCAGGCACGCCGTTTCGCCGGGCAAGACCGTCATCGTCACCGCGTAGCTGGCGACACCGGCGGCGTAGATCCAGGGCAAACCTTTGCTCACAGCGAAGTCGTTGATCAAATATCGCGTCTCGAAATTGTCCGTTCCATCGAGGATGATTTCGACATTGCCGAGCAGATCCTCGATATTGTCGGGCGTAAGATCGGTAGCACGCGGCTCGACAGAAACATCGGAGTTGAACATCGCAATCTTGCGCGCCGCGGCGATTGCCTTAGGCAAGGATTCCGCAGCGTCGGCTTCATCGAACAGCATCTGCCGTTGCAGATTGCTGGGCTCGATATAATCGCGGTCGATAATCCGCAGGTATCCGATGCCAGCGCGCGCCAGCAGCGATAGCAGAGCGGACCCTGTCGCGCCGCAGCCGACGACGGCGATACGTGACTCGCCCAGCCGTTTCTGTCCCTCCTCTCCGATTGGCGGGAAGAGAATCTGGCGGGAATATCGCTCTGTGAATTTCAACTTCTAAACCTCAACCCGTGATCGGCGCGAAACGCGGGATCGTAAACTTGCAGGATTACGACACTGCCGGATCGTTGCTTTGTTCGAAGCAACGCCCTCAGCGTTTATTATAGGTATTCCACATCATTTGCGGGTTCCCAGGGTTGAACGGAGAGGTCACCGCTTGCGCCGCGCTTTACACGCAAGTACGCAGGCAATCATGACTTAGCAGACTCGACGCAAGATTCTGCAAAGGGACGGGTGGGCTGAAGGGCAGGTTTTGAGGACGCCGATCTCGCCATCGCTGTGTACGTTTGTCGTCTTCTGCGGTCTCATGACTCTGTCGGCGCAGACGCAGGATGTTCATCCTGTACCTCGGGCTGCGTCGCAGTCCAGCTCTTCCAGCCAAAGCGCGCCGCCGGTGAACAGCAATCAAACGAACGCCGCGGCGAAGTATGAAGGTGAAATCGTCACTGCCATCGCGTTTCGGGGAGCGGCGGGCACCGACGTTGCTATGCTGCGTCCGCTGTTGGTGCAGAAGACCGCCGAGCCGCTCGACCGGGAAAAGCTGCGCGCGAGTATCGAGGCGCTCTACGCGACCGGGCGTTTTGCGTCGTTGCAGGTGGAAGCCGAGCCCGCTTCGAACAATCAGGTCAAGCTGATTTTCGATCTGACCGAAAACTACTTCAACGGAGTCATCACGGTCGACGGCACGCCGCAGAAAACTCCTCCTCAGCCTCACCAGCTAATTGCCGCCAGTCAATTGGATTTGGGGGCTGTTTTCAGCGAAGACAAGGTCGTCAGTTCCATCGATCGCATGAAGAAGATCTTTGCCGACTATGGATACTACGAGGCGCAGATCACCTACCAGCTTGAGCCGAACCCGAAAGACAGCCAAATGGCCATTCATTTTCATACTGTTCCCGGTCCGTTGGCGCGCATCGGCAACGTCAGCATCGAAGGCCATGCCGGTATTCCTCCCGGCGAGGTTCGCAGTCTCACCAAATTGAAAGCGGGCGATAAGGTCAATCCGCAGCGGGTTACGCGAGCGCTGGAACGTATGCGCAAGCATTACCAGAAGAATGACCATCTGGAAGCACAGGTCTCTCTGGTCGACCGGAAATATCACCCCGATACCCACCGGCTCGACTACGTTTTCCAGGTGGATGAGGGTCCAACCGTAGATATCACCAGTGAGGGCGACAGCATCAGCAAGGGACAGCTCAAGAAACTGGTCCCGGTGTATCAGGAGAACTCCGTTGACGACGATCTCCTGAACGAGGGTCGCCGCAATATGCAGAACTACCTGCAAACCCGTGGTTACTTCGACGCCACGGTCGCAGTTGAGCGGCATCCCGTCGCAGAACAGAACCACCTCAACATTGTGTACATCATCGATCCCGGAATTCGGCACAAGCTTGTATCGGTGAGGGTGGAAGGAAATAAATATTTCGATACCGCTACCATCCGTGAGCGCATGAGCATCGAGCCCTCAAGTCTGCTTCTGCCCAACGGCCGTTTCAGCCAGCGAATGCTCACTGACGATGTGACCGCAATCAAATACCTGTACCAGTCAAACGGATTCCTGGACGTCAAGGTCGATGGTGATCTTAACGATAACTATCAAGGTAAGAAAAATGAAATGCAGGTTGTTATCAACATCGACGAAGGTCCGCAGACCCTGGTTGCCAATTTGAAAGTCGAGGGCGCGAGCAGCTATAACCTGCCGAGAATCGATGCCACTTTAACCAATGTGAAAGGACAGCCTTTCAGCGAGGCCAACGTCGTCAGCGATCGCGACGCTATCACCTTCTACTATTACGACCGCGGCTTTCCCGATGTGCAGTTCGAATCCTCAGCCACGCCGGTTGCCGGCGAGCCTCCACGCGTGGATGTGGTGTACAAGGTCGTCGAAGGCCAGCAGGTTTTTGTCGATCGTGTTCTGATCACTGGTCTGAACCACACCCGTCCCTATGTCGTCGATCGGCAGATGCGGATTCGACCTGGCGATCCGCTCAGCCAGAATCGCATGGTCGCCTCGCAGCGGCGGCTCTACGCGCTGGGTTTGTTCAACGAAGTGGATATGGCGGTGCAGAATCCCGACGGGCAGGAGCCATCGAAGGACGTACTGTTTAACATCCACGAAGCCCGCCGATGGACGTTTCGCTACGGCGGAGGCATCGAGTTTGCCACCGGCAATATTCCCACCACCAGCAATCCGCAAGGCGCGACCGGAATTAGTCCCAACGGAGTTTTGGAGATCACTCGCCTGAATTTGTTCGGGCGCGATCAGACGTTCAGTCTGCGAGGCAGGCTTGGTCTGCTCACCCGTCGAGGACTGGCAACCTACGATGCGCCGCGCCTTTTCCATCGTGAAAACTGGCGCATCATCGTCAGCGCGTTATACGACAACACGGTCGACGTCAACACTTTCGCTTCCAACCGGCTGGGAGGCTCGGTCCAGGCCGAGCAGCGATACAACCGCTATACAACGTTTCTCTATGGACTCAGCTTTCAGCGCGTACAGGTCGATCAAAACAGCCTGGTCATCGACCCTACGCTGATCTCCCTGTACTCGACACCGGTCTTTATCGCGATGCCAACCTTCACTGGCATACGGGACAAGCGGGACGATCCCATCAATCCTACAAAAGGGTCCTACAACGGACTAAACCTGGGGCTGGCGACCAGCGCGTTAGGATCGCAGACCAACTTCGGTCGCGCGCTGCTCAACAATTCGACCTACTACACCTTCAAGAAGCATTGGGTCTTCGCCCGGCAGACCCAGATCGGAATTGAGAAGCCATATGGGACGAACGACTTCCTCGATCTCAGCAAGCTTCCGCCCCACTCCATTCCGGTAGAAGCCACGCAGATTCCATTGCCGGAGTTGTTCTTCGCCGGTGGCAGCAACTCTCTGCGCGGCTTTTCCATTAACCAGGCCGGCCCCCGTGACACGGTGACCGGCTATCCCATCGGCGGCCAGGGACTTTTCGTGAACAACCTTGAGATCCGTACGCCTCCCGTGGAGTTGCCGTTTGTCGGCAACAATTTGGGATTCGTGTTCTTTCACGATATGGGCAATGTCTTCGACACCGCCAATCACATTGCCAGCGGGATGCTCCGATTCCATCAGGCGTCGATTGCCAATTGCTCGGTACCGGATAGCAAGGTGCCTTGCAACTTCAGCTACAACGAGCAGGCCATTGGCATGGGTTTGCGCTATAAGACGCCGGTCGGCCCGGTGCGTTTTGACTTGGGCTACGCCTTGAATCCGACGCGCTATCCCGCTTGTACTGCAACTACCAACAATGTTTGCCTAGCAACGGATACTTATTCGCTGCGACGAATCAATGTATTTTTCAGTATTGGACAGACTTTCTAAATGAAACGAATTTTACATTACGCGATTTGTTCTCTGTTGCTGTTCCTGGCAGCAGTTGTGCCGGCATTTGCCGGTGAAGTGATCGATGGCGATCGTGGCCAGCGTCAACCGTAATCCCATTCTTCGCAGCGATTGGAACGAAGCCGTCGCCTTCGAAGCGTTCATGCGACAGAGGCCTCTCGATCAGGTAACGGACGCCGATCGGATTCTCGCTTTGCAGCACATCATCGACCGCCAATTGCTGAAAGCGCAGATGGGCGACTCGACTTACATGCAGCCATCCGACGACCAATTGCAGCAGGATATTGCGAAGCTGCGGGCGCAATTGCCGAATGCAAAGGACGACCCGTCATGGCAGCGACTGCTCGCCCGCTATGGACTGACTGAGGAGATCGTGAAGCAGCATCTGCGCACAGAAGTTCAGGTGATGAACTTCGTCGAAGTAAGGCTGCGCCCGAATGTGCACATCGATCAGGAAGAGATTGCGAATCATTACCAGAAGCAGTTGCTGCCCGACTTGCAGGCGAACGGCGGCAAGGCTATTCCATTGGACCAAGTGGAGTCCCGAATTCGCGAGCTCCTGACCCAGCAGCGCATCGACGAGCTACTCGACGCATGGCTGCACAATCTTCGTCAGCAGGCGGATATCCATAGCACGGTTACGATTCCGGGAATCAACGCTCCAGATCAGTCGAGCGGAGGCGTCGGCAACTAAGAATGGCTGAGGAGCTTACAAAACGCCGCTCGCACAAGCGCCTCTGGATCGGCGCTGCGGTAGGCGTGGTGTTGCTCGCGATCTTTGTCTCGGCCGCGTGGTATTTGCGCAGTCCCAGCTTCGCAGATTATGTTCGTCGCAAGCTGATTGCTACGCTCGAGGAGGCGAGCGGCGGCCGCGTGGAGATAGCCTCGTTCCATTGGAATTTGTCGCAGCTTGCCTTCGAGGCCGATGGCCTCACCATTCACGGACTCGAGCCTGCGGACCAGTTGCCCTACGCTCATGTCGACCGCGTGATGGTTCGGCTGCACATCATCTCGTTGTTTGAGAGACGATTCAGTCTCGAGCAGCTCGAACTGCAGCGCCCCGTCATTCACGTCATCGTTTACGCTGACGGCACGAACAACGCACCGCAGCCCAAGGTCAAGCAGGCTGTCAATGCAGAGCCCGTGCAGCAATTATTCGATCTGGCAATTGCCCGTACCGATGTTCGCGACGGCATGCTGCTGCTGAATGATCGCAAGCTCCCTCTCGACTTCGCTGCGAATGACGTCGTGGCCGCGATGACTTACGATGCCGCCGCTCAGCGTTACAACGGCAATGTGCAGGCCGGCAAAATCGACGTGAAGTATCAGGACTATCGCGACATCCCGGCGCGAGCCGATCTGCAGTTCACGCTTTTGCATAACGCGGCAGAAATCAGTTCGCTCAAGTTGACCTCGCAGGATTCATCGCTGCAGCTGGCCGGAAAGGTCACGGACTTCCAGAATCCCCACATACAGTTCACCTACGACAGCATGATCAGCGCCGCTCAGCTCGGCGCCATAACTCGCGAACCTCAGCTGGGCGGCGGCACCGTATTGCTCGATGGCTCGGCCAGCTATTCCGGCGCAGCCACATTTGCGACGACGGGGCGTATCGCAGTGCGCGACCTCGATTATCAGGACGGCTCGATCGTTCTGCGGAAGGCGAACCTCAACTCGAATTTCTCGGTTGCCGACGATCACCTCGCGCTTACGCGAATCGCTGCCCGGCTTCTCGGCGGACAAGTGAACGGCGACGCGGACATCAGAAACTTCATCTCTGGATTGACGCCGGCCGGGCCGGCGAATCCACAGGCGATTGTGAGCGTCGGCAAAAAGGGTCCGGCGCAACCTGCGCAACCGCAGCGCGTCGTCACAGCCGCTGGCGTTCCATCGCAACAGGGCTCAGCCCGACTTCGTGTCGCCGGTCTTTCTCTGAACGAGCTGGCTCGTCTGATGTCGAGCCGCTCGTTGCCTTTGGAGAAGTTGAATCCGGTGGGCAGCGTCACAGGTTCGGTGAATCTGGCGTGGAAAGGGTCGTTGGCCGACGCGTTTGCCGATCTCGCGCTCGACATCGCCGCTCCCGCACAATCCTCGACCAATGGATTGCCCGTGGGCGGCGACGTCCGTGGGCGCTACGGCGTGCGCTCGGCGCGCATTGAGCTAGCCAATCTGAACCTGACGACGCCGCACTCGCATGTAGAGGCGATGGGTACGTTATCGGATACGACGGCGGCGCTGAAGGTCAATGTCAAGACCTCCAGCTTGACTGAATTTCAGCCGATGCTGACTGCCATGGGCAACCCGCCTCTGCCGATCGAATTGGCCGGGAGCGCCAGCTTTAATGGAAGCCTGAATGGCAGACTGCGAACTCCTCAAATCGCCGGACATTTGCAAGCCAGCAACTTTACCTACATCTACACGCCCGCTTTGAATGCCGCGCCGCCGCAGAAACCGCAACCGCCGGCAAAACAGAAATCATTTTTTCATTTAGCCAAAACTCCTGAACCCGCTCCTAAATTTGAGCCCGTGCCGCAGGCTAGACGGATCCACATCGACAGCTTTTCTGCTGACCTACAGTACTCCCAATCCGAAGTGGCGCTGCACCATGCCGTGGTGCAGGAAGCAGGTGCGCAGCTGAATCTTGACGGTTCTTCTGCGCTGGAAAAGGGCAACTTCACCGATAACTCGCAGTTCCATTTGCAAGCCGCGCTGCACAATGCTGACATCACCGAGCTGCAGCGTGTGATGGGCACGGATTACCCAGTTGGCGGAAAGCTGAATTTCACGCTGCAGGCTACAGGGACAGAGACTGATCCGCAAGTCCACGGACAGCTCTCAATGGTCGAGGGACAGGCGCATGGCCGTCCCATCCTGTCGCTGACTTCGAAAATTTCATTTGCCAATCATGCGGGCCGGCTCGATGACATTCATCTCCAGGCCGAACGGGGCAAGGTCTCCGGCTCCGCGGCCTACAACTTCTTGAGCAAAAATATTCAGCTCGATTTGAGTGGGCAGAGCATTGAGTTAGCCGAAATCCCCGAAATTCAGAGGCCGCACCTGCAAGTCGCGGGCGTGGCTAACTTCACCGTCAAAGGTTCCGGAACGCTGGACCAGCCGGTTGTGAATGGCCACCTTGAAGTCGCGAGTCTGGTACTCAATGGCGACAAGATCGGCAATCTCGCGGCGGATGCAGTCACTCACGGAACGCAGCTGACACTGACTGCCCGATCGATTTTCCCTAAGGCGACGCTAACGCTGGATGGCAATGTCGACTTGCAAGGGGAGATGCCGGCGAACGCGACCCTACGATTCGCGAATCTGGATGTCAACCCGTTTCTGCCGGAAGGCATGCGCAACCAGGTCACGCGCCAGGCATCGCTGGACGGCGAGGCGCGCCTCAGTGGACCTCTCAAGCAGCTTCAGCTCCTGCATGGAAATTTGAGCATTCAGCAGTTCTCGGTCGAGGTTCAGCACATCGCGATCAAGAGCGATGGCCCGGTCGAACTGAGCCTGGCAAATGAGATTGTAACCGTGCAGCGTTGTACCCTGGTGAGCCAGGACACGCGCTTCACCCTGACGGGGACGGCAGGCTTAGGAGACGATCGACCGCTGAAGTTGCAGGCGAATGGCAATCTCAATCTGAAACTGGCGCAAACCCTCGACCCGGATCTCACGGCCTACGGCTCATCCAACGTTAACGTCAATATCGGTGGAACAGTTTCCGAGCCGGTAATGACAGGACAGCTACAAGTGGTTCATGCCGGTCTTTCAATGATCGACCTGCCTGTCTCCTTGGGCGACCTCAACGGGACGCTTACGTTCAATCAGGACCGGTTGCAGATTGAGAGCCTGGCGGGGCGCATGGGCGGCGGACATGTGAAACTTGGCGGATTTGTCACCTACGGCCGCACCATCGGATTCAACGTGACCGCCGACGGCAACGACATTCGCTTCCGCTATTCAGGCATCAGCGTTACCTCGGATCAGTCGCTGCACCTGACCGGGACTCTGCAGAACGCGACGGCGACCGGCAATATCACGGTGACGCGATTCGCGCAAATCCCCAGCAACGATCTGCAATACCTGCTTTCGCAGGCAACCGCACCGCCCAGCATCCCGAATCCCAAGTCTCCGCTTAATAATCTTCATCTCGACGTCCGCATCCTCTCGACTCCCGAGCTCACGGTGCAGACCTCGCTGGCCAAACTGTCGGGTGACATTGATCTTCGTTTGCGCGGCACAGGAGCGCAGCCGATCTTGCTGGGGCGTGTCAACATCGCAGAAGGCGACATCAAGATTGGCGGCTCGAAGTACCATCTGGAGCGCGGCGACATCACTTTTGCCAATCCTCTGCGTATCGATCCCGTGCTGGACGTCGAAGCTACGACGCGAGTGCGCGACTATGACATCACCATCGGATTGCACGGCACGATGGAGAGACTGAATACCACATATCGTTCCGACCCTCCGCTGTCCAGCGACGACATCATCTCGCTCCTTGCCTTTGGCAGCACCCAGTCCGAAAGCGCGATGGGTGCGAACCCAGCGCCTGGATTTGCCGAAAGCGCTACCGGCTCCCTGCTCAGTGCCGCCATCAATCAGGCTGTCAGCAATCGCGTTACGAAGATCTTTGGAGTGAGTTCAATCCGCATCAATCCGGCCTTCGGCGGTCCGGAGAACGATCCCTACGCCCGGCTTACGGTCGAGCAGCAGGTTACCAACAACATCACTTTTACGTACGTTACCGATTTGGCTCGCTCGGCGCAGGAGATCATCCAGTTCGAGTACAACATCAACAGCGAATACACAGTCCAGGGAATGCGGGACGAGAACGGGGTCGTCAGTTTCGATCTCCTGATCCGCAAACGTAAGCAGTAGGGGATAGCTGATGCGGGCGCGGCCTAATCACGCAATCGTGCGGGATTCCGGCTCGGGGATCGCCACCAGCGGGAACCCGAGCTGCTTCCATTCGTGAAAGCCACCCAACAGCGGCCGCACTCGTCGTATGCCAAGTTTGCGAAGTTGCAGCGCCACCCGGGCGCTGGTTGCCTCGTTGGGTCAAGTACAGAAGAGGACGATCTCCACGTCACGAGTAATTTCGCTGTGGCGAGCCGGCAAGTCTTCAGGCGAGATTTGCAGAGCGCCGGGTAAGGTGCGGGGATCGGTGAGCACGTCCAACGGATGGCGCAGATCAATGATGACGGGATGCTCGCCGGCTTCCAGTTCGTGCTTCAACTCGTCGGGCGTGATGCGATCGCCCTTGACCTGCGCGAGGAAGCGCTCCCGATCGGCCCAGCGATAAAGAACATAGGCAATCACACCGCTGGCGAACAACGCCACCAACCAACCCCCGACCAGGTGAGCGTCTCTGGCAATGCGATCGAGTTGCCGGCTGAAGATAAATCCGAGAAGCGAATAGGCGGTAGTCCACAGCAACGCGCCTAAAAGGTCGAAGATGATGAAACGTGGATATGGAACGCGCACCATTCCCGCCAACGCTGGTGCGGCGGTGTTGAGGCCGGGAACGAATTTGCAGATCAGCAGGGTACGCGGACCCCAGTTGCTGAATCTGGTCTCGGTGCGGCGAACGCAGGAGTCGGGCTCCAGCGCAATCCTGCACAGCAGATTCAAAACGATCGCTCCGCGCCGCTTGCCAAAGAAGTACCAGAAGACGTCGGCGCCGAAGCAGCCCGCAGTACCTGCCAGTATCACCAGAGGCATGCTCATGCGGCCTTGTCCGGCGAGCGCACCGGCTGCCAGCAACAACGGCGTCGCCGGAATCGGCAGGCCGCCCTGCTCGATGAGTACCCACACGAACAGCAGGGCGTAGCCGTACTGCACCACGAATTGGAGCGTTTCAGCCATTTGCTTCAGATGGAGAACTGCACAGAGTTATGTGGATGCGCTGGCTCCGGGCAAGATTCCGCTTTCGGGGCAGTATAAATGAGGTGGGCTGAATGCGGCACAACCGTGTTGTGGCTAGCTGCTGGCCGTCGCCGGAGTCGCCGAAGGGAGTTTGCTGTTCGCGTCTTCTTTCGTGCTCTCGGCAGTATCCCAGGTCAGTATCTTTAGATCGAGCACGAAAATCGAGTAGAGAACGGGCACCAGGAGCAGAGTAATAAACGTGGCAAATGTCAGGCCGCCAATTTGCGCATAGCACAACGGCTGCCACAGCGGCCCACCATGCGCCGCCAGCGGGAATAGCGCCAGCACCGTTGCGCCCACGGTAATCATGACCGGCCGCAGGCGAATGATGCCGGCGTCGATCACCGCTTCCTCGAATGGCTCGCCTTTGGCATGCATTTCCTCGATGAAATCGAAAAGCACGATGACGTGGCTGACGATCACGCCAATCAAGCTGGCGATGCCCAGGAATGCCATGAAGCCGAACGACGTATGCATCACCCACAGTCCAAAGATTGCGCCCGCCACTCCGTAAGGCGCTGCCGCGAAGACCAGGATCGGTTTGATAGCGTTATTGAACTGGAAGAGTAATGCCAGGTAAATGGCCAACACCGAAATCGCCAGGACCAGACTCAAGTTGCGGAAGCCGTCCTGCTGCTTGTTGTATTCGCCGCCCACTGTGATCGCATATCCCGGCGGCATCGTTTTCTCGAATTCCTTCAGCTTCGGCAGAACAACATTGGTGACTTCGGAGGGCAGGTGGCCCGGCCCGGCAAAGGCAAAGATCGACATCTCGCGAAAGTGGTCGATGCGGATGATGCGGTTCGTCGCCATGCTGTTCTCGACGGATGAGACCTGGACCAGCGGAATCTTCGTGTTATCGCCGGAGGATGCCGAATAGACGTAAAGATTCTGGATATCGGAGAGCCGCGCGCGTTCGTTCATCTTGAGGCGCGCCACGACGGGAATATTTTTGTCACCATCCTGCAGCGTGGTAACGGTGGTGCCGCTCATGGCGCTGGTCGCGGAATTCGCCACATCCAGATTCGTGATGCCTGCCAGATTGGCGCGGTCGGGATCGACGTTCAAAGTGACCTGAAAGCTATCCTTCTGCCACTCATTGCGCACCCGGGCCGCTTCGGGCGCGGCACGCACGATGTCCTCGACCTGCGTCGCTATCTTGCGCATCACAGCAATATCCTGCGCGCTGTGGGTCGAGCTCACATCCGCCTGGCTCACCACGCGAATCTCGATGGGATAGTTGATCGGATTGGTCTGCAGTTGCCGGTAATCGCAGCGAATGCCGGGTAATTGGGCGGTGAGGATTGGTTGCACCTGGTCGACGAACTTCGGAGTGATGTCCTTGTTGGTCAGCTGTACCAGAACCTGGGCGTAGTTGAGTTGTTTCGGCTGCGGCGAGACAGAGAACCAGAAGCGCGTGCTCCCGCCTCCGACCCATGTGGTTACGTAGCGCAAAATCTGCGACGGCGAACCATCTTTTTCCGGATGCTCCTTGCCCCACTGCTCAGCTTGCTGGCGAATGATCTGCTCCACTTTCTGCGCTGCCGTGTTGGTCGCGGCGAAATTGGCGTCGTTGGGCAGCCAAATCGGATTCGCCTTCGCCCCTTCCTCGACCTGGCCGATCCCGGCGACCGCGCCCGGCTCGAGCCGCTGGCCAGGGAGGTTTATGACCTGGTGATCGAAGCCGGCGGCACAATCTCGGCGTCGCAGGGCTGCGGACTGGCGCGGACCCAGTTCCTTCCCAGGCAGTACGGCGAGCTCGTTCAGGTTTTCCGCGAGATCAAGGACGCCTTCGACCCATCGAACCTGCTCAACCCCGGCAAGGTCGTCGGCGATGATCCTCACCTGATGGTACGCGATCTGAAGCACTTCCCCACACTCCCGCCTGGCACTCGAGCACGATTCGGCATCACTCCGCAGGCCCTGGCACGGCGACGGGCTCGGGTTCGTTTCGCGTCATGGAAGCCGAGACGCGGGTGCGGAGCCGGGCGAGGAATCGGGCTCGTCGACACGGGAGGACGAGCTGCCGGCTGGCGACTGCTCGGTGATCTTGCCGGTTCTGCGCTGGCCGGAGCCCGGCGCACTGGCGATGGCCTCGGCCTGCCACGGCTGCGGCGAATGCCGTAACCTGGATCCGACTCTGCGCATGTGCCCGAGCTATCGTGCTCACCGCCGTGAGGCGGCGACGCCCCGTTCCCAGGCCAATCTGATCCGGCAGATCGCCACCGGGCAGGTCGATCCCAAGCTCTGGGGAAGCGAGGAATTCAAGGCCAACGCCGGCCTCTGCATCCATTGCAAGCTCTGCCAGCCCGAATGTCCGGCGGGCGTGGATGTCTCGAGCCTGATGCTCGAGGCCAAGGCCGCCTTCGTCGAGAATCACGGGCTGCCGCCTGGTGACTGGGTCTTTTCGCGGCTCGAGATGTGGGCACGGCTGGCCAGCCGGTTTCCCATCATCTCCAACTTCCTGATGTCCCGGCGCAGTGCCCGCTGGTTGATCGAGCGGGTCCTGGGGGTCTCGCGGCATCGGGTTCTGCCTCGGGTCCGGCGCACTCCGTTCACGCGCAGGGCGCAGCGCCTGGGGCTCGCCCGACCGCGGCCTCATCAGTCCGGCCCGCGCGTGGTCTACTTCGTCGACGTCTACGCCAATTATTATGATCATGAGCTTGCCGAGTCGGTCGTGGCCGTCCTGCACCAGGCCGAGGTCAACGTGTTCGTGCCCCCCCGCCAGCGCAGCTCCGGCATGGCTCCGCTGATCGTCGGCGACATCGATTACGCCCGTGACCTCGCTCTGTGCAACCTCCGGGTTCTGGGCAACGCCGTCCGCGACGGTTACACGGTGGTCTGCTCCGAGCCGACCGCGGCACTCGATGCTTCGTCAGGAATACGTCAAGTTGACCGACGACCTGGATGCCGAGCTCGTCGCCCAGAACACGATGGACCTGGGCCAGTATCTCGCCGGCCTCGATGTGCGCGGCCAGTTGCCCCGGCCTCACGAGCCGCTGCACGCGCGGGTCGGTTACCATCAACCCTGCCATCTCAGGGCTCTCGACGTCGGCATGCCCGGCCTGGATCTGATCCGCAGGATCCCCGAGCTGGATGTCGAATTCATCAATCGAGGTTGTTCCGGCATGGGTGGGACTTACGGTCTTGGCCGCGACCAGTTCCGGACTTCGCTCCGCGCCGGGCGAGACCTGCTCCGGCGGCTCAAGGACGACGACATCGAAGTTGGAGCCACCGAGTGCGGCGCATGTCGAATTCAGATGGAACAAGGGTTGACCAAGCGGACCCTGCATCCGATCAAGTTTCTGAGCCTGGGCTATGGTCTGAACCCGTCACTCCGGCAGCACTTCAAGGAACCCAAGCCACGGCATGTCGATGTCCTGATGACGACGGATCGCTGGCCGCGGAGACAACGCCTGCCGTTCCGTGGATCGAATTGGTCTTGCCTCTTGCGTCATTCGAGGATCTGCGGTAAAAGTCCCGAGCCTGTCATGTCTTCGATCAGCGACGCCAGGGCCGAGGCCGGACCGTGACCAGGGATGGATGCGGTGCGTGCCGGGTCGATGAATGGCCCCGAGGCTCAGATCCTGTCGCTGTGGCTACCTCAGGGGGTGCGATCGTCGCTCCCTCGATTCCGACTGGGATGATCGGCCAATCCTGAACGCCGCCTCGACATGCCCGCGACCGCGGGCCAGCGGACGCGTGAAGATGGCTCTCCTGCCCGTGGCGGCCGGCGGTCCATCGAGCGCGACGCGAGCGTGAGGTGAGGCGGCTCTTGATCGGTTCGCTTCAGGAACGATCGCTCATGGGAAGATCCGGAAAACAATACTCCTCGGCGCCAGGGACGGTTTCCGAGGGGCGCGTGATCATCGGGCCGCGTGCACCAACCTCGCGCCGATGCCGGTTCCGAGCCCGGGTTCGCCGGTCGTCTCACCATGGGACGGTCCGGCGCCTTGCTCGACCCGGGTCCGCGTTGGATTGCGCTGGCTGCGCTCGCACTCGTTGCCGGTGATCCGTCCGGAATTCTGGTGACGCGCAGCCGTGCTCAGCAAGGGGACAGGCTTCCCGAAGGAACCGTCACGGAATTGCGGATCGAAGGCAACGCCACGATCCCCACCGAGAAGGTCCGGGCGAAGCTTCTCAGCCGGGCCGGGCAGCCGCTCGACCAGCAGAAGGTCGAGGCCGACATCAAGAGTCTGATCGGCACCAAGTGGTTCTCCGACGTGCAGTCGCTGGTACGAGGAAGCACCGCCCAGGAGCGGCAAGTATGTTCTGATCTTCCGCGTTCGCGAGATGCCCGTGCTCAAGGTCGTCGAGTTCCGGGGGCGGAAAGGAGTGCCGCTCAAGGAAATCGAGGAGAACACCGACCTCAAGGTCGGCAACCGCGCCGATCCCACCAAGACCCGGCTGGCCCTGGGGCAGATCCAGCGGCTCTATCAGGAAAAGGGCTACGAGCTTGCCGAGGTGAAGCTGGTCGAAGGGGGCAACGTCGGCGACGTCAAGGTCGTGTTTCAGATCTTCGAGGGACCCAAGTTCAAGATCGCCAGCATCGATTTCAAGGGCAATATCTTTGCCTCCGACGCCCAGCTCTGGACCAAGATCACCAGCCGCAAGCCGATTCTGGGCCTGGTGGGCGGAAAGTACCACCGGGACATGCTCGATGAAGACAAGCGGAAGCTCATGGATTACTACCAGTCACACGGCTTCTTCGAGGTCAAGGTCACGCCCGTGACCCGCCCGGCGCGAGTCTGGGCGATGTCAACTTGACGTTCGTGATTTCCGAGGGAACCCGTTACAAGGTTCGCAACCTGATCTTCGAGGGCAACCAGAAGATCAAGACGGCCGAGCTCCGCGAGGGGTTGCAGCTCCACTCCGGCAAACCGTTCCTCGACGATGTGCGCGAGGGCGATCTCAAACTGATGACATCCCGGTACAACGCGCTGGGGTGCATTGACACCGACATCAATTACGAGCCGCGGTTCACCAACGAGCTTGGGGTCGTGGACCTGGTTTACAAGATTACCGAGGGTGAGCCTTATCTGATCGGCGAGCTCAAGATCATCGGCAATACGCGGACCAAGGACAAGGTCATCCGCCGCGAGGCCGTCATGGCGGGGCTCTTGCCCGGCGAGATTCTGGACAAGAACCGGCTCGAGATCTTCCAGAAGCGTCTCCAGGGGCTCGGCTATTTCCATAATGACTCCCGACATGGGCAAGCCGATCGAGATCAAGATCGTCAACAAACGGCCAGCAATACGCTGAAACGGCGCCAACATAACA
>CAWFUE010000037.1:0-57758 GCA_963818905.1 uncultured Acidobacteriaceae bacterium
TAAAAGCCTCGGATTGAAAAAAAGTCGGAGCCGAAGCCACGACAGCGGCGACGGATTACAGCTTATGAACTCGCATAGATTTCCTCTGTGTCTCTGTGTCTCTGTGGTTATCTTTCTTTCTGGCTGCGCGCGCAAGCCCGATCCCAACACGCTGGTCATGATCATCGAAAGCAGCCCGACGAACCTCGATCCTCGTGTCGGTGTGGATGCTCAATCGCAGCGCATCGACGAGTTGCTTTTCGATCCGTTAGCCCGTAGCGACGCCCACTTCAACGTGCAACCCTGGCTGGCCGAGAGCTGGGAAACTCCCGATCCGCTGACCTACATATTCCATTTGCATCGCGACGTGCATTTCCAGAATGGACAGCCGCTGACCGCCCGCGATGTGAAGTGGACCTTCGATTCGCTTATCAACGGCAAGATCCGCAGCGCCAAAACCGGCGCTTTCGCCTCCGTCAGCCGCATCGATGCACCCGACGATCACACCGTCATCTTTCATTTGAAGCAGCCCTTCGTGCCGCTGCTCTGGAATTTGTCCGGCGCGATGGGCATTGTTCCCTACGGGACCGGCGAAGACTTCAATCGCCATCCCATTGGTTCCGGACCATTCCGCTTCGTCAGCGCACAGCAGGACAAGGATGTCATCGTCGAACGCAATCCGAATTATTGGGCCACACCCGCGAAGCTGGAGCGGGTCGAGTTCAAGGTCATTCCCGACGCAACCACCCGCGCACTAGAATTGCGCAAGCAAAGCGCCGATGTCGCCATTAACTCGCTCGTGGCCGACACAGTGGTTACCCTGAAGCGCGATCGCGACCTCACGGTCATGGAAGCGCCGGGCACCAATTACGCCTACATTGCACTCAACCTGCGCGATCCAATACTGAAAGACGTGCGCGTGCGCCGCGCGATTGCGTATGCGATTAACGTTCAGCCGATCATTCACTATTTGCTGCGTGACGAGGCGCGCCCGGCGTACAGTGTATTGCCGCCGCAGCACTGGGCGTATGACGGTAACGTGGACCGCTATCCGCACGATCCCGAACGTGCGCGGCAGTTGCTCGATGCGGCGGGATATCCTTCGAAGGATGGCGTGCGCTTCCACATCACCATGAAAACTTCGACCGAGGAGTCGACACGGTTGCTTGCTGCCGTACTTCAGCAACAATTGCGCCAGGTGGGCATCGCGCTCGACATCCGATCTTTCGAATCGGCGACCTTCCTGGCCGACATCGTCAAAGGGGCCTACCAGATTCACTCGCTGCGCTGGATTGGCGGCAATCAGGATCCTGATATCTTCGAAAACCTGTTCGCCACATCGAGCTTCGCTCCCAAGCGCGCCAATCGCACCTTCTACTCCAATCCGCGAGTTGACGAGCTGATCCGAGAAGGACGCAGTACGCTCGACCAGCAGAAGCGCAAAATTATTTATGATGAGATCCAGCAAATCCTGGCCGAAGATCTCCCCTACATCAATTTGTGGTATCTGGATAATGTGCTGGTGCACACCAATCGCGTACGCGGCATTGTGATCGGTCCGGCGGGAAATTACGATTTCCTGCGCCAGGCTGAGCTGGTGCAATAAGCCTCCCCCAGTTATCTAACAGCACAACAAACCTGACCGGGAAATCGGCGCCTGCTCTCCCAATTCGTCGTGCGCTTGCAAAATCCTGACCTGACATTCGATCCCGGCCTTGTTGTACACCGATCCCACCAGCTCGCCGATCTCCCACAGGTTTCGTGCCGCGACAGCCACGATGGACGGCCCTGACCCGCTCAGGCAAATGCCGAGCAGGTCGCGATGCTGCAGCTCCAACGCTTCTGCAAGTCCCGGCACAATCTGCTGCCGCGAGGGTTGATGCACGCGATCGCCCATGGCATGTCTCAGCAGAGAATAATCTCCGCTTTGCATCGACTGCAGAAGCAGCGCAAGTCGCTGCAGATTGAAAACGACATCGGCTCGCGAAACGTGCGTCGGCAGTGCCGCGCGAGATTCGCCGGTCGTCAATGAAAACGACGGGGTTGCAACCACAAACGCCAGCGATTCCGGCCAGGGAAAACTCGCAGCATGAACCGTTCCATCGCCTAGTTGACAGCTTACTGACAGGCCTCCCAGTAGCGACGCAGCAGCATTATCGGGGTGCGATTCCAAAGCGCAAGCCGCCTTCAGCAGGATCGGTATGGGCAAGTCTCCCGCGACTGCCTCGTACAAGCGAAGGCCCGCTACCGTGGCCGCCGCGCTGCTGCCGAGTCCGGCGCGCATAGGAATCTCGCTCCGCACCTCCACCGACAACGACGGCAAGCGGCTGATGTGCTCGCTGGCAAGGAATCGAAAGGCGCGCTCGATGTGGTTGTCGCCGCAGAGCCGCTGGTCGATAAAGCGGAAGTGCAGCTCTCCAAATCCTGGAATTATCTTTACGTTTAGCCTCAGGTAGAGCTGCACCGCAACGGCGAGCGTGTCGAACCCAGGGCCGAGGTTGGCGATAGAAGCGGGCACCCTGATCTCTAAACTTTCTGCAATGTTTCGGGCAGGCACCGCTTCCTCGATAGGGTTAATGGCGATGGCATTCATGCGCAACACACTCCTTGGTTTACCACTTCACGCGATTGCGATTTCAAAATGTAATCCGTGTCTTTCAGAGCATGACCAGTCAGGATCGCAACGACTGCAGCATCGCGATCAATTCTTCCCTGGTCCCGCAATTTTCGAAGTGCCGCCAACGTAGTGGCTGACGCCGGTTCGCAGCCGATGCCATCGCGCCCGATCATGGCCTTGGCTTCGGCGATCTCTTCGTCGCAAACGTCCATGACGAAGCCGTTGGTGCTTCGGACGGCACGCAGTGCTTTTTTCCACGAGCGAGGATTGCCGATGCGAATTGCCGTCGCTGCAGTCTCCGGCTCGTCTATCGGCTCAAGCTCTGCCGATCCTGAACGCCACATCCTGGCCAGCGGATTGGCTCCTTGCGCCTGTACAATCACCAGCCGCGGAAGCTTGTCGATAAATCCCGCTGCATAAAGTTCGGCGAGGGCTTTGCCGAAGGCCGAGCTATTGCCTAAATTGCCGCCCGGCACGACCACATAATCCGGGACCTGCCAATCGAGCTGTTCCAGCATCTCGATCATGACGGTCTTCTGTCCCTCCAGCCGGAATGGGTTGATCGAGTTCAGGAAGTAAAGGCTGTCGCTTGCTTCCTCCAGAATCCGCTCTAGCGCAGCGTCAAAACTGCCATCGACGTGGACGATTTCGGCGCCGAAATCGAGGGCTTGCGCAAGTTTGTTGGTCGACACCTGTCCCGCCGGCAAATAGACCCTGGCGATCAATCCAGCCCGCGCCGCATAGGCCGCCAGAGAGGCTGCGGTGTTCCCGGTGGAAGCACAGCCAACAACTTTGGTGCCGGCGAACACCGCCTCCGTCATGCCGACCGTCATGCCCAGATCTTTGAAGCACGCGGTCGGATTCCAACCGAGGTGCTTGAAGCGAAGATTTCGCAGGCCCGCCCATTCTGCGGTTTTCCTGCCCTCAACCAGCGGATTATTGCCTTCACCCGTGCTGACGATCTCGTCATACGGACCGGGCAAGAACTCGCGAAAACGCCAGACGCCGCTTACGTTCCGCGGATCGTAAGAACACTTCCGCTCAATAAAAACGCGTTTAAGTTCGGCCGGAGAGTCGATCACCGGATCGACAACCACCTCCAGTAATTCCCCGCACGCTGCACACGACAGTGACCGAGCGTGAAGATCGAACGTTGCCGCGCAGCTTGCATTGCTACAGCGAAGATGCATTGAAAAACCTCCTCTCTCTTTGTCGCGGGTGCCTGCGATCAGCGTGCACCAGCGCCACTTTCGCAATCGTTCTGCAAAATGAAAAACCCACCAGCCTTGAGGCGGTGGGTTCGGATCTTTTTGCTCGAAAGCTACTTATGAACTGTTGCCGATCCGTCCCCCGCCCGATGTTGCGCTGGATGTGCTTGTGAGCACACCTGTGCCTGCTGTCATATTCATCGCGCGGGAAATGGAGCTATACGCCGACATGAGATTGCGTTACTGTAAAGCACCTCGCTCGCATGTGTCAAAGAATTTCATGCGGCCATTCTTTGAAATGCAGGCAGAACAGTCCAATTCCCGGGGAAATAATGAGATTCTCCATGAGAAAAGACTGGCTGGAGGACGTTTTGGTCGGATACTTGGTTCGATCGTGATCGCGGAAAAGGCCGCCCGATTCGCATTGTTGGAAAGGTCGTGTGGCAGGCGGGTCGTGATGTTCCGGTGAAGCTGGCAGCCGCGCAGAATTTGGCCGCCGGTAAGAAGCTCAGAACGGAGTTGCTAACGAGGAGCTTTGGCAGTAGCAGTTTGTAGCTGCAGCCGCGTGAATGTTGCGCCGCAGACGCTACAACTCCATTGCACGCGCCCGGCTAGTTCAGTCTTGGGACTTTGTGGCGATTGCCATTTCCTCGACATTTCGCTTTGACACGTCGGACAGCTCATTTTCAAACTCGTTCTCCCACTGAAAAGCTATTTGGATTGACCTTCCCTATCTGTGGCAACAATGGCTACTCTTGAATCCAGACCGTCGTCATCCAGCAGACCAATAACCTTTTTCGCGTATTTCTCCGCAGTTTCTTTGGTTCGAAACTTCTTGATTCGTGGAGCGGGACTGGAGGTTGTCATAAATTCAACCCGATAGTATGTCATGTTCATTCCTTCTTCCCTGTGCTTTCTTGTCGAATTATTCGCGCCTTTGCAGAGCGGAACCACAAGAATCAACCTACTGTTGGCGGCCGGAAACTAAACAGACACCTCACAAGGACTGAGGGTCCGGAGGAGATATAACCAAGGAATCTCATAGTTAAGAGTATTCCTATTTTGGCGCGTTGTCAATTCAATCTAGCGGTTGATTTCTTACTCTGGTAAGCCACCTGCGACTTATTCCTTTCTTCTTCGGATCTCCAAACTATCTCAGCCTATCTAAATTATCCCTGTTAGCACACCATCCTGGCTCTATGTTTGCGGCTCTTTCTGGTTTGTCAGCTTCCTTGCAAAGCGTATTGGTGGCCGTCCGAAGGACGAAATTGAAATGTATACACTGGAAGCTGGATTTGAGCACAACATGAAGAACAACGACTCCGCAGCCGTTTGCAGCTTTGCCTCCATGTCACCAAAAGCGAGAGCATGCGGTCGGTTGATTTTACGTCGGTGACTACGTCGATGTTTTTGACCGCTTCCAAAGCGTCTCGGAACGCACAAGCGTGCAACCGATGTCGGCTCTTGCTTCCACGTCGGATCAAAGTTCGCACCGTGTACTGCCTGGTGTCTCGAGAATATTGCATCCGTGAATAGGTAAACGAAATCTAAATAAGTGGTAAGCTGTATCTATGGCAGGAAGCTCTCGTACAACTTTCACCAAGCGGCAGAAAGAGCGGGCACGTCAGGAAAAACGGGCTGAGAAGGCGCAGCGTAAGGCGCAGCGCAAGCAGCCCGGCGATTCCGAGGGCGGCACTGTGGAAACGCAACCGGTCGCCGATCTGGTTATTACGCACGATGAAGATGGGCAGCCGCAGGGCTTTGATTTCCATGACTTCGCAAAGTAGTGCGCGAAGTCGACGTTGGTGCGTTGGCGGCTTACGCCCGCGCACTGTGATATAGTACTAAGTAGAGACGCTATTGGCTACGGCCGCACGCAAGCGACATCCGATCCCGCAGTTTGATCCGATCTCCCGCCTTTCCTGCTTCCGTTTCATTTTCGGCGCCGAATAAAATTAGAGCGGCTTCGTTGTATCTTCGCGACTCGCCCGCCACGAATCGTCCCACATGAGCGCATACAAATGCTCATCGGCGAACTCGACACCGGCGGACTTCATCGCGAGACGCCTCTCCAAGAAAGAAAAAATCGTTTGACACAATTCAAAGATATGCCCCTGTCTGCTGGACTCCAGCAGAGGCTGGCACAATTCCATTTCACTACCCCGACGCCGGTTCAGGCGTCCGCGATACCTCCCGCATTGGAAGGTAAAGATGTGCTTGCAACCGCACAGACGGGCACTGGCAAGACGCTGGCTTTTCTCATTCCGATTATCGAGCGACTGGCAACGCAGGATTCGCCGCGTCAGATATCGGGGTTGGTCCTGGTTCCCACTCGCGAATTAGCCATGCAGGTGCATGAGCAGTATGAGAAGCTGCGCCCGCGAAAAGAGAGCCCGGCCGCGCTGGTCATCGGCGGGACGAGCGAACAACGCCAGATCCAGACTATTCGCAAGGGCGCTCGTATCGTAATCGCGACACCTGGACGGCTGGAAGATTATCTGCGCCGCAAGCTAGTCGATCTGCGCCAGGTGAAGACTCTGGTTCTCGATGAATCGGATCGCATGCTCGACATGGGCTTTCTGCCCGCCATTCGCCGTATCGTAGCGGCGTTGCCGCGCGAGCGTCAGACCCTGTGCTTCTCAGCGACGCTGGAAGCCTCGGTTGCGCATCTGGTGAACGATTACATGAACAAGCCGGTCCGTGTGGCTCTCGGTTCCATTTCCAAGCCCGCCGACACGGTCGAGTTGCAAGCTTTCGAAGTGCCGCAAGCGGAGAAGTCAGAGGTCCTGCGCCAGCTTCTTTACGCAGAGAAGGGACAGACGCTGGTCTTCGCTCGGACCAAACACGGCACCGAGCGCCTCGCGAAAAACCTGGTGCGCGACGGCTTTGCGGCGGCCATGATCCACGGCGATCGCAGCCAGTCGCAGCGCACCGGAGCACTCAGCGGATTCGAAGAGGGCAGGTTCCAGGTGCTGGTCGCGACCGATGTGGCCTCGCGTGGTATCCACGTGAACAATGTCGCTCACGTAATTAATTACGATCTGCCGCAGATTCCAGAGGACTTCATTCATCGCGTTGGCCGCACCGGGCGCATGGGCTCAGCCGGGCGCGCCTCGACCCTGGTTTCGGGAGCGGAGATCGGCGAATTACGTTCGATAGAACGGGCACTCAAGCTCAAGATCGCGCGCAAGCAGGTGAAGGCCGGTCCTGCAGCACGGACGATCCAGAACACGCTGCCGACGCGCACCCTTTTACGTATGCCTGGGGAAATATTCTCATAAGAGAAGTGCGATCAGGCAGGCGTATAATCGAGCCATCTCGCAATTCCGAGATGGCTCCCCGTACCTTCGCTTCCAACGAGGAAGAAGGCATAATCTTCAGCCCCACTCACCCGCGCTCTCCTGAATGAATGTGAGAGTTCTACCGCAGCTCCTGCACCAGCTGCTCTTAACGCGAGGTGGCCTCTAATGAACGCGGGACATGCGCCGTCGGTAGCGAAATTCTCTGCCAAAATCAGCATTCTATTAGTGGACGCCAATTCCGAGAGGCGTGCGCTGCGCAGGAAAATCCTGGCCCTCCATGGGGTGGAGGTAGTTGGCGCCTGCGATCTGACCGAAGCCACTTCCATCTGGCATCGCGATCGCTACGACATGGTGCTGATCGACATTCGCCGCGACCACCGCGGTTGTCTTGCCTGGCGAGATGAGATCAAGAAAGAAAAGCCGCAACAAGTCATCGCCTTCCTGGTCGGCAGACCGAGATACATCGATGTCGAACCTCTGGCGAATTCTTATGTCGCCGAAGAACATGGCACGGAGTGGGGCGATTCTCTGCGGCAGGCGGTCAGAAAAAGTTGCGAATCGTTGTCGCAACGCAACAGCTTCACGGAAGCCGGATGGCGTATTACGGCCGCAAGAAAGATAAGCGGAGCGCCCGCAAAGTCTCAAATCATGACGAAATCAGATGAGATCGAAATGCCAGCGATTTCCGATGCCAGCAGCGGCGCAGGTGAGCTATTGCCGCCGGCATTGCTTGTCACTGAACCTCAGCCGTCCTGAAATCCCGGAATAGTATCAGCACCAGTCCTCCCAATACGAATGGAGAATGAATGAAACCCGAATTACCACCCAAACCCTCCGGTACGGTTGCACTTGATCACATACTACGCAGTGCCGTGGTTCTTAATTGGGATGCTCTGGCGGCCGGCTCCCCGTCCGGCACGGTGCGGGTCGAGTATCACATCGGCACCGACGGCTTGGTGGATCACCTGAAGCTGTGGGCTCGTGCTCACGAATATTGGAGCCTGATTTGTGATTACTCGCCTGATGTTGGCTGGTCGGATGGACCGCGCTTTCAGAACGGATATCACTCCCGTCCCCTGGGTCGACTGTTGCAGTCGGTCATGATGAACCAAAATTTGTTCCGCCATGACTGCAACCCCAACTCTAACGCTACACTTGAGATTCGCACCCCCACGGTGGAGGAAATCGAGTACGCGACGCAGCGGGTCAAGGAGGCTTTTCCGATCCCCGTTGAAGTGCCCCGTAGAGGCAGCCTGGTTGCGAAGTTCGCCGCATCATAAGAAGCGAACACCTGTCCAGGAATTGAACTTTGAGCGTTGAGTCTTTCTTGATGACGGTCGTGAATCCTAATCTGGGCACATGCTGAAAACACACAAACAGGCAATCAGCGAAATCAAATCCGCTCAGCAGCGAGTGCGAAAAGCTACGGAAGATCGCGATAAGCTGAAAGAAAAGTTGAAAAAGGCACAGGCGCGTCTAACAGCCGAGAAGGATCGGCTCAGGAAAAGCGAAGAGAAGCTGGAAAGCTAGTTTGGGCAGCTCTGCTCGCCAGGAACCAAGAATAAGCATCTGACATAACATGCGAAAACGCCTCATCCCGTCCGCTCTCCGACGCAATCGCGGTTCGGAATCAGTTGGTATCTGGCTTGAACTGGAAAACGCAGCCTCCGTCGAGATCACCTCGGAAAGCGAAGGTTTTCCCATCGAAGGAGCGCTATCAAACAATGGAGAGCGGGGTTGGCGCGCCGCCACGCCCGGCCCACAAACCATCCGCCTCTTCTTCGATCAGCCGCAGACAATTCGCCACGTTCGGCTGGTCTTCAAAGAGGAGAAATCCCCACGCACTCAGGAGTTCGTGCTGCGCTGGCTCCCCTATGGAGCAGGATCGTGGAAGGATGTTGTCCGGCAACAGTGGAATTTCAGTCCACCGAATACTGTGCTGGAATGTGAAGAGTACAATTTCGAACTGGCCTCAGCCGCGGCGCTCGAATTGAATATTAATCCAGATATCAGTCAGGATGGAATTCACGCTTCGCTGGAGAAATTGCAGTTGTCGATCCAGTAAGAAAAATAGGTTTGCGCATGCTCCGATTTGCGCAGGACAAATATGTTGGCCTGTGACTATCATTAGGGTCGCTTGCAGGATTAGGGATCGCTGTTGCATGGGAACGTTTATGCAAAATATCTTCGTAGACAATCTCCCTGTTGACGTCTCGGAGCAAACTTTAAGAACCGCATTCGAGGCATTCGGACAGGTGCTAAGTGTAAAGATCGTCGAGAATCGTGATACCGGGGTACCGCGCGGCTTCGCATTTATCGAGATGAGCAGCGATGAAGAGGCGAAGGCAGCTATCGCCAGCCTGGATGGCAAGATGTTCGGCGGACAATCCGTGAAGGTGAATGAGGCGCGTCCAAAGACGCCGGACAGTAGCACCATCCACTCGCAGATGCGCCGCCATCGCGACCACCGCTACTAGCTGCGAACCTGGCCGTTCGAATTTCATTCGAGAGGCGAAGAAGGCAGGATTTCACGTCACCCACTATGGCTGCCGGCATTTGAGCAGTTTGTCCAGGGATACCCACAAACTACGGCGCAAAATAAGCAGAGATGTCTAGTATGAGGTTAGTTGTTCCCTCGGCAAAAGCGTCAATCTTTCCCTGATTACCTGACGGGACGATCGCCATATTCGAGGTGACAGCCCCATCGTAGGCGTTCAAGGTTGAGACGTACGGCTGATTTTCACCATCAGGCCACAAGGTCAGATACTGTAAGGAACCGACAGGTACCACCGTCGCGTTGAAGGCATAGGCCAGCGACTGCGATGGAACGCCGCATGCACTTCCCAAAACATCCACCGGTGGACTGAGCGTTCCACTGAACGCTCCATTACCCAACGGCGGACGCGTATCCAGCACACGGCATGGCACCGTCGGATATAGCGACAGGCCGCCTTGACCAGCCGGAGCAAAGTAGCCGTTGATATCAATGATTAAATCGGTGTCGTTGTAGGCGAACGTGCTGATCTCACCGTTTGTCCCTGCCGGTACGATTGCGGCATTGGCTGTGACAGCGCCGGTAGGAGCATTCAACGTGGAAACGAAAGGCTGGGCCTCACCAGTCGGCCAAACTGTCAGGTAGTTCAGCGGCACGTGCGGCACAGCAGTAAAGTTAAAGGAGTACGCCGATGGAGTTACACCTTGCGGAAGTTGCTGAAAGCAAGTTGTGGCATTCAACACCGGAAAAGCGCGCGGCTGGCCGGCCGACAGGTATGGCGCTCCTAAGCCCGGAGGCTCATTGGAGGTTCGTGTGTCCGCAATGCGGCAAGGCGTCAACGGATAAAACTCCAGGGTCGACTGGCCGGCGGGAGCAAAGTACCCATCGATGTCGAGTACCACGTCGGAGGTATCAGTAACAAAAACGCTAACCGATCCACTTACTCCTGCCGACACAATAGCTGCGTCAGCCTTAATGCGTCCATCCGAGTTCATCGTTGAAACGTAGGGCTGCACCTGGCTCGTAGGCCAAATCGTGAGATACCTGACCGGACCATTGGACGGAATCAGCGTGACATTCAACGAATAGCTGGCGGCCGAAGAAAGGTTCAGGTCGGTACATTTTGTTTGCGCTGCTTGGGGAAGATTAAAGCTCTGGAAAGTTCCACCATGGATGGGACCTCCGCCGCCGTTCGCAAGGCGCGTATCTACCAGCCGGCAAGGCGTTACATTCGTAAGCTGCAATGTAGTGCTACCGCCGATCACCGACACTGTCGCATCAGCGGCATTAGGAACATACATAGTGTTCGTTGACGCGTTTACTGCGACTGCGCCAGGGGCATCTCCAATTGCGACCGGCATGATGGAGTTGGTCGGACCGTCGATAACACTCACCGTACCAGCGCTCTTACAGGTAAGATCGTTGCCGCAGAAATTCGTTACATAGATCTTATTGGTCGTGGAATTGGTAGCGACAAATTCCGGCGAGACTCCAACATCGACGGTAGTTGTATCATTGTTTGAGCCATTAATCACAGTCACCGTTCCCGCGCTGGCGCAAGTCAAATCGTTTCCGCACTCGTTTGCCACATAGATTTCGTTCGATGCGGAATTAACCGCCACAGCATCGGGAAAATCACCCACTGGAATCGTCGTCGCATTATTGTTCGAGCCAGTGATTGCCGTAACCGTTCCCGGGCTCGCACAATTCACGTCGTTGCCACAATTATTCGAGACATAGATGTCATTTGTGCTCGAGTCAATATCCAGATAATAGGGGAAAAAACCAACGGTGACAGGTACGGTATTAAGAGTTCCGCCATCAATGACCGTTACCGTTCCGGCGCTGCTGCACGTCGGATCATTGCCGCAGCTATTTACCACATAGATCTTATTAATCGTGGCGTTCACTGCCACCGCTTCGGGAAAAACTCCAACCATCACCGCCTGCGTGGTGTAGTCGGTCCCGTTGATTATCGTCACCGTGCCTGGACTACTGCAGGTTGGATCATTACCACAGTAATTCGCTACATAAATCTGGTTGGTGACTGCATCCACCGCTACGGCATACGGCGAATATCCAACAGCAACCGTTGTGGTATTGTTGGTGGCTCCGTCGATAACCGTTACCGAGCCGGGACTGTTGCAGGTGATGTCGTTACCACAGCTGTTCGCCACGAAGATCTTATTGGTCGTCGCGTTGACTGCTACTCCATACGGAAAATCTTGCACCTGGACGGTTGTAGTGCCCAGGGTAGCGCCATTAATCACCGTGACTGTACCGGGACTACTGCAGCTGGGATCGTTTCCGCACCTATTGGTAACATAGGTCTGGTTGGTCGTTGCGTTCACCGCAGCGCCCACCGCTTGCACTCCTCCCGGGGTTGTCGCGATCACGACTTGTGCCGCCATGGGCAGCGATGCTGATAGCAACAGGATCGTAAGCGGCAGATGCGCACCGTGGACCAAATTTCGCACGAATTCTCTCCCCGTAGATATTCCCAATTGTCCTGTTACGGCATTGCGGGATTGCGGAAATCCAAAAGAAATTGCGCATCCCACAAGCAGTTTCAGCCAGCACTACGACACCTCTAAGGTCGCGTGCAATGTGAACCCAATGACAAAGACGTCAGTATTTCCAGTGGCGCTTGTGAGATGAACCGCGAATCTAGGGTCGTCGGCTCGATATTCGGATCCGACAAGCCGACACATGGTTTAGCTGCTGCCGACTTCTCTGCACCTTGGCCCACAGAGGAGCTCGGCAGCGCGTCAGCGGGCGTTGTGGTGAATACCGAATCGTGGTACGACGCCATATTTCCATCAGCATCGGTAGTCAATGGCCGCCAGTGATAGGTGGTGTGCGGCGTTAGTCCGGTAAGGGTCACGGTTTCATCGTAGATATTCGTGATTCCCTGTTCTAAGGCAACTTGGTCTGGGAACCCTGTGGTCGTTTGGGAGGTAAAGGCGTAGTTAGCCTGCAACATCTGCAGGAAACCAAAGTTGGGAAACGGCTGCATGCAGTTTGGTGGCTGAGGATCGTTCGTATTGCAAGTCCCGGGAAGAGCCGTCCCATAGTAGACCGTTATTGTGGTATTCGGCTTGAAGACATTAAGCCAAACTGTAGCTGTCGTAGAACTGACGACCGGAGTAGTTATAACCGGATCGATGCCGGGCTGAATGCCGAGATCTCCTGCAACCCATTCGAATTCGACCGGTGTTGTGTAATCAGTCCACGGCGCGTTGCACGGATCTGTCTGATTGTCGCAAGGATTAGCAGCAGCCAGTACAGTCTCCACCGCGGGCGATGAACCATCCGGATTCTTACCCGACCTCCAGCGCACGTAATCGAAGCTCCACTTATAAATCTGATTAAACTCCTTTACCGAATATGTCCATCCGGTTCCGCCGGCGATGGTCGATCCGCCACCATCATCAAAGACATGCGAGAAAAGATCGTCGCCCTCAGCGAGATAGGTGCTATGGTTAGTCTTGCTCCAATACCAAGCAAATGCTGTTGCAACCAGGTCGTTCAGCGACGGAGCATCATAGAGCGTACCTCCAACCAGAGTAGGGCTCACGGGCACATCGTATGCATCGTAAGCGAATGTATGGGTGGAAGGAATATATTGCGTCGATTCAAGCCAGTCGAGGGTCTTCTTGATCTCAAGCGGTATTCTTGCATCCGGAGTATTGCCTTCGGCAAGATCAAGCTCGTAGTAGGTAATCAGCGCCTCCATGGCAAGGCCGACCATGAAAGGATGGATACTATATTCTTGCTGGTTTGGGTTGGACAAGCTCAAGTGATAGCTTTGATCGAGGTATCCTATCATCACATCGACGCCGCGTAACATAAACGCCGTATTTCTGGTTGCACCGATGATTTCGTTGGCCAGGCGATCATCCATCATATAGGCGCTCACGCGGATACTTTCGGCATACGCGCTGCCGCTATAATAAAGGTCATAGGCTTTGTTATTGGCCAGCAGATTGACCGCCGTCTTATTCGTAGAATCTCCAGTCCGGAGATAATTCATACCCATTCCGAATGGAAATTGATTAGGCTCTGCCACGAAGCCGCCACCGGTACCTATGGTGGTATCTTTGTAAGGCTCCAGTACCAACTGGGCACAGCGCTTCCAATGATCACGCTCAGAAGGACTTTGATAGCCCGGCATTCCCTGAACATAATAGTCATAGTCGGATATTTGCTGATAAATGCGACCACCGTCGTAATTCCAAGCCTCAAAATAAACGCTGGAGGGAATATCAAAGTACCCGGAGAAGTTGCCATTATCCAGACTCCACCACGGGTTCGTATCCGTAACGTTGGTACACCAGAACTCCGCGTCGGAACTCCCCGCGGGCGTGTTCTGCCAGAGCACCATGTTGGCCTGCCAAGTACTCAGGCCGGGAATAGCTGGGAAGCTGGTAGGCGGCGTCGCGGTAAAGCTTGCGGTCGGAAGCACATTGAATCTATATGCAACCGGGACCTGATTTCCCGCATTGCCTCCGTTCAGTTGCCCCTGAAATTCGCCGGTAAATTGATAGTGTCCAGGTACGGCGTGAGAATTCACCCTCAAACGCAGGGTTACATTCGTCGTGTAGACAGCAGCGTTAGAACACGCTTCGTTCGAAGGATTATAATCACCATCCCAGCCTTGCGGTGGTGGATTGGAGGGGGCATCAAGGCCACAGAGAAACTGAGCCGTAACGCTCTCATCGTGGACAACTTGTCCCGTATCCAGGTTCGTTATGACAGGATTCTGCATGAGCACAACCGCACTGGGCGATCCGCTCAGAAGGTTAGGCTGTAGCGCAACATAGAGATCATTGCACTCGCGCGAACTCTTCGAAGTAGGAGTGCAGGCGGGCGATTGACTGGGATCGCCCTGGTATACATCCTCACCTCCCACCGGCCACAGACTGAAAACCAGTGGCCCATTAGGATCCGTCGGGTTAGTCGGCAGGTCGAAAGTGGAGTAATATCCGCCGCACCCCGGAAGAGCCGGCGAACCACAAGCGGCAGTCGCGGGTCCGGGGTAAGTAGCCCACCGGTGACCCACGCCGACATAGCTCGCAACGTAGTAGCCCCACGTTCGGTAGGAGCTATACGCCGGGAAATGATCGACGACTACAACATGATGAGTCGTGTAGTCATTCTGAACAATCTGACGTGAAGAGGAGTTGTTAACCGCCTGATAATCAAGATCATCTTCGATGATCACAATGGAATTACCCGGGTTCACCGTTGTCCAACGAAAAGTCACGGACACACCATTGACGGGATCGTAGGTGGTGCCGACGGTGGCCGAGACGCTGCTCGGAATAATCTCGCCAGGAGAGACGGTGGCGGACAATGGTGCTGTAAGGAGAGCAGCGAAAATCCCACCCGCGAGCAAGCGCATGAGCTTGCGCAGCTTGGGTGTTGTGGCACGCGAGACGACGTTCGTCATGCTGTCGATCTCCTTTTCCTGTGGCCGAAATCTGTAACCTTCGCGATTGGCAATTTTGCCTTGCTTCACCTTCCGGATACAAGCTTTTTCTTCGAGCTTGCACCTGTCCTCGCACACGCATTCCATTTTGAAACGGCACTGAAGCCGCAGATGTGACCGTTCCACCTGCCTTGAATACTCCCCGAGCAGCAAGTTGCGGAGAACCGTTGCTCTCTCTTAGTTCTTGCCCCAGCCGACGGTCGACGGTTCCTCTGGTCGAATGGCGGAGCCGACTGAATGATATCCTGATTGCAACGTTCCTTCGATGGGGGTTCTATTGCTTTCATGCTTGATCAAAATCGTACCGACTCTGAACCCGACAATGAATTAACCGAATCGTTTGGCGATCTTCTTTCTCAGTACGAGCGCAGCCACCAGCGCGAGTCCGACTACGGAGTCAGGCACCTGGAGGGTACGGTCGTTAGCGTCACCGCAGATTCAGTGCTGCTTGACATTGGCTACAAGACCGAAGGTATTCTGCCGCTCTCGCTTTTCCAGAGTGCCGGCGAAGCTGTGAATCCGGGCGACAAGTTCCTGGTTAGCGTGAAGGGGCGCGATCCCGAAGGATATTACGAACTCACGCGCTTCAAAGTCGCACGGCCGAAGGATTGGAGCGCACTGGAGCGCGCCTTCGCCGAAAAGACCGCGATCGTTGGCACCGTGATCGCAATCGTGAAGGGCGGATTCAGCGTAGATGTCGGCGTGCGTGCCTTTATGCCTGCATCACGCAGTGGTGTGCGCGACGCGTCCGACATGGAGAAGCTTGTGGGGCAGGACATTCGCTGCCGTATCACGAAGCTCGACGTGACGGAGGAAGATCTGGTCGTCGACCGCCGGGCCGTGCTTGAAGACGAAGAGCGCTCCGGCAAGGAGCGGCGCTACTCCGAGGTGAAGGAGGGCGACATCGTAACCGGCACCGTGCGCAATCTCACCAATTATGGAGCATTTGTCGATATCGGCAGCGTCGATGGTCTTCTGCATGTCTCTGATATTTCTTGGGGTCACGTGAATGATCCCTCTGACATTCTGGCCGTCGGCCAGGAGATCGAAGCAAAGGTATTGAAGGTCGATTCGGGCAAGCAGCGCATTGCCCTCGGCCTTAAACAGCTGCAAGCCCACCCATGGGATTCTGTTGCCGACAAATATAGAACTGGCGAGCGCGTCCGCGGCACAGTCAGTCGGCTCGCGGATTTCGGAGCTTTTGTCGAAGTGGAGCCTGGAGTCGAAGGCCTGATCCATATCTCCGAAATGTCATGGGCCAAAAGGGTGCGAAAACCGGGCGACATGGTCAAGCCTGGCGACACAGTTGAAGTCTTGATTCTGGCTGTCAATGTCGGAGAGCAGCGTCTGTCACTCGGGCTGAAGCAAGCTTTAGGAGATCCCTGGTCCGATGTATCGCAAAGGTTTCCCGTAGGTTCCGCGGTCGAGGGACCAGTCAGCAGCATCACCAAGTTTGGCGCCTTTGTCCAGGTAGCTGAAGGAATCGAAGGCATGGTACACGTCAGCGAGATAAGCGCCGAGAAGCGTATTAATCATCCGCAAGACGTATTGAAGCTGGGGCAGGTGATAAAGGCCCAGGTGATCGCGATAGACAGCGAACGCAGGCTGATGCGGCTGAGTATGAAGCAACTGGTGCCCACGGGCCTTGATGAATATATCTCAGAGCACAAGGCAGGAGACGTCGTCACCGGACGCGTGGTGGAAGAGTCCGCCGAGGGCATTCGTGTAGAACTAGGTGAGGGCATCCAGGCGATATGCCGTGTATCGGTAGCAGTTCCGGCGCACCCAGATGGGAGCAGTGTAGCCAAGGCGGATCTTTCGTCATTGACTTCTATGCTACAGGCTCGATGGAAAGGCGGCGCAAACAGCGCTAGCCCTGCTAAACCGGATCCAGTTCGCGCTGGACAGGTGCGCAGTTTCCGGATCGCCACGCTCGACCGAGGCACCAAAACCATCCAATTGGAGCTGGCCTAAACCGCAGCTTCAACCTGCTGAGCGGCAATCTCTGCCCGGCTTGGCAACCCTGACACCCTGACCCTCGTCCCAATCATGGGCGTGGCAGCCTCAGCCATGCCTGATGTTCCAGTTGCAAGAGTACCAACTCTTGAGCTGCCATCGGTGCCGAGTCCAGGGAAATCTTTAGGCAAGCGTCAGGTCTTGGGGTCTTGGTTGACCCGCTAAAGGAGTTTTGCGTCTCGCTGCGGGCCTGAGTCCGACTCGAAGTGTGCCTGTAGAAGGAAGCAGCTGCAGAGTCCAAGAGGCAGCAAACCATGAGAATCGTGCGAAGTCTCGCCCTGTTATTTGTTGTGGCAGTTAATCTGCTGGCTCTTTCCTCATTGACCTCGGCACAGCAAGTAATTGATTGGGTTGCCGCCGGAGATCAGCCTAGCGTGGTAGCAGTAAATTCTGCGACGAACCAGATTTTTGTTACCAACTACGCGTCGAATACCGTTACCGTAATTAACGGCGCTAACGACACGATAGCCGCCACAATCACAGTGGGCTCCGTACCCGATGCTATAGCAATCAACTCTGTGACCAACAAGATCTATGTAGCTAACTACGGCTCTAACACCATCTCGGTCATCGATGGCAGCACTCTAAGGGTTACAGCCACACCGCAGGTCGGCGGAGCGCCAGTGGCCATCGCTGCTGATACAGCCACTAATACGATTTATGTGGTGAATTATCAATCGAACAATGTTTCCGTCATTAATGGAAGCACCGATACGGTTGCGGCAACTGTACAAGTCGGCTACTCGCCGAATGCTATAGCCATCAACTCTGCCACCAACACGGTTTACATCGCGAATCTTAATAATACGGTAGCTGTAATGAATGGCTCGGCGCCTTACACCGTATCTACTGTAGACATGGGAGCACGTCCTTATAGTCTGGCGGTAGATTCCGCGACAGACGAAACCTATGTCGTAACGGGACTTACTTTATCGGTTATTAGCCCGAACCTTTCTGTCAGCACCGTAACTCTGCCACAGTGGTGCTCGATGTTAGCGGTAAATGCGACGACGGATCAAATATACGTTCTGGGCAGTACTCTTTATGTGGTCAATGGCAGCACATTGACGGTTAGCCCGCCCATCACTACGGATCCTGCTCCTTCGGCCCTCTTAGCGGACGCTGCTACGAACAAAATCTATTTAACTAATTCCTCAAGCAACAGTCTGATCGCGGTAGATGGTGCAACGCTTTCCGTTTCCGCCGTTGATGTTGGTGTTGCTCCGACCGGCATTGATGTTAACCAGACGACCAACCGAATTTATGTCTCGAACTTCGGCGCAAACACGGTTTCTGTTTTATCGGGAGTTCCTTATCCGCTGCAGCTGATTCCAATAACGCCATGCCGGCTTATTGACACACGTCAGACCGGGGGAATGATACAAGGCGGGACGTCCCGCAGCTTTGTGTTGCCGCAACTGGGTGACTGCGGACTGCCACAGGACGGTAGTGCAAAGGCGTATTCGCTGAACGTCACGGTAGTTCCACCGCCCGGGGGGACGTTGGGATATCTTACGATCTGGCCGACAGGAGAAAACCAGCCTCTGGTTTCGACAATGAACTCGCCCGACGGACGTACCAAAGCCAATGCGGCGATCATACCGTTTGGATACCAGGGAGCAGTGAGTGTATACGTAAGCGATCCAACCAATGTCATCCTTGATATTAATGGGTACTTCGCACCGCCAACCCAAAGCAGCTTACAGTTCTACCCTCTGCCGCCATGCCGGGTAGTGGATACTCGCAATTCTGACGGAACATTCGGGGGTCCGGCACTGCAGGCAAATCAGGTCCGGTCTTTTCCTATGCTGCAGAGTAGCTGCCTTCCTACGGGTCTGAATATTGCTGCCTATTCCTTGAATTTCACGGTAGTGCCCAATCCTGCAGGTCAGCCGTTGAATTATCTGACGGTTTGGCCGATGGGCGAGCAGCAGCCCTACGTTTCCACGCTGAACAATCCCACCGCGACCGTGGTAGCCAATGCGGCGATTGTTCCGGCGGGAACGAATGGGGAAATCAGCGTCTACGCTTACAACAGCACTGATTTGCTCGTCGATATCAATGGCTACTTCGCGGCGCCCGCAACTGGAGGAATTTCATTCTACCCGCTGGACCCATGCCGCGCGCTGGACACGCGGCAGGACGGCGGACCCTTCACGGGTATGCGTATCGTTAATATAGAAGGCAGTGTCTGTGCGCCTCCGACTACGGCGCAGGGATACGCATTGAATGCTACCGTAGTGCCCAGCGGTTCCATGCCCTTCCTCACGCTGTGGCCCGATGGTATCGGACAGCCGAATGTCTCGACACTGAATGCTGACGATGGCTTCGTCACCTCGAACATGGCGATCATACCGACGAACGATGGATCGATTGATGCATATGACGCGGGATTGACACAGCTTATCCTGGACATCTCCGGCTACTTTGCGCCCTAAGGCTAGCCTGAGATCTCCTTCTCCTGGGCAGTCTTCTGTGCCGCTGCGGTTGTTAAGAGGTGAGCGCGCGCCGCCGCTGCACGATGAAGCAGTTCTGACAAGGATCGTCAACCTAAACACCTGCCTGGCAATGGAAACTAGTCCTGCCCGACGTCTTTCCAATTCGCGGATACTTATCGGATGAGTGTTGGCGCCCTTTTCATCCAGCAGGCGAACCCAAATTGGAAGAAAAGCGTCAAACTCAGAATTTCTACTGAATGGAACGATTAGTTGTCAAATGCGGCCACGGCCTCTGCTTCATCGTCAAGTACGTGGAACACCGTGTACAACTTCGTAATTTGCAGTAGGTCGTTAACCTTCTTGGTCAGGCGCAGGAGCTTTAACTCGCCGCCATCTTTGCGAACTGAAGTGAAAGCGCTGACCAGTTCGCCGATCCCCGAGCTGTCAATATAGTTAATGTCGCCCAGATTCAATAGAATCTTTTTCTGCCCTTTTCCAAGCAGATGTTTGACGGTGTCTCGCAAAACCGAGGCGCCTTCGCCCAGTTTGATCTGTCCACTCAAGTCAACGATGGTAACGTCATTTACTTGCCGGGTAGCTGCTTTCATGCTCACGTAAAGCCTCCTGGCGAATACTTTGTGCTGATCGTTGCATCCGCCGAATTTTTATTCCTACGCCATCAAGGATGATTTGTCAGTGACGTCGCTGCCGAGAAAAAATGATCGGCAAATCCCCAGAGTCGTTCTTGGCGAGGTCGTCTTCTCCGGAGTTGCTTACGATCACGCCGGAACCTCTGGACGCCGAAATACACTTGTCCGAAAGAATCTCGCATGATTATCTCAGATCGTTGTAAATCGATGCTCCCTGGAAGCGCCAAGCGCGGCACCGTCTTCCGCTCTTGCATGAAGAGGGCCCGCGTAAAAGTGGCACAGTCCTGCAAGTATTGATCGTGTCAGTTTTTATGACTGGTGGCGGCGGCTGGACTCGAACCAGCGACCTACGGATTATGAGACCGTCGCTCTAACCGCCTGAGCTACACCGCCAACTTCGATGCGACAGGTGAGCAGCAGACAATCTGCTGCAGCGCGTGTTCGCGCTCCATCAAGGGAAAGGCCGGACGTGATGGCGCCCAGCCCAGATTCGATTTTAGAGTTGGCCTTTCGCCCTGTCAAACAACTTAGTCCCGTTTGCGAGCTATTCGAAACAACAAATATTGTTCACGGCCATAAGAATCTGCATCGTTCGGGCAAATCGTACGCGAGCTTACAAATCTAACCTCCAGACCTGCGTCTGTTTCTCTTGTTCCGATGCCAAAGCAGATAACCACCGACATTCCCGAACGGCTCGACCGGCTTCTTTGGAGCCGCTGGCATTGGCTGGTGGTGATCGGCCTCGGCATCGCGTGGGTGCTGGACGGCCTGGAGGTCACATTAGTTGGAGCTATCGGCGGAGTTCTCAAAACCAGCCTTCACATTTCGGACGCGCAGGTTGGAATCACGGCGACGGCTTACCTGATTGGTGCTGTTATCGGCGCTCTCGGCTTTGGCTATGCTACCGACCGGCTCGGCCGGAAGAAACTGTTTACGGTGACGCTCGTGGTGTATTTACTTGCCACCTGCGCTACAGCCTTCAGTTGGAACTTTTGGAGCTTCGCAGTATTTCGCGCGATTACCGGGATGGGCATCGGTGGCGAGTACTCGGCAATCAATTCAGCCGTCGACGAGCTGATTCCCGCGCGCGTGCGCGGCCACGTCGATCTGCTGATCAATTCGACCTATTGGATTGGCGCTGCTCTGGGAGCAGGCGCGACCATTTTTCTGCTCAATGGAAGGTTGATACCAACCGGTTTGGGCTGGCGCTTCGCCTTCGGACTTGGCGCGATGCTTGGTCTCATCATCATTTTCATTCGTGGCTTCATTCCGGAGAGCCCGCGCTGGCTGATGATCCATGGACGCATCGACGAAGCCGAGAAGATTGTGCGCAATGTTGAAAGGACGGTGCGGCGTGACACCTCGGAAGAACAGCCTCCACCGAAAGGTAAGCCCCTCACCATCACGGTGCGTCACCACACCCCGTGGAAGGAGATTTGGGGTGCGATGTTGAACAAACATCGCCGGCGCTCTGTGCTCGGCCTCAGCCTCATGATTGCGCAAGCATTTTTCTATAACGCGATCTTCTTCACGTATGCGCTGCTTCTTGTCAGGTTTTATCGCATTCAAGCTCCGCGAGTCGGTGTCTACCTGTTGCCCTTTGCATTGGGCAATGTCGCCGGCCCGGTCCTGATCGGCAAGTTGTTTGACACTATCGGCCGCAAGCCGATGATCATGCTGACGTATGCATTGTCGGGTGTGCTGCTGGCGATCTCCGGTTGGATGTTCGCGCATAATCTGCTGACTGCGACTACCCAGACCATTGCCTGGACCGCAATCTTTTTTGTGGCTTCCTGCGCCGCCAGCTCTGCTTATCTGACAGTGAGCGAGATCTTTCCCCCGGAAATTCGCGCCATTGCAATTTCGCTGTTCTACGCGAGTGGAACCTTGGTCGGCGGCGTAGGGGCGCCCGCGCTGTTCGGATACCTGATTGGAACCGGATCCCGAGATAAGGTCGCGTGGGGATACTACGTTTGTTCGCTATTGCTAATCCTTTCTGCCGCGACAGAAGGCTGGTTAGGCGTTAAGGCGGAAGGCAAATCGCTGGAACAAATCAGCGCGCCACTATCGGCGGCTGGGATTGACGCCAACGCGGCGTAAACGGGCCGGCGCAACGGTCGACGTGCGGCTACCACAATGCCTATTTTCGATTTTGACGAATCCGTATACTGCTACTTCGCTGGCGCCAGTATCGCATCCATACGATCCGGAGTTCCATCGACTCTCTGCATATGCGGATAGCGCATCCCTCCGTGATAGTCCAGGGTGATGGTGACAAACTGGTCGCCACGCTTAAGCAGTAGCTTAATCGGCGCCTGCCCCTTTTCCGCGGCCAGGATAGCTTCGCGCAGGTTTTCAGCGCTGTATTTCTGGTCGTTGACCGCTTCCAGGTGCATATCGGGTGTCATGCCTGCCTTAAAGGCCAGACTATCCCACCACACGTCATTGACGTTGCCCTCCTTATCGACGGAAAAGCCGAGAGAAGTAGCGAAGCTGGTTCCCCGCCAGCTCTCCTGTTTCTTGAGCCAATCAGGCGGGTTGTCGTTGTAGACGAGGCGATACCCACCTTGTGTGATCCCGTTTTCCGGAACCCGCGGATCGATGTCATAGACTCGGGCGCGGAAGAATCCTGCCCAATCGTATGGTTGCATCGTATTCAATGCCGAAACGAGGTCCTCAAAGGAATAGGTCTTGGTAACGTAGCTCCCATTATCGATCCCGTAAAACAGCTTTGCAAAATCGTCGAGAGATTTCTTCCCGTCGCTCAGTTCACGGATTTTCGTATCGGCATCAAGCCAGATCAGGTCAGACTCCGGATAATAGTCATACGAACGCTGCCAACTTGGCCAAGTCTCTTGCACTGCGCCATGAGACGAAATAATCGGCTGATTGGTGGTATCGACTAGCGAGCGCCAGGTGCGTCCCGGGCTGATCTCAAAATTGGCCGCAATCATTGCCCACACATCACGTGCCTGCTCGGGTGTCCGCATTCCGGACCGCGCTGTCAGGACGTTGCCCCAATAGTCGGTCAGACCTTCATACACCCACAGCAAATCATTTTGCATGGGCACGTTGAAGTTGGGTGTCCAGAGGTCGTTCGGGCGTCGAAACTTGCCGTTCCACGAATGCGTGTACTCGTGCGGCAGAAGAGCGCGGCCGCCGACCCCTACGGACCAGTCGGTAAAGTAGTTCGCCCGCGTACCATCTTCGCTGGACTGATGGTGTTCCAATCCTTTACCACTCACGATGTCGCTCAGCGAAAAAAGAAAATCATAGTGATCGTAATGATGTGAGTTGAAAAGCTTCTGCGCCTCGATCACGAGATTCTTGTGGTACTGAAGCTCTTCCGGCGTGTACTGCAGTTGCTCGGGTTTATCGGCGAAAAGATCAAGATAGACTTTATTGTCAGGGCCGCTGGAGATGTCGACGCGCTTGAAGTTCACGCCTGCGTAGAGCGGCGAGTCAATGAGGGTGTTCAGAGTTGTATCCCCAAACGTGACCACGTTTCCATTCTGCGACTTGGTTTCGAGCGCGCAAGCAAACTTCCATCCTTCCGGCAGTCTGAGGGTCGTAGCAAATGCGATGTCACGAGAGAAATATCCTGCCGGATACAGCAGCACGCTGTTCCAGGTAAGATCGGCGAAGTTGGACGAGATGCGGCCTCGTTTCGGATCCATCGGACCGAGATACTGAAAATCTGCTTCCAGCGTGGTTGCACCCTCCGGCACATCGAGGTGAAAGGCATACATATTGACGCGGTCGCGAACCCACTCCACCGGCTTGCCGTTCGCGGTGATTACAAGTCCCGCGAGATTCGCGATTGGATTCGATGGGGAATGCGTGCCGGGCAGCCATTCAGGATAAAGCAGGACAATTTTGCCCGCCTGCACCGGGATCGTCTCGTGTACGTTCAGCACACGATCATTGATATTTGTAAGATCGACGCTCAGTGAAATGGTGCCGGGATAGGGTGTATCTGCCGGTGCGACGATCGGTGGTGGCAGCGGTGCAGGCTGCGGGCCCGCCGAGTTCTGGGCGTACGCCCCAACTGCTGAAGCGATAGAAACAGCTGCGAATAGAGCCGCAGCACCTTTGCGACAGAAGAGCGGACGTAGCACGCCAGAATCCTCCTATTTTTCAGCAAACACTGTACACCAATCGAAGTCTTCTATGCGGGTTCTGTTCCGGAGCAAAAGCGCCGCACCCGCCGAACCATTGGCCCAGCCAGCTCCCAGTCGAACCCAAGGTTCATGCGTAAACCAGTGCGCGAGCACAGAAATTCCCGCGGGCGATAACATTCGACGTGTGATGTAGGATGGGTGAACAATGGCTCTTCTGTCAGATCGCCGGCGGCAGATTGACAGTTTGCTGCAAGAGGCCTTGCAATTGGATCCAAAGGCCCGCTCGCGGTTCCTCGACAGCAAGTGCGGAGATGATCACGGGATGCGTGAGGAACTCCAAAGCCGTTTGGCTGCGGCCGAGAAATCATCGATGGATCTGGATTCTCCGCAGCAATCCCCAATCGATGAGTCCGTTACAACGATGCCCGGCAGAGCGATACCGCCGGGCACGCTGCTCGCTCATTACAAAGTTGGGTCGATGCTTGGGGCGGGAGGCATGGGGCAAGTCTATCTGGCCGAGGACATTCAACTGGGGCGTAAAGTCGCGCTTAAGGTGATCGCGCCGAAGCTCGCTCGCGATGAAGGCGGGTGACGCCGTCTGGAGCACGAAGCGCGCGCCGCATCCGCGCTGAACCATCCCTAGCAGTCGATTTTCACAGCAATGCTGCGGATTGCTGCGCAGGTTCGGAAGACTGTACTGGACCTTCGTACAGTGTTTGTCCGGACATCCAATAACGCTCGTCCATTTGACCTACGAAGCGGTCCAGTGCAGCGAAATCTCTGCGCAGATTTACCAGATCCCGTTCATCCTTCGCGTCCTGCAAGCGGCACGCCCAGGACAGCCACTCGCTTGCGTCCGGTCCCGGAAGGTCTTTTAGTTGTTCCGAGAGAGCAGCCTCCGACCGTAACTCCTGGACAGCCTCCAGGCGCAAGGTATTCAGTGCTGTGGTGCGACGGTTCACACGGTGTTTTACTGTTCCGGCGTCCAGTTCGTTGGCAAGTTCCAGCAACTTCGTGCGCCGTTCTTGATTACGTCTCGCTTTGGCTTCGGTCTCCAATTCAGGCCACCTTTTCTTTCTGTCTTCACTGGGGAGCGCAGTAAACACGAGTGTGAACACGAAGGTCGTCGCGAAGATCACGAGCCCTTCCCCCAATGCCCGTCTCATGGCCTCAATGTAGCGCCGTTACCTGTCGCCGTCTATAGCCTGTAAGGTGCGCGATCGAACCCGTCAAAACGGTGATCGCTTGATTTCCAACCCGGCACTTGTGTGGCTGGATAGTGGTGTAGCAGCGAGGTTGTCCCGATGGCACCGATGGGGATCCCTGCCGAAGGCGCGCAATTATAGGAGGTAAGTTCCGATGCGACTGGAGGCGCGGGCCGGAATCGAACCGGCGCATAAAGGTTTTGCAGACCTCTCCCTTACCACTTGGGTACCGCGCCTCGATGTTGAACTGCTGTGTCTACCCTATCGCCTTCTGGGACCAAAATCCAGCCCGCGGAAAGCAACCTGGAGCGCCATGTACAATCCTCTAGGCTTCGACTATCCAGTCGACGAGAAGTTTTGAGAATGTGAGAACGGCGTGAACGTTATCGAGTTCAGCGGGTTGGTAGGCCTTGGATCCGTGATTGCCGGATTTCTCGGCGCGCTTACTGGATTGGGCGGCGGGGTGGTGATCGTTCCCATGCTAACGCTGCTTTTTCACGTCAATATTCGCTATGCCATCGGCGCTTCGCTGGTTTCGGTGATCGCGACCTCTTCCGGTGCAGCGGCAGCTTATGTGCGCGAGGGGTACTCGAATATCCGCATCGGCATGTTTCTGGAGACTGCCACGACCATGGGTGCGATTGCGGGAGCTGTAATTGCCTTGCACGTTTCCGGCAATGCCATCGCTATCGTGTTTGGTGCGGTGCTGTTGTACTCAGCTTACCTTTCGAGCCGCAATCGCGAGGAGCACGGGCGACACCTGCAGTCCTCGAAGCTCGCCCAGAAGCTGAAATTACCTGGCGCGTATCCCACACCCGAAGGCAGTCAATCCTATGCCGTAACCGGTGTGCCGGCGGGATACACCATGATGTTCGGGGCCGGAGTGCTTTCCGGCCTGCTCGGCATTGGCTCCGGCGCGGTCAAGGTGCTGGCCATGGATAACGCGATGAAGATTCCATTCAAGGTGTCCACGACCACCAGCAATTTCATGATTGGAGTGACCGCCGCGGCCAGTGCGGGGCTTTATCTCAATCGAGGCTACATTGCACCCGGAATCGCAATGCCGGTGATGCTAGGGGTTCTGGTGGGATCGATGATCGGTGCCAAGCTGCTGGTGAAGGCGAAAGTCAAAGCGCTGCGCTACCTTTTTGCAGCTGTGATTGTGGCGCTGGGAATTGAAATGATCTTCAACGGAATTACGGGACGAATATGAGCGAGCAAAGCACGAACCCGGCGAATGCAGGAAGTTGGAGCGATCAGCGAGTCGAGGTCATCATCGGGCACCTGCTGCGTACCGGCGTAATTCTGGCAGCTGCGGTCGTTCTATTTGGCGCTGTGCTCTACGTTTTGCACCATGGGCACGAAACCATCAACTACACCACCTTCCATGGCGAGCCGGAGAGCCTAAAGCGACCAAGCGAAATCGTTCGTGACGCATTTGGAATGAACGCACGAGCGATTATTCAACTGGGACTACTGCTGCTGATCGCGACGCCGGTGGCCCGAGTGGCATTCTCGGTCGTGGCATTCGCCATCGAGCATGATCGAATGTATGTCGTCGTCACGCTGATCGTACTGGCGATTCTGCTCTATAGCCTCTTTGCCTCGAGCTGAGGGCAGATCACGATTAGAGTTGCTCCGTCGCGCTCTGCACAATCGCGCGAAACTCCTCATCGCTAATCAATCCGCCGTTCGCAATCGCTTGGCTTTTCACTTTTTGCAGTACCTCCGCCCGCAGCGACTCCGGCACATCGAGACCCAGAGCTTCTGATTTCAGGCGAATGCTGTCGAGCCCGCTCTTTTTGCCGAGAACGATACCCCGGATAGCTCCGACAAGTTCAGCGGCATAAGGCTCTATGGCTTCAGGGATGTTGAATTGGCTGGCCACCGCACCGCTTTCGCGAAGGAAGAGATTGTCTCCAATCAGCGGCTTCCATGGTTCCAACTCATATTTCCCTGCCCGGCGTACAAGCTGCGAGACGTTACGGACATGCTTTAGATTGATTTCGACCGGGACCCGATAAAGATATTGCAAGGCCAGCGCGACCTCGCCGATATCCGAATTGCCGGCCCGCTCGCCCATGCCATTGATGGTGCCATGGATCCAGGTCGCTCCGCCGCGAACGGCAGCGACGGCAACCGCTGTAGCCAAGCCGAAATCGTTATGTCCATGCCAATGAATCGGCACATCGTCGCCGGCCCACTCTTTCGCCCATCGCACTAGAAACTCGGCTGCCTCCGGCGTGCAAACTCCGATTGTGTCGACAAGCACAATTTCTCTGGCCCCGGACTCGATAGCAGCAGAGTAAATGTGGCGAAGGAACTCGAGATTCGCCCGTGTCCCATCGACCGCGAAGAAGGCGACACGAATTCCATTCTGGCTCGCATACCGAACGGCTTTGCTGGCGCGGTGCAACGCTTCTTCACGCGACAGGCTGTATGCTTTGAGCTTAATGTCACTGACCGGGATTTCGATTACCGACGCCCGTAGCCCTAACCGTAGCAACTCCTCCACGTCACCGCGAGTGGCGCGGGCGAATCCCCATACTTCCGAGTGCTTCAGGCCAGCCTTGAGAATCAGCGAAATTGCTTCAGCATCTTCAGGCGAGACCTTGGGAAACCCGGCTTCGATGCGACCGATTCCGAGTTCATCAAGCTGCTTGGCAATCTCAAGCTTCTGTTGAGGGCTGAAGATGACGCCTACGGTCTGCTCGCCGTCGCGCAGGGTCGTGTCGTAGAAGCGAATGGCGCGCGACCGATCGAAGTCCGGGAGGACATCCGGACGCGAGTTGAGTTCGCTCGTCCATACCTTGCCGGCTACGTCGCTCATGATGCGGCTCCTTGCTTCTCGCCGACATGGCTGGGGTTTTCGCCATATGCCTGCTCCCACGAGATCACTGGGTTACGCAAAACTCCGATCTGTTCAATCTCGCATTCCATCACATCACCGGGCTTAAGGAACCATCCTTTGGGATCGGGACTAAACGCAGCGACACCCGACACCGTGCCCGTGGACACCACGTCACCTGCGCTGTAGCCCATGGGCGAGTAGTGCGCCAGGATTTCGGGAATCGTGACAGACATCTTGCTGCTATGGGAGCGCTGCCGCACTTCGCCATTGACTCGCAACTCCATGGCGAGATTGTGTGGATCTTTGATCTCGTCGGCAGTGACGATGTGGGGACCAAGTGGGCAGAACGAATCGATCGCCTTGCAGAAGCTGAAGACACCGGACTTCATCTCCTGCCGCTGAATATCGCGCGCAGTGATGTCGTTGAAGATGACGTATCCGCCAATGTAGGGCTCGGCCTCTTCTGCGCCGAAGTGCTTGCCGGACTGCTTGAGCACAACTGCGAGCTCGAGCTCGTAGTCGAGTTCCTGAGTCAGATGAGGCGGAAAGATGACGGGCTCGTCCGGGCCGATGATGGCATCGACATTCTGAAAAAAGACAATCCAAGGCAGCACCGGATGCGAAAAACCCGCCTTTTCAGCCTCATGATGATGCTCGCGAAAATTGCCAGCTGTATGGAAGAACTTCTTCGGGATAATCGGTGCCTTGATGCGAATATCTTGGCGATTCCAGAAGATCGGTTCCTCATCTACTCCGGCGTCAGGCCGCTGAGTGGTAACGTATTCGACTGCGGCGCGGGCCGCATCCAAACTGCGATCTCCCCCTTCGAACAGTAACCGCATGTCCGATGGCACACGAAGGTCAGGTGTCCGGTCATCCGAAGCTTGATTTTTATCTTCACGAAGTAACAGCTTGTAAGCGGCATTCAAATCCACAAGCCGACCGTCGGGCGCGTATGCGCCGATACGCTGCCGGGCCGAACTGTCCAGAAATGTGACAAGTCTCATTTGATTTTGTCAGTCGCGCATAAATCGAGATGATCGCGAGTGCGGCCTGCAGGCTCGAGTTCGTACTCCATGCGGCAATCGAGTTTAGTGGTGGTAGCGAAGTTTCGCAAATGCTACTGCGGCGTAGGTTGACCAAAAGACGAGCTGTTCCCTGGCTGCTGTGGCTGGAGCTGCTGAGGAGAGCTTTGCCCAAAGCCGCCAGTGGACGATTGGCCGAAGGGGCTCTGCTGCCCAAAGCCATTCTGCTGCTGACCGGAGGCGCCTTGCTGCCCGTTCATCTGGCTGGCAGGAGTTCCGATTTGCGCTCCGCCGATCGTGGTGGGCTGATACGGTCCGCGAAGCAGCACGTTCTGTTGGTCCATCATGGGGTTGTAAATGAACACCCATTCGTTGTAGGTTTTTTTCTTATTGTAGATGCGAATCGTTTTCTCCTTACTCAGACTGGCGACACCAACAATGGCTCCGCCGCCAAACGTCTGGCCGCCTCCCACCGTGTTCTGGCCGAAGGGCGAGCTACCCGGTTGATTGCTGGCTCCCGGTTGGCTGCTTCCAAAAGCGCTCGACTGGTTATTGCCGGATGCAAATCCCGCGTTACTACCTGACTGGCTATCGGAGCTCGAGCCGCTGGTGGAGAACGACGATGAGTTGCTACCCTGGTCCGTACCCATTGGCGAGACAACGACACCCGGACTGCTGCCCTGGCCAGAACCTGTCGCGAATCCCCCGATGGATCCAGGCTGCTGCAGTTGCTGTTGCACCTGCTGCTGCACGGCAGAACTCAGGCCGCCCGATGATGTGGCGCCAGGAACGACCGCCCCGCCCGGAGTCAATCCGCCTCCCTGTGTCCCGAGCGCCGCTGCGGGTGTGCCCGGTGCCGACGCGTTCAGCAGAGTTGCAATGTCGCCATAGTTCAGCAGCTTCCACTTGCCGTCTTTGGTGAGCGGGTCTTTGTATCGCTTGCGCAGAAAGCGAATCTGGCCTTTGTCCAGATCATCCAGGCTGGCAGGATAGCGGCCGTTCTTCTTGTAGAACTTCTTGATGGCACGTGCGTATTCCGTGCCGCGATGGATCATCTCCTCTTCACGATCGCGCTTGATCTGCTGTATTAAACGGGGAGCAACGACATACGTTGCAGTAATGATCATGAATGCCATCATCAGCAAGATAGCGAGCAGGAGATATCCGCCATCGCGCTGACGACGTGCGGAACTGGCGGTAATCAAATTTTGGCGCCTCTGCTGTGTCATGAATCTGTCGGCTCTATGAGCTCGCGATAGTACTTATCCTGCGCTGAGCGGAATCGTCTGTGTGTTGTTGGTTAGCACGTCCTGGATTTCCACCGAGGTTGGACCGATGTGCATGATCTTGTAACGCCGGTCGATGATCTGCCCTTCCCTGGCCAGAAAAATGTCCTCGCCCCTCAGCAGGAAAATCTGCCGCGTGCCACCTTTCGGACCGGCATAGCCATAGAACTTTAGATCAATCGGCGGCGGCGGAGGCGGCGTATTCACCTGCGCCGTCGGCTGCACATCCGGCGTCATAGGCTTGGGAATCTCGGGCGGAGGAGGAGCTTCGGAGCGGAAGATATTGCGGCCCGTGCCTTTGTACGTCACGTCTTCGCTCGACTTGAGCAAATCGAACCGCAGGCTGGGATCGAGCGAGTGCGCCAGCAGCGTATGGGCTTTATGGCCGGACTTTCCCCCATGCGCAGTCGCATTTTGCGCGGGAGAGGAAGTGTCCCCACCGTGATCCATGTAGTTATGCACCAGCAGCAGCGCCGCAAGAATCGTCAATACGACGGCGATAATCGTCTTCTTCTTATTCTCGGTGCCGAGCTTCAAGACTTGGCCGCTCCCGCCCGCAGATAAGTTTCGAGCTTAAGTTGCAGACGCACGTTCCCCTGCTGCTCGCCTAAAGTAATCCCATCGATCAGAAAAAACATCTGGTCGCGCTCAAGGGAATTGATAAACTTCACTTCCTGCAAATAGTCGCCGGAGAGAGCAATCTCGATGTTCAGCCGGCGGAGGTCTTCGACGGGTGCGCTCTTCTCTTCGTATTTAACACCCGAGAGGTGCACATTGGTATCGTTCGCGACTTTGCCCAGTTCCGCCGAGACGGCAGAGTACTCCGCCGGGAATCGGTGATCATAAAATACCGCGATGTCTTCGGCAGCCTGCTTGAGCTTGTGATCCATGCCCCGGGTCGGCAACACCTCCTGCTGCTTCTCCATTAAATGGGCGCGCAATTGGTAAAGTTCTCGCTGACGAGCCTGGCGCGAGCGCCCAGCCGGTGACAGAATAAATCCAATACCGGCCAAATCCAGGACTACCAGCGCAATCACCACAGGCATCAGCTTGGTGCGAGTTTCACGAATGCTGGCCATCAGTGCTGCCTCATAGGGCCCGGTGCAACTGGGCGATTCTGCGCGTTGAAGTTCTGCGCCGCATTGGGAGCTGCAACCGTGTTCGGCCCGGCGTGAGTCGGCTGCGTAGCAGAAGCTTTGTTGACTGGCGTATTGGCTTGCTGCGGAGCGGCATTGTCGCCTGCAGGCGTGGCGGCATTGGTCGTCTCGTCGGCATCACTCGCCGGAACATAAATCGCTGCGATATCGAACTGAATGGCTCCTGATTGGCTTTGCTCGCTGGTATTGGTAACCACGTTTTCGGCTACCACCTGCGGCTGGCGGAAGTGGCTGGACTTCTCCATGTTGCGCACCAACTCGACCGCGCGATCGCGCGAGTCGGTCGCCACCATGACGTGCAGCACCAGGTCTCCAGTCTTGCTGTACTCCGGCTTCATCGAGACAACATGCAGGTCAGCCGGCACAATCTTCTCCATCACGGTGAAGATGTGTGTCCAGGACATCGACTTACGGGCAAACAGCTCGTTGAGGAACTCCGACTGATCGGCAATCTCGCGGTTAGCGGGCTTGTTTAGTATGGCGCGTGCCTGTGATTCCTCATGGTCGAGGGCGTCTATCTGCTGCTGCACTTGGGCCAGTTGGCGATCGATAGTACGAGAATGCGCACGCTGATAAACGATGTAACCCACAAGCACCACTGCAACCGCAGCGAGAGCGGCAATCAACATCGTCATGCGACGCTTGTATTCGCGCGCGACTTCGTAAGGCTGGCTGGCGAGATTGATATTAAGCCGCATCAGGAAACCAGTGCCCCCACCACTCCTGCCAGAGCTGACCGCGAGACGGTGCCCGCAGCAGTACCAACTGCTGCACTAGAGACCAATTCCTCTACACGGATACTGGAGCTGCCGTTAAGCGCCTCCTGGAATCCATGGCTGGCCTGTACGCCGGTCACCAAGACGCGATCGACACCAACGCCGTACCGATCCTCGAAATAGACCAGCGAGGTGTTCACATCATCGACCAGCGACTCGCCGGTGACGGCAGAACCGCCGTTCTCCAGCGCCCGGTAAAGCAGCAGCTGGTCTTGATCGACAATCGCGAAGGTTGTGGTGCCGTGCTCGACTTTAATCACCATGGTCGGATGCGAAGCATCGGCTAAGCCCAGGGCAGCAAGTGTGGACGGCAGCACCGAGCCGGGGTTGTAGCCGGCCTCACGAATTAACGATTCATATTCTTCCAAAACGCTGCGCGGGGTTACCGCGGCAACCACTCGAATCGGATTCGAGGTTCCCTGCCGATCGAACGATACTGCCGCCTGTTCTACTTCAAATGGCAATGACTTCTTCAAACGAAAACGGACAACCGCGTCAGCATCTTCTTTCTTGTCGGGAAGCGTTTCAAAATCGAGCAGCATGACGCGCGTAGTCGCATCGGGAATGATCAGACAGATGTCGCGCGAGCGCCCTCCTACAGAGGTCAGCGCATCGCGCAAAACCGGCAGCACCTGCGCCCGGTCGGCGATGTTAGCCTGCTGCAGCCCCGGCGAAAGTGAGCTTGACGGCAACGCAGCCGCCGAAGCCGCTTCCAGGCTGGTTCCACCTTCGGCGGAGCGCGCGACTACAACGCGATCGGCGCTGATCTCGCAAGCAACGCGGGGACGTGAGATGTGGGATGCAGTTGGCAAATTTCTTAGCTCTGAGCCGTCAGCTATCAGCCGTCGCGGTAACTGACGACGGACGGCTTCTCTACCTCGTCGTCTCGATAAACGTGACCTTGTTAATCTCCTTCAGCGTCGTCAGGCCACGTCTCACTCTATCAATTGCCGATTCGCGAAGGAAATGCATGCCCTCGTCTTTCGCGCTTCGACGGATTTCGCTGCTGGGCTTCTTGGCCAAAATCATTTCGCGAACGTTGTCAGTCAGCTCCAGCAACTCGTGGATCGCAGTTCGGCCACGAAAGCCGGTACCCGAGCACTCGATGCAGCCTTCACCTTCGTAGAGGGGGATCCTTGCCCATTCCTTGGGATCGAGGCCGCTGGCTTCCAGCTCTTCGGCCGAGTAGTGCACCTCTTTCTTGCAGAACTCGCAGATCAGCCGCACCAGCCGTTGCGCCAGAATACAGTTCAAAGCGGAAACAAAGTTGTACGCCTCGACGCCCATGTTGAGGAAGCGACCCAACACATCGACCACATTGTTGGCATGCACCGTGGTGAATACCAGGTGTCCCGTCAGGGCGGAGTTGATAGCGATCTGCGCAGTTTCCGTATCGCGGATCTCGCCCACCATGATCTTGTCCGGATCGTGCCGCAAGATGGAGCGCAATCCGCGAGCAAAGGTCAGTCCCTTTTTTTCGTTGACTGGAATCTGTGTGATGCCACGGATCTGGTATTCAACCGGATCTTCGATGGTGATCAGCTTATCTTCGTCGGTTTTGATCTCATTGAGCGCGGCATAGAGCGTCGTCGTTTTGCCTGAACCGGTTGGCCCGGTCACCAGCACCATTCCGTACGGCTCTTTAATGTAGCGGCGAAATTTGCGCAGGTCTTCGTCGCTGAAGCCCACCACATCCAGGGTGAGCTTATGAAACTTTTCGCTCATCGATTCTTTATCGAGCACGCGGAGCACTGCGTCTTCGCCGTGAATCGACGGCATGATGGAGACGCGGAAGTCGATAGAGCGACCGGTGTAGCGCACACGGAAGCGGCCATCCTGCGGGACCCGGCGCTCGGAAATGTCCAACTCGCTCATGACTTTGATACGTGAGATGATGGTCGAGTGGTGCTCCTTGGCGATAGGCTGCATTGCCTGTTGCAGCACGCCGTCGATGCGGTACTTGATGACGACGGAATCGTCCCGCGTTTCAATGTGAATGTCACTGGCGCGCCGCTGCAGTGCGGTAAAGATGGTAGTGTCGACCAGACGGATGATGGGGCTGATGTCGGTTTCGGCGGTCAGCTTTTCGATCGAGATGGTCTCGTCCGAGTTCTCGTCTTCCGCGATGACATCCAGCGCGAAGCCTTCGCTGGCTTCTTCCAATACGCGCTGCGACTGCTCGGTTTTCTTCAGGATGTCATTGATCTGGGTCAGCGAAGCGACCTTGGTGGAGATGCGGCGTCCGAGCAGCAGCCCGATCTCGTCGATCATCATCAGCTGGCTGGGATCGGCGATGGCGATGAGCAGACGGCCATCGAGCTTTTCCTCAAGCGGCACGAAGTTGTAGCGGAACATCAGGTCGACTGGAATCTTACGAAACAGTTCGTGCTGGATGTGGAAGTTTTTCAGGTCCACAAACTCGCAACGATACCGCCGCGCCAGATCCTTGCCATGCTCGACCTCAGTGGCCGTGGCAATACCGTTGCCGCCGCCTACGAAAATTGCTTTTGGTGGTTCCGGCATAAATACCTCAAGTCAGCGACTAATTACTAATTACTAGTTACTAGTAATTAGGAGCTAATGCAATGTTCCAGCGCCCAAGCTGAAGATCGGCAGGTAGAGCGAGATCAAAACGAACGCCACGACCACGCCCATCACGATCAGGATCACCGGCTCAATCAACGACATGGCCGTGGCCAAGGCGTTCTGCACATCTTCCTCAAAGAATTCGGCAATCGAATTCAACATTGCCGGCAATGCGCCCGTCGACTCGCCGACCTCAATCATCTCCACCGACATCTCGGGGAAAACTTCCGTCTCTTCCAGGCTTTTCGCCAACCCCTGACCTTCACGAACCCCGCGCGTCGAGCTCTGGATGCCATTGGCCATCAGCCGGCTCTGCATGGATTCGCCGGCAGTTTCCAGCGAGGGTACCAGCGACAATCCTCCCGACAGCAGCGTGGACAGCATTCGCGAAAATACCGCGACCTGATACTTCAGCCAGATGTCGCCCAGCAAGGGAGTCTTCAATTTGATGCGGTCCATCTGGGTCGAGCCGCTATCGCTCTTCAGCCATCGCCAAAAAAAGAAACCGCCCAGCACCAGTACGGCGAGAGTGTAGAGGAAATAATGCTTGGCGTTAACGCCGATGGCCAGCATGAATGAGGTCATCGGCGGCAACTCCGCTCCAAGGGTGTGGTAAAGGTTCGCGAACTGCGGCACGACGAAAGTGATGAGGAAGGTCATCATCACAATGAGTACGACTACCAGCAAAGTGGGATAGACCAGCGAAGAAATCAGTTTCTTGCGAAAACTCACAGCCAGGCGCTGGAAGGCAATGTAACGGCCGAGCACTTCTTCCAGGTTACCGCTCTTCTCACCGGCAAGCAGCGTAGTGGTGTAAACCTTGGGAAATACCTTCTGGGCCTCAAACGCCTCAGACAGTAATTCGCCGGCGCGCACTCGATCGCGGACATTCTGCAATACCGAGCGAAAGAAAAGATTTCGCTGCCGCTTGATCAGCAGTTCCAAAGCCTGGATGATCGGCAAGCCGGCGTGGATCAAGGTAACGAATTGCTGGTTGAAAATGACAAATTGGTCCTGCTTGACCTTGCGGCTTCGCGGTAGATTGAATTCCGTCGATAGCAGGCCTTTAGTTTTGACCGAATAGACAAAATAGCCCTGCTGAGCGAAGCGGTCACGGATCTCCGCCTCGGAGGCGCCGTTCTCGATCTGCTCGAGAACATGCCCCCGCTCGTCGGCCATCTTAATGGTGTATTCGGCCATTATTGAGAAATTTCCTTGGGGAAGGTGTTAACTGTAGTCTAACATCTGAGACCGCCAGCAATCAGCCGCCAGCCATCAGCCATGGATCCAGTTCGCAAACAACCGCAGCCTCATTCCGCTGTTAGCACCTCAGACAGGTTGCAGCTGAGGGTTGAGAGTTGACGACTGACAGCTAGTCCATAAACTCCGTTCCCGCTACGACCTCGACGCCAGGCGGAGGAACAAAGCGAAATCGTGCGTCTGGTATTTCGACGTTTTCCTTCTGCTGAAGAAAGCGGAATTCTGTGGTCGAACCGTCAAGTTCTTCAACCACGATGCGCACGATCAGACCATCGGGCGCGATTTCTAAAAGGGTCTGCTCGACTCGGTCTTGCATTCCCTTGGGAATGCCTCGCAACACGGCATCGCCGCGGACGATCGGCTTCTGATCGGGCGCAATGGAAAGTCCCTCCAGTTCCTTCTCCAATTTCGTTTTGCCCAGCAGATAACGTAGCGGCGAACGCAAGTCATCGAGTTGCTTCACCGGCGTCCGGCGCGCCTGGTGTTCGCCGGGAACATAGAACCACGCATTTTGTCCATCGGTGAGAAACAGCTTGGGACGCGGTTGATCGTAGTCCCAACGCATACGGCCCGGTTTCTTCAGCAACAATGTACCGCTCTCGGTGCGAGACATGCCGGCACCTGTGTACGTCTCGGTGAACCGTGCTTCCAGTGTGTGCATGTGATCGTAGCGCTGGTCGACCTTGGCGGCCAGTGCATGAACGTCCATTTGGGCAAGCAACGGAACCGCGCAGATCAGCAAGGGCAGAACGCATAGGATGAGTTTCCAGAACACACGCGTCAGGCTAAGCAAGCGAGTGCAGTGTGGCAGCTGCGGATTAGAGTATGCACGGTCAGCGAGACCGATTCCGATGGTCTGGCAGATAAACGCGGGAAACCCCTCAGTGACGAAACAGGGGCGTCTTTGGAATCGCAAATGAAGAAACCTCGAGCGGGAGGCGAGCCAAACTCCGGCGTCAGTTACTGATTACCGGGCTGCTGGCATCGGCCGTTCCGTCGGCATTGTAGTGAATCTCTCCCGATTCGTCGGAGAAGAACCGGCGCTGCCCGGTCGTGCCCACCTGATCCGGCACGGCCGTGATGGTGTAGGAGCGAATCGCGCCATTCACCTTTTCTCCCGGCGTGTAGGTGAAGCTGTAGCCGCTCTTGCGTCCACTCGCCAACGGATTGTCGATGGTCTGCTCGCCGCCGCCCTGAGCAGTACCTCCCAGCATAGCCATGTCGGGCGTGAACCCTAGGTCGGGATGGCTGCTGGAGTAAATCATCTCAGCCTCATTGATAGCCTTAATGCTGGCGATCGCCGATGCCTCGTGCGCCGGGATGGTCGATTTGGTAAGGCGCGGGATGGTGAAGGCCGCGATAATCAGAATGATGGTAACGACAATCAATAGTTCGATGAGGGTGAATCCCCGCTGCCGGTGACGTCTACGCATATGCAACCTCTTCTTTATCAACTCCTCAATGCTGTAATCAATGAGCTTTCCGCAGGACTCGCGATCTTGGCAGGAATATATCGGCAAAGGGACACTGCGGCTTAGCCGGAGCTGACAAGCAGATTATTCTTGAGTCGGAGGGCGATGTCAAAGGATCCGCCCTAACTTAGACGGCTCGGATGGTGAAAAGTCGTGAGAAAGATCTCAGCCGTCAGCTGTCAGCCATCAAGCTAAGCAACGCGGCATTCAACCGACGGTTGAGGGCTGACGGCTGACAACTCCCATCAGCACGCCAGCGAATCGCGCGTGACCTTCAACCCGTTCAGATTGCCCAATACCGTCACCGCAATCAAATCTGGTTGAAACAGCTCATTGGCGCAACGCAGGAGATCTTCGACTGTTACAGCTTGTATACGATCGATGATCTCATCCATGCTGACGAAATGATCGTAGTACATCTCTTGGCGCGCCAAATTCGACATGCGGGCCGTGCTCGATTCCAGGCTTAGCATCAGGCTGCCCTTGAGCTGATCCTTGGCCCGTTTCAACTCTTCCTCCGAGATCGGCTCTCTCTTGAGTTGCCGGAACTCATTGACTATCGACTGCACGACCTTGGGCGCCGATTCGCGCGACGTGCCGGCGTATACGGAAAGCATGCCAGTATCGCGGAATGGATTCAGCTCCGAGAAGATGGAATAAACCAAACCCTGCTTCTCGCGCACATTCTGGAACAGCCGCGAACTCATGCCGCCGCCCAGCAGCGTGTTCAGGATGTATGTCACATAACGGCGGTTGTGGCTGATGGGATAAGAAGGAACACCGACGCAAATCTGCACCTGCTCGAGCGACTTTTTGTTGCGCAGAATAATGCGGGAGTTGACTTTGGGCGGAGTGTCGTGCCAGCCGTTGGATCCTGACGGCAAATGTTCGAAACCCTGCCGAAGCAAATCCACAAAATCGCCGTGGTTCAGGTTTCCTGCGGCGGAGATGATCATATTTCCCGGCCAAAACTTGCCGCCGTAATAGGCCAGGATGGCGTCCTGATCGAAACGCTTTACCGTATCCTTGGTTCCGAGGATCGGTTTTCCCAGCGGATGTCCTTTGAAAAAATTCTGGGTGAAGATTTCATGGACCAGGTAGTCGGGATTGTCCTCGTCCATTTTGATTTCTTCGAGAATTACTCCGCGCTCGCGCGCAATCTCCTTCACGTCAAAGACCGGGTGCAGAACCATATCGCTCAGAATGTCAACAGCCACCGGTAAATGTTCGTCGAGAACCTTGACGTTGAAGCAGATCGTCTCTTTGCCGGTGAACGCGTCCATGTTGCCGCCGATGGAATCCACCTGCCGGGCGATGTCCTCGGCCGTGCGGCTGCTGGTGCCTTTGAACACCATGTGCTCGACGAAGTGGGAGATGCCATTGACATTCGGGTCTTCGTGGCGCGATCCAGACTTCACCCAGATCCCCATTGAGACCGAACGTATGTGGTCCATCTGTTCAGTGAGAATAGTGAGCCCGTTAGGCAGCACCTCGCGTTGAATGTTGCGCAGTTCTTCGACCATGATTCCAGCTCCGAGCGATGTCACGGTCATCGCTCAGTTTCTAAGGCAAGGCTCACGCGGTTTCGCATTATCTGCGCTCTGGGAACTCGCAGACATAAAGTACGCTTAATCCTAATCGCGAAATACCCGAAGCGACGCCGGGCAACACGGAATCTAACCAGATAGCATATTGGATGCATGAGTGAGCTGCAAAATACCGAACTTTTAGGCCTTTGTCTTCAAGGTCTTACAGAAGTGGCCGAACGATTCGGAGAAGCTCCCTACCGTGCCCGCCAGCTATTTGACGGTTTGTACCGGCAAAGGTGGCCTGAGCTGGAAAATTTCACAACTCTGCCTATCGGGTTTCGACGCTCCTTGCAGAAATCCGGCTTTAGGGTCGGTTTGCCTCGCATTGAGAAGAAGTTCGTGTCGAACGACGGCACGGTGCGCTATCTGCTGGGTTTTGCAGATCAACAGAGCGTGGAGACGGTCTGGATGCCGGAGGGCGATGGGGGTGAAGCTGGGGATGGCTCGCCTAGCGGAGATGAAGAACTGCAGGAGCAGCGACGGCAGCGTGCGACCATCTGCGTTTCCAGCCAGGTTGGTTGTGCCGTCGATTGCGCATTCTGTATGACCGCTCTGCTTGGTTTGCGGCGCAATCTCTTGGCAGGCGAGATTATCGGACAAATCCTGGTGGTGCTCCGCGATCAGGAAGTTGAGATGGAGCGCGACCGCATTAACCTCGTTTTTATGGGGCAAGGCGAACCTTTTCTCAACTACGACAACTTTATGCAAGCTGTGCGGCTGCTGGTGGAGGGCGTCGGCATTCCGGAATCGCGCATGACCGTCTCAACTTCTGGCATTGTTCCCCGCATCATTGATTTTGGAGCCGAGACCATCCGGCCCAAGCTGGCCGTGTCGCTGAACGCTCCCGGCGAAGAACTGCGCACCCAGCTCATGCCGATCACGAAAAAGTGGACAATTGCGAAATTGATGGCGGCGTTGCGCGAGTTTCCACTTCGCAATCGAGAGCGCCTGACCTTCGAATATGTTCTGCTTGGCGGAGTCAACGATGACGTGCAGCATGCGCGTGAGGTTCTCGACCTGATTCGCGGCATGCGCGCGAAGGTGAATCTAATCGCATTGAATCCGGGTCCGGAGATTCCGTTTGCCATGCCGCATGAGGATGGGGTACTGGCTTTTCAGAGCGTGCTGACGCGAGCGGGAATTCCAGCCTTCATTCGGCGCCCCCGCGGCCGCGACATCTATGCCGCTTGCGGTCAACTCAAGCACACATCCGAGCTGGTGCAGTTAGGATCGTAAGTAATTTGAATCTACTGGTGAAGAACAAGCAGGTCAGGTTCTCCAAACGCGCGTGATCACGTGCCGATGCAGCTCAAAATCTGTGGGCAGGTCCCGGACGTTGCGGCGATAGGTGATTTCAATGTTCAGAAGCCAAAGCGCTGATACCGCCAGGATCATCAGCAATGACCAAATGATTTTCTTGTTGAGCACGCCTCTACCACCCAACAATTTAGACATTTCGACCGCTACTTTGGGTTCGCAAAATCGTAATCGACCATAGATTTGACGGCATCGTAGGGGGTGCTATTGGGCGAAAATCCGACGATGCGCCGGCCATTGATGAAGAATGTCGGGGTGCTGGTGACGTCGAGTTTTTCACCCAGCGCCATCGATTCGCGAACCCGTTTTTCCGTCTCAGGCTTAGCCACGCATGCGGCTACAGCATCGGGATCGCCGCCTGAATCCTTCACGTAGCCCTTCAGCATCTGATCGACGTTCTGCTCGTTGACCTCCGACTGGTGATCGTAGGTGGTGGCGATAAACTTCCATACGGCCTCATTGTTCTGGCGGCCGAGACAATCAACGTATTTCGCTGCGGTCATCGCCCACTTGTGGATCTGCTCCAGCGGAAAATTCTCAAAGATCAGCCTCGCCTTGGGCTCGTCTTCCATGAGCTTGGTGATGTTGGGCTGCGCGGCTTTGCAAGCAGGACACTCGAGATCGCCGAATTCGACGATGGTTACGGGCGAATCCTGTGGGCCATGCGATGGACCATTGGCTCCCTTCAGCAGTTCACGCGCAGGAGCGAATGGGTCAGCGCCGAAGGGAACCAGGTCGCCGGTGAAGGCGTACTTTTGATCGGGCGTGACATAGATGCGCGTCACCTGCTGGCCTTTCGGCGTGCTGAAGACAATTGTCGCCTCTGAGACTCCGGTTGCCTCTGAAGGCTTGATATCAGCGATCTTCCAACTAAGATCCGAATTCCAACCAAACATCTTCTTCAGGAACGAATCCATCGTAGCTTCGCTGGGAAGCGCAGAATTGGCGTTGGTCTGAGAAGTCGAATTTGCCTTCGGAGAAGCGCCCGGCTTTGCCGATTCATTGTTCTGAGCGACGCAGTAGAGGCCGACGGTTAACAAGCCGGCCATCACGAACAGGCGAGTAAAATGATTCATGGGTCCTTTCGAAAAAAGTAGCTGGTAACTAGTAATTAGCTACGAGCATCGGGTTTCTAGCTTTCGGTTGCAGGCACTCGAGGGAAAATCAATCTTGTTCGCCTGTAACAACCACGACAGTCTACTCAGTGCTCGTCGTTCCCGGTTAACGGCAAAAGCCGGAATCCAATTGCTAGTTACCAATGACTAGGCACCAGTTGCTAGGTACTCTTTGCACACGCCTCGAGCTTGGCTGCGATCGGATAACGGCGGCCAAAGCCGAAGGCTTTTTCGGAAATCTTCAATCCGGGAGCAGCCTGCTGGCGTTTGTATTCGCTCTTATCCACCATACAAGCTATTTTGCGCACCAGGTCAGGATCATATCCGTGCGCTGCGGCAATCGCATCCGGCGCCTTATTGTCTTCGACGTACTCCTCCAAGACGGTATCCAGAATCTCGTACGGCGGCAACGAGTCGCTGTCCTTCTGGTCAGGACGCAGCTCTGCCGATGGCGGCTTCTCGATTGTGGACCTGGGAATCAGCGGCTTGCGCGAGTTCACGAACTCTGCCAGGCGATAGACCAGTGTCTTGGGCACATCGGAGATTACAGCCAAGCCGCCGCACATATCGCCGTATAGGGTGCAGTATCCGGCAGCGACCTCCGATTTATTACCGGTGCTCAGCAGCAGGCAACCGAACTTGTTGGAGATGGACATCATCAGCGATCCACGAATTCGGGCCTGAATATTTTCTTCGGTGACATCCGGCGCGCGGCCGGCAAACACAGGAGCGAGCCCTCTGCGGTAACCCTCGAAGATCTCGCCGATCGGGACCAGCTCAAAACGAATGCCAAGGTTGCGCGCCAGTTCGGCAGCATCAGCAATGCTACCGCGAGAGGAATAGGGACCCGGCATGCCGATGCCGAGAACGTTCTCAGGTCCCAGGGCATCCACTGCAATGCAGGCAGTGAGCGCCGAATCGATGCCTCCGCTCAAACCCAGCACGACCTGGCGAAAGCCGCACTTATGCACGTAATCACGCGTGCCCAGCACCAGCGCAGAATAAGCGCTGGACTCCAGACCATTATCGCGATCGTGAATATCGCCTGATAACTTTTCGCTATCGAAGCAGATGAGATCTTCCTCAAACGATTTCGCCTGCGCGATTACGTTACCGTCAGGACCGAGGACGAAGCTGGATCCGTCGAAGACCAGGCTGTCATTTCCACCGATCTGGTTGACCATCGCAACCGGCACACGATAGTGGGTCGCAATGGCTGCCAGCATGTCATGCCGCAGTTCGCGCTTGCGGAGATAAAAGGGCGAGGCCGAGATGTTCAGCAGGATCTTGCCGCCGGCGCCGATCAGGTCTTCCACCGGATCCACTCCATAGAGCCGGCGATCCCAGAAATGCTTGTCATTCCATGCGTCTTCACAGATCGTCAGCGCCAACTGCTGGCCGTCAAGAGCGAAAAGCTGCTGGCGCATCGGCGGGAGCGAAGTTGCGCATCTCGTCGAAGACGTCGTAGGTGGGCAGCAGTCGCTTCGATTGCAAGAAGGCGACTTTGCCGTCGCGCAGCAGCGCCGCCGAATTCAATACCGATTTGCCGGTTGAAAAATGTGCCGGAGTGACGAGGCCGCAGATTACCGAAATGCCTTGCGTCTCGCGCGCTATCGTTTCCGCCGCCAGCCGATTACGCTCGACGAACTGCGGCCGCTCTACCAGATCTCGTGGAGGATAGCCGCAGACGGAAAGCTCGGGAAAGAGAATGAGATCAACCCCGCCACTGCGCGCGCGGCGCGAGTATTCAATGATCTTTTCGGAGTTTCCGGAGAAGTCGCCAACGACTGTGTTGATCTGCCCGAGTGCAATCCTCACAATAGCAGTGTAATGGCGCAAGCTTCAGCGCGCCAAGTCAGTCACCAGCCGCCATTGTCAAAACAGGAACAGCACAGTCATCGAGAATTCACCCATCAGAATAAGCCTGCGGATCGCCACTGCGGCGCATTACCTCCCGGAGCACCGGTGGGCGTAGGTGGAGGTTGAGTGGGATAGGGCGTATTCGGCGTGTTGCTGCTGTCGGGGGAAGTGTCGGCTTTTTCTCCGGGGCGAAGCAAACTGGGAGCGTTGGCCGGCTTTTCCTCGGTCTTCTTCGCAGCCACTTCGGTCTCTGCCGAAGGCAAATCGACCTCCCTCTTGGTGCGAACAATCTTCTCGCCGTCCACCGTCATGATTTCAAGCCGGGTAACGAAAGGCCCCTGGAAGCGCACGAAATCGACTTCTTCCGGGGGATTGCCGTAGATCCACTCCTCATAATCGACCCCGTTGTCGTCCTTATCGCGGATCTTTTTCGGCGGGCGCCCCTTGGCATAGATCACCATGTCGCGATCCATGCCCACCAGCACCCGATGATCCTTGATCGCTTGCTGCACTTTGGGAGGCAAGGTTTTGGCGTATGCCTCGGCTTCACTCAGCGCCTTGAAATCGAAGACCAGCGCCAGGATGTCACGCACCTGTTTGCCGGACAACTCAGGCACATACTTATCGAACTCGAGAGTGACACTCGAGCCCTTTGCTTCCAGACTCTGCGGAGCGCCACCAATCGGTGTGGTCCCTCCGTTCCCGCCGAGTTCCACATGTTGATACCACTTCTCGTGTTTCTTGCCGCCGCCATTAATCTCGAAAAGAATGGACTTTTCCCGAATGATTACATTGGTAATGACCACGCGATCGCCAGGCTTAGCAGCGAATCCATGTTCCATCGCTAGCTGGGCTACCTTCTGCTCACTGGGGATCACCCTGCCATCCTTGATCTGCAAGCCCTGCTCCCCCATGGGAAACAGGGTACGTGCAAATACGCGCTCGGCAATGAGGTCGCGCATGATCAGCAGCTTGGTTTGCGGCGTCATCTTTTCGGAGGAGTTGGGCGATTTTGTATCGTCCGCAAGAACAGTAAAGGGCAACAGCAAAATTGCCGTTGCCAAGAGCGAAAAACAGGCGCGGTTCATCAGAGACCCCGGTTGATCTTCATTATAAGCTCCTGCGCGACAGGGCAAGTGAGCCTACGATTTGATGCTGGATAAAGTGCTGCTGAGAGCTGATTCCGGCGCAGGATTTGGGACGGGCTGCGGCAGCTTCCTGAACGGCACAGTAGCGACAACGATGAGTCCTATCAGGATGGCAATGCTACCAGTCGCGGCACCCTCGACTCCGTAGTAGCCGCCGGTCAGCCACTTTGGACCATAAGGTTGGGTGTAAATCCAAAGATTGAAGAAGCGGAAGCCGCTGACGGGCAGACCAAACAGAAGACCTAACGTCGCATTCCAGCCGAAGTGAATCCCCCACGGCAGCCACAGCGCACGAGTGCGAAGATAGGCAACGGTAAAAAGAATTCCGAGAAAAATTGTGTTCGCAATTCCCCAAGCTCCAGCACCGGGGTTGAACAGGTGGAGGAGTCCATAGAAAATGGCAAAGATCAATACGGCACGGATCGTGCCGGTCGCCTGCTCCAAATGCTGAAAGGGGTAGCCGCGGAACATTAATTCTTCGGCAAGCGCCCCGCAGAGCAACGTCAGGACGACCGCCCCAAGATTGGGGACCAGTTGCCAACTCATTAAAGTCTTAAATCTGAAATGTCCCAGAAAATGTATGGGAACAACGGCTAAGCAAGTAAGCACGAATCCGAGTACGGTTCCGAAGAGAAATTGCCGGAGCCATCCCTTTGCGCGAGGCAGGCCTTGGGCTGCGATACGATGCTCTTCGACGTGATCGCCTACCGTCAGCAGCCAGATGAATATGCCAAACAGCAACAGCGTCCAGAGGGCGCGAAAGACCAGCTCGCGACGGAATGGATGATCGCCGGCAGCTTCGGTTGCAATATTGCCGGAGACCATGAATGCCAGAGCCGCTAGAAGCACCGAGAACAGGAACGCCCAGATGGGCCGTAATTTCCCCTTAGGATCAGTAAACATGCTTATACCTTGGCCGTTTGCCGCTTATCTGCGGAATGAAACCGCAGCCCCTGAGGAGCGACGGAAAAGTGGAGCGGCTGACCGCCATATTCACGAATGGCGTTTTCAACCCGCTCCCGCGCGCCTCTTTCGATAAGGGCAATAACGCAGCCGCCGCCGCCGGCGCCGCAGACCTTCGCCGCTCGCGCACCGTTGTTATTGGCCACTTCGATCAGCTTATCAATAAGTGGCGTCGTAATCCCAGGTGCATTCGTGCGCCGCAGCTTCCATTCTTCCCGAATGAGTCTTCCCATGCCATCCCAGTCTGCATCGGCAAGTGCGCGATGCATCGACTGCGCGATGCTTGCGATCTCGACGAAGTTGCGGATGACCTGCTCATCGCCGTCGATATGCTGTTTGAAGACTTCCCAGTTATTGATTCCCGACTGCCTCGGCGCTCCCGTATAGAACAATACGAAACGCTGATCGATCTCGTCGATAGCTAAGGGAATTCGTTCCCAGCGAATACCGGCGAGTTCAAGATGAATGGCGCTGACACCGCCATACATCGCCGGGTAATAATCCTGGCAGCCTGTCGGTACGCGGATGAGCTGGGCTTCAACGTTTTGCGCGATCACGCGAAGCTGCTCGATTGCGATTTCGCGCCCGATGAAGCGAGCGAGCGCGGCGCTGGTCGCAATCATCAATGCCGAGGAGCCGGAAATCCCCGCGCCTGCCGGAGACTGCGAATACGTCTCAAGCATGAAGCCGCCTTCCGGCTTAAAGAAGCCCACTAAATGCGCCGCCAGGGGATGCTCATAAGACTTGGCTGCCAACAATTCCGCGAGCGACGCGAAGCGCTCTGCACGATCGGTGTCGTGCGATCGCAGAACGATCTCTGGCCCCATCTGCGGCGTGATCCTGCAGCCAGTCAGAATTCCGAGGGCGAGGTTTACGCTTACCGCTCCCGGATGGAAGAGATACAGCGGCCAGATATCGATGGTGCCGCCGGCGAGGTCAGCGCGACAGGGCGCAGTGGTGACGATTGCATCCTCACTGGCCTCTGTTATGAATTGCGAAAAGGATGGCATCCTACGATTCGGCCCTTGCTAAAATCTCGCCGCGACCGACGAACCGCCAGAACATTGGTCTGCGCGAGATTCTCCGGGGTTGGTGGGACATCCATTCTACCGGAAGAATACTTAAGATTCGTGGTAGCTGATCAACTCGATGCCCTGCCGGTGCAGAAGGTCCTTTGCTTCAGGTGAAGTCAGCAGCCGCAGCTCTTGCTCACGCGAGGCACGCAGCCTGGTTTTAATATTGTCGAGATCGGCATCGCTGTAGCCGGGATGGCAGACGAACTCCCACGTACCCTCCGGCATGCTTTCGACGATGGCGGTGAATAGTTTCAGATCGAGGATGCCGGTGACCAACACGCCCAGCGATCCGTCGGTGGTACGGAGTCCATGAGCCTCGACCTCGCGCCGAAAGTTCGCAGCAAAGTTGCGCAGCACGTTCAGCTGAGCGAATCGCTTCCACAGCTGACGGGTCTGCAGCAGGTTGGACAGAGGAAGCGGCCATATTTGCCCGAAGGGGTTACGAACAGCCCGGATGTTGCGAGAGGCTGCCGCGCGCAACAGCGGACGAAGCACTGCCGGGAACATGTGCGCGTGTTTGTGAGTATCGAAATGTGAAAGCCGGACTCCGGCGGCTTGAATGCGGTCGATCTGCGCCGCCGCTTCGGCTTCGATCTCACCTGGGTCAAGTTTGTGACGAAAGGACGCGACGACAAATTCGTTAAGATTTTCGCGAAACTGCGGATTCCCGTGGTGCTGGCCGCTCTGCAGGAGGCTTGCGACCTGTGTCGCCGGCAGCACTGGCTCTCCATCGAGCAAAACGACGTGGCACCCAACGCTGAATGAGGCGTTTGATTGCAGCGATCGCGCAAGTGCCGCCGCCTCGCCAAAGGCGCGCGAGTTGGCCATCAATGTTGTGGAAGTTATGAGGCCTTGGTGTTGTGCCTGGGCAATGGCTCGATTGACACCCGAAGTAAGTCCAAAATCGTCGGCATTGATGATCAGCCGCCGCACGGCTTCAGTGTAGCAAGCGAGCCCTGGTCAATACATTGCGGAATTTTCGCCGCGACTATGCACTTTTCAGCACCTGTGTGCGCTCGCCCTCGCCGAGGTAGGTTTTGATCTTGTCCAGCAGCGCGGGAAACATCTGTTCTTTCGGCAGACAAGCGTTCACATCCTTGCCACCTTCCACGTGCCCGTATCCGGTGACAATTATCACTGGAACCTGAGGATCACTGGCATGTATCTTTTGCGCCAGTTCTAAGCCATTCATCCCTTCCATACGGAAGTCGGTCACCAGGATGTCGAACTTCTCGCGCTTGAATTTCTCTAACGCATCCTGCGCGTTGTAGGCGCTGACCGCGCGATAACCCTGCATCTCCAGGATCTCGCAGCTCAAGCGGGCCAGGACTTCGTGGTCGTCAACGAACAACACGGCTTTCATAGGGCACCCTTTTTCGCTTCCCGAAGGAACCACACTTCAGGTTACCTAGTTGGTTTCCCGGAATCGTAGAAAAGATGCCTTGGGTGGAAAAGAATTGCCGAGGCTCACACAGCCCCTGTGGAAGCCGCGTCCCTTCTAATCTTGGCAACTAGCGGCGTTTCCTGGCAGGTTTCTTTATCGCAGGTGCAGCCTTCTTAGCCGGCTTCTTCGCCGCAGCCTTCTTAGCCGGAGCTGCCTTCTTTGCCGACTTATTGGGCTTTGCCGACTTATTGGCCGGAGCGGCCTTTTTCGCCGGCGGTTTAGCCTGCTTCCTGGCGGGCTTGGCGGCTGCGGCTTTCTTCGCTAATGGCTCAGGTCGCGCTGCAGACTTCCTGGTGGCAGCCTTCGCCGGCGCAGGCCGAGGCGCCGTTTCCTTGCTCCCAACTGGCTTGGATTCCTGAGCCGGTTGTGCTGCCGGCGCTGGCGCAACGGCCGGAGGCGGCGCTGCCGCAACCTTCGGCTTACGTCCCCGTTTGGCTGGAGCCGGCGCTCCTGCGATGCCCGGGGCGGCTGGAGCTTTCCCACGTCCGCGTTTTGGCGCCGGCGGCGGAGGCGGAGGCGGAGGCTCGTAGGGCTTCAAAAAGTTCATGATCTCCGTATGGGAGCGCAGCTTGCCATCCATCAGCAGCAGAAACGCCTTTTCCGTGATCTCGGAATATTCGGGGATCTGGGGCGTAATGCGTAGCTCGGCCATCTCCGGGAATGGCAATTTTTCTCGCAGTTGCCGCCATTTCCCGAAGAAGTTTCTCAGTTTCTGATCAACCGCCTGCTGGCGCACGGTTAGGGTGAGGAAAAGGATGCTCTCCGGTGTGGCTTGCGAAAGAACCTTCCACGCACCTGACGGAAGAGTGGCTTCCTTGCCGCTCAACTTCTTCGCCAGATCGTGCGCGCCACTCTCCAGATGCTTCCACTTCTCCACAAAATCGCGGCGCGGAATCATGCGCTGGATGTCGGCCGTATCCTTGTCGCTCATTCGGCGAGTAAGGAAATACATGACAATCGGACCAGTTTCGACCGAGTAGCCAAGCTCATTCATCATTTGACGTGTCTTCACGACCTGGCCGAGATCGCCTGAATCAATTTTCGCCATTGTCCAGTGCGGATGTAGGACTTTGAGCCAGCCGTCCTTTTCCAGCGCACGCATAATGTTGACCGGATCGTCCTCATGCGCTAACTGCTCCAGTTCGTACCCGATCATCCGCTTGCTGAGATACTCGATATAGTTGTTTTCTTTGGCCGCGTCATAGCGCGCCTGGGTTCGCTCTTCCAGTGGCCAGTGAAAGCGCGCACTCAGCCGAGTTGCGCGAATGAGACGAACAGGCTCCTCCAGAAAAGCGTAGTTATGCAGCACCCGCAGCACCTTGGCTTCGATGTCCGCCACGCCGTTGAAGGGATCGAGTAGCAATCCGCGCGAGCCGGGATTGAGCGACAGCGCCATAGCATTCACGGTGAAATCACGGCGGCGCAAGTCTTCGTTGATCGTCGCGGGCGTGATGGTGGGCGGTTGTCCGGGTTTGCCGTAAGCCTCGGACCGAGTCATGTTGAGCTCGGCGCGAACGTTACCGGGCATGAGCAACTGCAACGTCCGCAGGTCCCCGTCAACTCCTTGGACCGAGATACCGGCTTTCTCTAGCTCTTTCTGGAGCTTGAGCGGGTTCCCTTGTACGCTCAGATCGATATCGCGGATAGGGAAACCGGTGATTAGATCCCGGATGGTGCCACCGGTAAGGTATAGATTGAGCCCCGCATGACGGGCAATTTCCTGTACCAGGTTCACACCGCTTTGCTGTTCCGGTGTGAGCCGGGTCTCCATGCTATAGATGTAGTCTGCCATCTAACTCTATGACTCTAAAGGTAGAAACCGAAGATAAAGGAGCCCAGGCGAGGGTACCAACGACCGCTTAAGTGACTTCCTGCCCTCGGCCTGGAGTGAGATCGCTCTGCACTCCAAAACTGCAAGCGAGCTTCCCGGAAAACTGCAACTCGCTCTTAAGACAGAACTTACAGGAGGTATGCACCTCGGGCGCTGCAAAGCGAACAATAACACATGGTTGACAATTTGGCTACATAGCAGGTGTTAAGGCGCATATTTTCAGTAAAAGTGCGACAATCGAGGTGAGTGCCGGTTCCTGCGCAGCCCCAGTATGGCCACAACGCACAAGAAAGTCATCGTTCGCAAGATGGATCGCGACAGCGTGCATGGCTACGTCAGCGCCAAATTCATCTCTGACGGAAGACTGGAGTTACTGAATACCGCGGGCCAAGTGGTCGCGATCGAGCTGCGCGATGTGAAGGGCGTTTATTTTGTGCGCGAGCTTGGCGACTCCGAGTCGCTGGTCCGGAAGACCTTCACCTCACGGCCGCGGGTTGAGGGTCTGTGGGTGCGGCTGCGCTTCCGGGACAATGAAATTATTGAGGGCATCATGCCCAACGACCTGCTGCAAGAAGCCGGCGAAGGCTTCTCGATTATTCCTCCCGACACGCACTCGAACACGCAACGGATCTTTGTACCTCGGTCGGCGCTGGCGGAGATGACGGTCATCGGCGTGATGGGAGAAAAGAAGTCGCGGCCGCGCGGGCGACGGCCGGAGGACACGCGGCAGGTTCCTATGTTCCAGTAAGTTGGCTTTCAAGCGGGCGAGGCTGGTAGATTTCAAGACACGGCGATCATGAAACTTTCTGAAATCGCGTCCGCCCTGGATGCCACGCTGGAGAATGCAGATCCCAACACTGAGATCACGGGGGTTGCCGGGATTGAAGAAGCTGTCGCGGGACAAATCACCTTTGTCGCCAATCCCAAGTACGCTGCCGCCGCCAAGACAACGGCCGCATCGGCTGTAATCGTCTCCGATGTATTCCCCGCCATTACCACTGGCTTGCTGCGCTGCAAGTATCCTTACTTCGCGTTCGCCCGCGCAGTGGCTTTGTTCTACCAGGCGCCTCGATACGAACCTGGCGTGCACCCGACGGTTGTAATCGCCTCAAATGCGAAGATCGGCGCTAACGCTCACTTGGCTGCATATGTGGTGATCGATGAGGACGTGGTAATCGGTGACGACGCTGTGCTGCTGCCGCATGTGGTCATCTATCGCGGGGCGCGCATCGGTAATAGATTCTTTGCGCATGCACACGCCGTGGTGCGCGAGTTCTGCGTTTTGGGCGATAACGTCATTCTGCAGAATGGAGCGATCATCGGCTCCGATGGTTTCGGATTTGCGCGCGATCTATCGCGGTGGGAAAAGATAGTTCAATCCGGACCAGCCGTGCTGGAAGACGACGTTGAAGTCCAGGCAAACTCTTGCGTCGATCGTGCTACGGTCGGGGAGACGCGCGTCGCACGCGGGGTAAAGATCGACAATCTGGCGCAGGTTGGACACGGCTCAACCGTCGGGGAGCACACTCTGCTGTGTGCGCAAGTCGGGCTCGCAGGATCGACAGTCGTTGGCAAGCAAGTTGTTCTTGCGGGGCAAGTGGGAGTGGCCGGCCATTGCAAAATTGGCGACGGGGTGGTCGTCACGGCACAAAGCGGCACGCATGGAGATATTCCAGCCGGAGCCATGGTCAGCGGCTCTCCGGCCTTCGACCACAAGCAATGGTTGCGGACTGTCAGTGTCTTCAATAAGTTACCGGAGTTAGCGCGGACAGTGAGGGAATTAGCGGCCAAACGTGCGGATGCGAAGCGTACAGTAAAGAAAGAAGCATAGCGGCGATTGCAATCGCATGATTTCGATATTTCCTCAGGCTTTATCTAAAATCAAGTTACTTAGGCAACCCAGTGTGCTTCTAACTACTTGATGAACGAAGATCTCTCCACTCACGAGCAGACGGCTGTAGGCCCGCAACCGGTACCCGCCAATCCCATTCGAGTGTTGCTGTTGGATGATCGGGAAGAGAACCTGGTTTTGCGATCTGCGATCCTGCGGCAAAAGGGCTATCGAGTCGTCACCTCCAGTTCCATCGAAGAAGCCGAGTCGAAGCTAGCGGGCATCGATATTGCCGTTCTCGATTATCATCTCGGCGCGGGAAAGTTCGGTACTGACGTAGCCGAGACGTTGCGGCGCAAGCGGCCGCAAGTGCCGATCATCATTCTCTCCGCAACCCTGGAGCGAAAGTTCGGCGGCATCGCCGACATGCACCTGCTGAAGGGATACAGTTCAGTCGACGACCTGGTGAACGCGTTGCGTTCCTTCGAGGCGAAGAAGCGCGGGAAGCCGGTGGTGGTGGACGCACGCGATTTCTACTACTCGCGCATCTCCATGGCGATGGGCGAGGATGTCGTGCTGGAGGTGCTGGATCGCGACGGAAACTGGCTTTTCGTCAACGACTATTTCGCTGCGATGAATAGCCACAAGCGCGGCTGGTTCGCGGGCAAGAACCTGTTCGAGCAATTTCCCCAGCTCGGCGACGAGTGGCGTGAAGTAATTCGAACCGTCGCCGACACGCGCGAGACCTATATCGATCGTCGCGGTTTTCGGGGCGCCTCGCACCTGCCGCAGAAAAGTCCGCACTGGACGTGGAATGTGCTCATCTTTCCCATCAAACTGCACGACGACCGCGATGGTGCGGTCCTGACAGCGAGACTGATCGAGAGGAAGTAGTCTTCGTGGTGAGTTTTAGCGTCGCCCAGCCGGTAACGCGCTGGCGATAGTGTCTCGCACCGTCTTCATGAGAAGATCGCGATCGCTGAATTCGCGTGAATCGATCGGCGGGTGAAATATCAACGTCGCGGTTCCCGGCCGCAAGGAAAACCGCGTCTTCGGCCAGCTCTCATAAGTTCCCAGGATGGTGACCGGAACCACCGGCACGCCTGAATCGACGGCCAGGTGAAACGGCCCTTTCTTGAACGGCAGCAAGCGACCGTCGCTGGAACGCGTGCCTTCGGGATAGATCACCATGTGCAGTCCCTTGTGCAGCACTTTGATTGCCGCTTGGGCACTCTCCATGGCAGCTTCATGATCGCTGCGATCGACAGGAACAAGCTCTCCGAGCCGCATGCCAGTTCCGAATACGGGAATGCGAAAGAGTTCCTTCTTGACCAGAACGGAGCAGCGCCCGGAAATAGACGGGATCAGTACTGGGGGGTCGAGATTGGAAACGTGGTTGGACATGAAGATATAGCTGCGGCCGGGTTCTAGATGTTCCATTCCGCGAACTTCAATCTTCACGCCGACCAGCAGAACTCCCCATCTTCCTAACCGTGTAGCAATGTAGTAGAGAGGATCGGCATTGCGGGTGAGAGCTGCGTAAAGCACTAGCGGCGGACCGACAAGTAAGATCGAGATTCCCCAAAAGCACAGAAGGGTGAGCGCCCGAATCAATGGGCGCGCTCGCTTTCGTCGTCGCCGTGGATCCATGCTGTCCGATGCGCCCGCTGTTCAGGTGTGACATTAGCAACATCCTGGAGTTCGTAGGATTGTTCTTCGCGCGAGCCGAGTCGCACTTTGACTTTCCGTCGTCCGCGACCGCTCTCGAGTTCCAGGCGAATCGTGGTACCCGGCTGCAATCGTGAAATCTCGTCATCAAGGCGGCCATCGGCCACGTTGCCGTTGAGAGCGATCACGCGATCGCCGATGGCGATGCCCACGCGCTGCGCGTCGCTGTTCGCATCGACCTGTCCTACTGTGGGCTGGCCACCCAGGTTTGCCGTGGTGGTGAATCCAGCAGTGGCGACTTCGGTGCTGTTCAAAACAACATGCAAACCGGCAAATTGAAAGAAGTCGTCGTAAGGTAGCTCTTTCACTCCAGCCACGTAATCGCGAAAGAAATCAGCGAAGCTGTGACCGGTGACGGTCTCAGCTGCCTGCTCAACGCCGGCGGAATCCGGAAAGAAGCGGTGCTGCTTCGCGTAGTGCTGGTTCATCCACTGAAACAAATCGCGGAGCGACTTGGCGCCGTTGGTGAGCTGGCGAATGCGCAGGTCGAGCAGGATGCCGAGAAGCTCTCCCTTGTTGTAGTAACTGATGCTGCGCTCGGGCGTGCGGTAGAACGGGATGCCTTCAAACCAGGCGTCAAGGCTCGATTCTTCCGCCGATTGCCACAGTCGCGCAGGCCGACGCTGTAGTTCGGTGATCTCGGCGGAAACACGCCGCAGATACTCGCCCTGATCAATCAGGCCGGAGCGTGCCAGCAACATGTCGCTGACGGTGCTGGTCACTCCTTCGCTGAACCAGAGGGCGCGGGTGTCTTGTTCGTACTGATAATCAATGGGCTCGAGGGATTGCGGGCGAATGCGTTTGACGTTCCACAGGTGAAAGAATTCGTGGGCGCTGACGCTGGCGAGCGGCGTCAGACCGCTGCGTAGGCGTTCGGCGCTTATATCGATTGCGGTTCCATAGGCATGCTCCATTCCGCCTCCCGCGGGCCGGCGGGGAAAATGGTAGAGAAATGTGTACTCGACATAGGGACGGTCTTGCATCCAGTCAACCGCGGCACGGGTAATTTTGGCCAGCGTGTCGTCGAGCTTCGCCATGTCATAATCGGCAGGATTGCCATCTACCACAACGTGGTATGTTGCTCCATCCTGCTGGAAACTCGACTGTTGAAAATTGCCCAGCTCGGCAGGGCTGTCCACCAGCTCGTCGTAATTGTGAGCGATCCCGACCACTTGATCGACCTTGCGGGCCGGCGCTGCTCCGATGACATGAACATCGCGCAGCTCCCACGTTGTGGGAACATCCAACAATCGAATACTGACTGGCTCTGAGCGAAGCGCGGGAGCATACATCAGCACCATCGCCCAGTTGAAGAATGCATGATCGGGATTCAGGGTACTGCCGAATGGCCCGGGCGAGTCGAGGTGAATGTCGTAACTAACCACCGCGCAGCCTGGCGGGCCGACGATCTGCCACTCACTGGTCTTGTTGTTTACAACGCCCGCGGCAGTTCCCGATGCATCCAGCGCGCGTACATTTTCAATGTTTGCCGCAAAGTTCCGCACCTGATAGAGCGCGTTCCATACGGGCATGTCGAGTGTGCGGACGCCATTGTCTCCTTGCAGCCGGATGCTGACATGGGCGAGATGTGCGGCCGCATCAGCCAAAGAGACGAAATATTCAGTCGGCTCCGGCTGCGTCGCCGTTGGCGAGCTGCAGGTGACCGAAGTAGCAGCCCGTATCTGACACTGTAGGACTACAAGGAACGCAACGCCGGCCAATAATCGCGCAACTGTGGTTGTAGACGGACGGCTCACGTGGTGGTCACGACCTGACGCAGAGATTTGAGTTTCGCGGGAAGCTTTTCGTAAATGCGGTCAAATCCCCCGTTGGAGAGGATGGCGACCACGTCGCCGGAACGCAGTTCTGGCGCAATTGATTCAACGATCACATCCGCATTGATGATCAGACGCGCCGGCTTGCCGGCCGCTTCTATGTCGGCGATGACCATGGCAGGGTCGAGCCGCTCGTGCTGTGGAATAGCTTCGGACTTGAACACGTCGGCGAGGATGATTTCGTCAGCTAGCACAAGACTCTGAGCAAGCTCATGCTGAAAAATTTTTCTGCGAAGTGTATTCGAGCGCGGTTCCAGGATCGCCCAGAGACGCCGCCCCGGATAACGCGTGCGCACCGCTCTCAAGGTCTGCGCGATTGCTGTGGGATGGTGAGCAAAATCGTCAATGATGGTGATGCCGTGAAGCTCTGCCTTGACTTCGAGACGACGCTTGACGCTGCGAAATTCTCGCAGGGCAGCAGCGATAGCATCTTTGCCAATGCCATAATTCGCCGCCATCGCAGCTGCGGCCGTTGCGTTCAGCACGTTGTATTCACCGGCGAGAGCGAATTCGAAGTCGCCCCAAGTCGCGCCATCGTGCAGCACCGTCCAGCGAGTCGTGGCAGAAGAGTAGTCGACGCCAGTGATTTGCCAACTTGAGCCCTGATCGAATCCGTAACGTTCCGCACGGCATAAAGCGCGAGCGGCACATTCGTCAACATTGGGGTGACCGTCCCAAGCGATCAGCAGTCCCCGACGCGGAATCAAGTTGACCAGCCGCTTGAATGCAGTTTTCACTTCGTCAAGATTCTTGTAGATGTCGGCGTGATCGAATTCGACTGAAGTAAGAATTACCGCGTCCGGAAAATAATGCAGGAACTTCGGACCTTTGTCGAAAAATGCGGTATCGTATTCATCGCCTTCCAGGATGAATTCGCTTCCCGATCCCACGGCAAACGAGCTGCCGAAATTCTCCGGAATGCCGCCAATCAGGAAACTCGGTGAGTGGCCCGCATAATGACAAATCCAAGCCAGCATCGAGGAAGTAGTTGTCTTGCCATGCGTACCGGCAACCACCAACCGCTGCTTGCCAACCAGAAATTCGTCGTGAAGCACTTGTGGCAGCGACTGAAATGGAATGCGGCGATCGAGCACGAACTCGAGCTCGACATTGCCTCGCGAGATAGCATTCCCCACGACAACCAGATCCGGCGCCGGCTGCAGATTGGAGTCGCTAAATGGTTGCGCGACAGTGATGTTGAGCGAATCTAGAAAGTCTGACATTGGGGGATATGCCGCAGCGTCGGACCCGGTGACTCGAAAGCCTCGCTGCTTCAGCATCCCTGCCAGGGACGCCATGGCGGTGCCGCAAATGCCGATGAGGTGAATGTGGTTCGGTTTCATGAGGTGATCGCCGGCGCAATGGGGCGAACGGCACGGACGGCTGGCTCCCAACTTAACGAGACGGAGCTGTCAATTGATAGCTTGGCCTGCACTCCGATAGGCAAGGTAATGCTGCCACTGGAGACGTGGCCCGACTTAAGACCGAATGCAATGGGGACTTGCAGATCTGCCAGAATTCTCATGACGATCTGCTGCAACGTGTAATCACAAGCGCCCGGCTCGCTGCAACCGATCATCTCGCCGAAGATAATTCCATTCACACGATCGAACTTGCCTGCCAGCTTCAACTGCATCAGCATGCGATCGATACGATAAGGACGTTCGGTGCGGTCTTCGATAAAGAGAATCGTACCCTGAGTACGAATCTCGTGTGGCGTTCCGAGCGAGGCGCACAGCAGCGTCAAACAGCCTCCGTAAAGCACGCCTTCAGCGTTGCCGGGCGATAACGGCTGCACTTCTTCCACGCTGAACTCGCGGTGGAAGGCGTCAGCTGATGCAAGCGCTGCGAGCCAGCTTGCCTCGTCGAAGCCATTTGGCCGGGAAAGATCGCCGGCAACCATCGGAGCATGAAATGTCACCAGTCCGGCGGCATCGCAGAAATAGGTGAGCAGCGCAGTTACATCGCTACAACCTGCGAAGATCTTTGGATTAGCGCGGACCAGGTTCAGATCGAGATGAGGCAACAGGTAATTGCAACCATAACCGCCGCGCGCGCAAAGAATCGCTTTCACCTCGCGACAGACA
>CAWFUE010000038.1:0-22532 GCA_963818905.1 uncultured Acidobacteriaceae bacterium
CTTGGACGTGTTGTCGGCTATACGCCGATGTGGTCATCGCCAATGTGATCGCGAGTGGATGACGGGCTAACCGGCATCCCGTTAGTAATCCGCCCTGGACGAAGTAACGAAGACTGACCGCCTGAGAATCTGCGGATCAAGTCGTGAAGTCACGCTGGCTGCGGACTAATCTGTCAACCATGTGTTTGCTCTTACACTAACGATCTGAGCCGGTTCTTTTCCACACAGTCGCAGAACACAACTGCGTCGAGCCCCATGGACTAGATCCTCCCGAGCATTTATTGAGTATATCGATGCCCTCCCATCGGGTTTAACATTGAGCATTCGCACATCCAGAATCTATGAATCTTAAAAAAAACGACGACAATTTCCTCTACCTCACACTCAGGTTTACTCAAGCAGTCGAGTACGCCCGTACCTTGCACATTGAGCCCCGAAAAGGTACGGACATTCCGTACATGGCGCATCTGCTTGGAGTCGCTTCCATGGTCATGGGTGAAGCTGGATATGTGGAATTTGCTATCACTGAGGACATGATCTTGGCGGCCCTGCTCCATGACGCCGTCGAGGATCATGGTGGGTCTCCGAGGCTGAGGCACATTGAGGTGAACTTCGGCTCGAAGGTGGCCGAGGTAGTCGCTGCCTTATCTGACAGCTTCGCCGAAAACTCGCATGAGAAAGACCCGTGGGATGTCCGGAAGAAAGCCTACGTTGAGAAGTTATGTAACGAGTCTCCGGAAGTCTTGCTGATATCCGCAGCCGATAAGCTATACAACGCGCGAGCGATACTTTCGGATTATCGACTTCTGGGGCCAGAACTCTGGAAGAGATTCAAGCGTGGTCGCACGGATCAACTTTGGTATTTCGATGCTCTGATCGCCGCTTACAGGTCACAAGGAACAAATAGGATTGTGGAGGAACTGGCTCAAGTAATCGATGAATTGAGAAGCGAAACTGAGAAAGAGTTATCGTTGTCGAAGCCCGGTTAGAGATGCCCCCCATGTGGACTCGTATGGTCACGATGCGGAGTGATAGCCGGCACTGTGAAGTAGCCTGCCGCAGGCCAAAATCTACTCGCGCCGGGTTTGGCTTCGTCGCTCCCACGGTTTCCGGTTCCTACGCTCAGCCCTGCAGCAGCCGCCCAGGATGAGGTATATGCGTGGCTCCGTTCGTCGACCAGCTTAAACAGCTTTGTGCGTCTTATCCGACCAGGAACAAGTGGGTTTTCGTCCCTTCTCACTCGATTGGCAGGACGCTAGGCGAGCGCCTGACGCTAGAGGGAACGAGCTGGCTCAACCTGCGGTTCGTAACCCCGCTGGACATCGCGCTTCGCATGGCCGGGCCTTTTCTCGTCCAAGGTGGAATCGAACCCTCCGAGGAAGGCCTCGGTCCCGCGCTGATGATGCGCCTGCTGCATGATCTTCCACTGCAGCCCGGCTACTTCCGTCCCCTTGCGGAACAGCCCTCCATGGCTCAGGCTCTGTGGTCAACGCTGCGGGAATTGCGCATGGCCGGCGTCCGTGCCGAAGCGCTGAAAGCCAACTCGTTCTCATCCCTTGTTAAGCACGAGGAACTGGTAGCTCTGATTTCGGCGTATGAGGGCTTTCTCGCGAACAACAAGCGCGGCGATATGACTACCGTGTATGAAGAGGCCCTGAAACATTGTTCCTGGTGTCCTATCCAGCCGGAGGACTGCTGGACGGAGTTACCGGACACATTCTGGACTCCAGCCCAGCGCAAGCTTATCGACTCGGTCGGGGGAGAACGGATCGCTCCGCGCGCCCTCGAAGTCAGCGACTGCCGAATCCCTAGGCGACTGTCACAATCCGCAGACAGAGTTAAGCCCGACTTCACGACGAACCCACTAGCCTTCCTCATGAGTCCACCCTCAAGTACGACGAAGGCGCCGGTCGCGACGGAGATCAACCTCTTCAGCGCGGGTGGCCGCGCGGCCGAGATTGACGAGGTATTGCGTCGTGTTCTCGCCTCGGGCTTACCTTTGGATCAGATCGAGATTGCCTGTCCGTCCGATGCCCACGTCAGTTTGATCTGGGAAAAGGCATTGCGCCACAAGTGGCCTGTAACCCTCGGAACCGGCATCCCCAGCGCATTCACCCGGCCGGGGCGAGCCTTAATCGGCTTCTGCAACTGGATCGAGACGGATTTCGCGGCCGTCCATTTCCGGCGGCTTCTCCAGTCCGGCGATCTCCGGGTAGAAGAGGCCATCGGATTCACCGCTGGACAGGCAGCGCGGCAGCTGGCCCGCGCCGGAGCGGGATGGGGGCGAGCTACGTACGGCCTCTCCTTTGTCCGTCTGCTGAAGAATTACGAGGCGAGGGCGGCCGACGAAGAGGCTTCGGAAGACGACCGCACTTATGCGAAAGAGAAAGCGGAACTCACGGCAAAGGTCCGCGATTGGATTGGCGCCCTGGTCACATCCGTACCGGAGCCGAACCAAGATCGAAAGGTCGATTTACAGAGCGTCGTCACCTCAACGCTGGAATTCCTCCAACGCGCAACGGCTCGCAGCAGCGCGCTTGATCATCGGGCAGCGTCAGCGCTCGAAGACTACATTGGCGAGCTCCGAGCTCTCGGACCGTTCCTCTGTGGCTTGTCAGAAGCGTTGCGGTTCATTCGCGAAAGAGTGCAGTCGCTCCAGGTTGCGTCTGAACGGCCTCGTCCAGGACACCTTTACGTCTGCAGCCTCTCGCAATGTGGCTATGCCGGCCGAAAAAACCTCTTTGTCGTCGGCCTCGAAGAAGGACGAGTGTTTCCCGCAGCGACGGAGGATGCCGTATTGCTGGACGAAGAGCGTAGGCGCATCTCAGACGACTTGCGGCTGTCGCAGGACAAGATCGATGAATCGGTTTACGGGTTCTTGATCCGGCTCGCGTCATCGCCTGCGACATCGGTAACGTTCAGCTATTCCTGCCGCGACACCCGGGAGTATCGCGAGACCTACGCTTCCTGGATTGTGTTGCAAGCCTACAGGTTGCAACAACGGAATCCCAACCTTTCCTACACCCAGATGAAAGAGGCGCTAGGAGAGCCTAAGTCGGCAGTTCCAGCCGATCGCGACAAATCAGTGTCCGCCGAAGGGTGGTGGCTGCGTACTGTGGTCAACACCGGCGATAAAGGAATCCACCAGGTCGAGGCCAACTTCCCGGGTGTCGCTCAGGGCCGGGCTGCAGAGATGAGACGGCAATCGCCCGAGTTCACCGAGTTCGACGGCTACGTTCCCGAGGCTGGCCCGGTACTCGATCCCTGTTCACCGAAGAATGTCTTTTCGGTTACGGAACTCGAAGGCGCAGCTGAATGTCCGTTCCGGTTCTTTCTCAAGCGTGGATTGGGAGTGCAACCCGTGGATGAGATAGAGCGCGACAAAGACGTGTGGCTCGATCTTCTAACGCGTGGCTTCGAACTGCACGCCCTCTACGCAGCCTTGTTACGCCGCACCCGTGATGGCGATCGCCGACCGAATAGCGAGGACAGGGCTTGGCTGATTGCCCGGACGCAGCAACGCCTTGAGGAATTGAACGTGGAGATGCCTGCGGCCACGCCGGAGATCTTCGAGCGCGAGTCGAAGGACTTTATCGCCGATGTCGAGCTGTTTATCGAAGCCGAATCCAATTCCTCAGCCTCCACGCCGATCGGCTTCGAGGTGTCGTTCGGACGTCCGCTCGCTGACTCCGATGAGCCTCTAGCTCGCCCGGAACCTGTGGAGCTCGATTTGGGAGGCGGCCTGGTGCTTCGAATCGCCGGCCGCATGGACAGGATTGATAAGGTCGGCAAAACGACGTTCGAAGTTCTCGACTACAAGACCGGCGGTTACTGGCGTGACGGTTGGAAGGGCATCTTCGATGGAGGACGACGCCTTCAGCACGCTCTCTATGGTCTGGCTGCCATTGAATTGTTGAAAGCTCAATTCAAGAACCCGAAGGTTGAGGCCGGCGTTTATTACTTCACAACCCACAAAGGCCGGCAAGAACGCCACGTCATCAAGGCCCCTCCACTCGACAATGTTACTCAGGTGATGCGGGATTTGCGGTCTGTGATTGCCAAAGGTGAGTTCGGCCAGAGTGCGAATGAAAAGGACTGCAAGTACTGTTCCTTCGCCCGCGGCTGTGGGGCGTACGCCGACGGGCAGCTGGAAATCAAGCTGGGGGACTCCAAGCTCGAGGACTACCGGAGGCTAAGCGAGCATGATTAGCGCGCGTGCAATTGATGAAGAATCACGCCGGCTGATCCGGGAAGAACTGCTTACCAACATTCTGGTTGAGGCCGGAGCCGGTTCCGGTAAGACGCAGATGCTGGCTGTTCGCATGGCTGCCGGAGTCGCTGCTGGAATTTATCCGCTGGAGCACATGGCGGCGGTCACGTTCACGCGAAAGGCTGCCTCTGAGCTTCGTGGTCGCTTTCACCTCGCCCTCGAAGAGGAACTGGAGAATACCCGCACGAACCCCAAGCTGAATGCTGCGGATCGAGAGCGAGTCAGCAGAATCGAAAACGCTCTATCGAATCTGGAGCGTTTCTTCGCAGGCACGATTCACTCGTTCTGCGCTCGTCTGTTGAGGGAGCGCCCCGTCGAGTCAGGTGTGGCACCGGGATTCACCGAGCTCGATGAAACTCAGGACTTGGAACTGCAGCAGCAGGCTTGGCGCGATTTTGTCACTAGCGCCCGGGCCAATGGTGATCCAGACCTGGTGGCTCTCCTGGAAGCCGACATCAAGCCAAAGGATCTCGACTCGGCCTTTGCGATTGTCTGCACTAACGAAGATGTAATTTTCCCGGTCGATGGGGGCGTGTGTCCGGATCCGAGCCCGGCAGTTCGCGAGCTGAAAGCCTTCTGGAAGCGATTAACGTCTTACCTGCCAGTCCCAATCGACAACAACACGAAGTGCCCGGTTCAGCAAAAGATCCTCGACTTCGAGGGGCATTGGCGAGTGTCGCTCGATCGCTTAGACCGACCGTCCATCCTTGCCGCCCTGCTTGAGAAATGGGAAGTTGACTGCTCCATCACACAAAAATGGTGGAGCACAGATCGCGCACAGGGCAAGAAACTGCACGACTCTATCGAAGAGCTTCACGGGGCATTCCGCGAGAACTTCGTTAAACCGTATTTGCGGCAGTGGCGCAATTACGTGTACTGCCTCGCGATCAAACTGCTTGTCAAAGCCCGCGATGGCGCCGCAGCCGAGCGGCGGCGTGTCAATGCTCTAAATTACGGCGACCTGCTCAACCTAACGGCTCGGGTACTCCGAGACAATCCGCAGGTTCGACAGGCACTTCAGCAGAAGTACAGATTTTTGCTGGTCGACGAGTTCCAGGACACCGATCCGATCCAGGCGGAAATCCTGTTCTGGCTGGCGGAGGATGCCAGTCAGTCTCAGGGGAAGAACAATGCCGATTGGCGCGAGGTCTCGTTGCGGAAAGGCGCGCTCTTCGTCGTCGGGGATCCCAAGCAGTCGATTTACCGTTTCCGACGAGCTGACATCGACATCTACAACGTTGTTCGCAAACGCTTCGAAGATACAAAAGTCGGCCGCGTCCTTCCCTTAACGCGTAACTTCCGTTCAGGTCCGCGCCTGTGCAACTGGGCCAACGATGTCTTCAAGACGCGATTCCCTGAAACCCCCACGGCGCAAGCGCCTAGGTTCTCACCGCTTGATCCTGAGAGCAAGCATGATTCCGGGGGCCTCTTTACGCTGACTCATGTATGCGATGCAAAGGAAGTTCAGGCGCAGGATGCGGAGAAGATCGCTTCGTACATTCGAGCTGAGGTGGATGCCGGACTCCGCAAATTCAGTGATTTCTTGATCCTGACCAGGAAGAAGAGGAATCGCATTGCGCCCTACGCACACGCATTGGAGGCGCTCAACATACCGATCGAGGTAAGTGGGGCTGGCGCGTTTGGAGATTCGCCGGCGGTACAAGCGCTGACCGCATTACTTCGCACCCTCTCGGACCCGCAAGATCCAATGTCGCTCATCGCCGTGCTACGCGGACCGCTTTTCGGGATCAGCGATCCGGAACTCTTCGCCTTCAGGCAAGCTGCAGGATGGTTCAGCGTTTTTCATGAGGTTGATGGGGCGACAAAACCTGATTGCCGCGTGTCGTCAGCGCTTTCGGTCCTGCGCCAATACTGTCGGTGGACTCGCCTCCTGCCGGCACCGGCTGTGTTGGATCGCATCCTAGAACACTCCGGCTATTTGGCTCTGGCAGCGACTTCTCCCGGCGGCGTGGATGCGGGAGACGTCCTCCACGCGGTGGACCGGGTGCGGCAAATCACGGAATGTGGCGGGAGCCTGGCCGAGGCTGCTGATGCGCTGGAGACCGATGCTGAAGCTGCTAGCGAGGTGGAGTCCTTGCCACTGGAGCCCGGGCGCACGGAAGTCGTGCGGATCATGAACCTTCACAAGGCCAAAGGCTTGGAGGCGAATGTTGTCTTACTGGCGGATCCGGCTGGAGGTGTACCACAGCGCGTCAATGTACGCATCGAACGAAGTGGGCTCAGCGGGAGAGGCTGGCTGAAGGTCCAACAGGAACGCGAGTATCCGATGCCGCCGAAACTTCTCGCTGAGCCTGCCGATTGGCAGAACCATGAAGATGCCGAACTTCCCTATCTTCAGGCGGAAGAGGATCGGCTGCTGTACGTGGCAGCTACGCGGGCAAGAGATGTTCTGATTGTCAGCCGTTGTACGAAAAAGAACACGGCGTGGGGCGTTCTCAACAATTTCCTTTCCGAGGCCAAAGAACTCACCGTTCCTGCTAAGCCCACCGTAGCTCCTATCCAGCCGCTGGATTGCGGAAAGGATGCCCAAGCCGCAGCCGAGAATGCCCGAAATGCATTGCTTGCGAGACTAGATAAGCCTTCCTGGTCCATCACATCGGCGACGGCTGAGGCAAAGCAGGTCGCACGCATGGTGCGCTCCGTTGAGGCCGCTTCCGACGACCCTTCCAAAGTGGTTAGCACTGACACGCCAACCCACCGGGCCGATGCTGGGCATGCCTGGGGGACGCTGATCCATGGTCTACTCGAACATGCCATGCGTCACAAAGGGTCAACCTACTCGGATCTTTATCGCTTGGCGATGTGGCTCTCAGTGGAAGAGCCAGACCTGCGCAGCGTTCTCGATCAAGCAGTGCTTACGGCCTTGGAGGTCTCGAAGGCCAACTTCTGGGGGAAGGCTAAACAGAGCGAACATTCCGTTGAAACGCCGTTCACGTACGCGAGCGACAAGAACCAGTTGATCACAGGTGTTATCGACTTGATGTTCAGAGAACCCCGATCCTGGCAGGTTCTCGATTACAAGACTGATCTCGACATCGCAGACCAGTCGGCATCTTACGCTGAACAATTGAAGATGTACGAACGAGCACTCGAAGCTGTTGGTGTTGAAAAGGCGTCGTCTCAGCTATTCCCAGTTCGCCTCAACCAAACCAACGGATGAGCTCGGGATTGCACAAGGCTCACATGGCTTTTGGGTACAAGTACTGGATGGTGTACCTTCCGGAATTCAACCGGAATTCCTTCCTACTGTTCGTTCACAATCCATCGGGGTCCACCAAACTCAGGGACTATTCACGCTCAGAGGTCAAAGTGCTTGGGCAACCCTCGTGGGACACTGTTCGGGCCACTACCGTGTTGGGCGAGACTAGGTTTTCGGTCTCCCCGTGTAAGACCACTGAATTTTCTCATTGGCGACGAGAAACTCAAGAATACAACTCGCTTTACGTGCCTACGGGCAAGAGCAATTCGAGTGTAATTGTGGATCGCAATGAGCCGGCCAAGAATAGCCGAACGACTAGCGCCACTGCCGGACGAGCAATTCGAGGCAGCCGACGGCAACTCTAGGATTACGTGAATGAATACCAAGCGGAGTTTTCCGCTGCCGTGATCGAGGTTTTGCGCGCGAATCTCGGCGCGGCGAAGGCAGAAATAACTTGGGTTTCGCCACTGGCGCAGGACAATTATCAGGAATATCGTGACGCGGAGTTCCTTGCTGCTTTGGGGCTTTCCGAATTTGGTGAGGTGCTTTCTCGATTCTGGCCAACAGGAGGTCCTTGCTGGGACGCGCTGGGCCTTGTTACAAGTTCGGATAGCGGAAGACCGGATGTAATCCTCGTAGAAGCCAAGAGCCATATCCCAGAGGTTTACGGAACAGGCTGTCAGGCTGGCAAACGCTCCCGCAAACTGATTGAGCACTCCTTAGCTGCCGCGAAGCGCTGGTGTGGCGCAAGCCAGGACGCAGACTGGACGGGGGCGCTGTACCAGTCCGCCAATCGTTTGGCACATCTTTATTTTCTTCGAGAAGTGCTCAAGCGTCGAGCCTGGCTGATTAATGTGTACTTCCTGAATGACCCAATTCGTCCCACTCGTCACGATGAGTGGGAAAACGCCATCCAGCTGGTCAAAAGAACTCTCGGCCTCCCGCTTCTATTACCGGGTGTTCTGGATGTCTTACTTCCGGCGTTGAGATCAGGTAACGGTGATTGCCCGACTGGTCAGCGTGTGGAGTGCACATAAGGAATCGCAAGAATGCAATCGCGAGCACAAGAGCTGAGGATGAACCAATGAAGTTCATAGTTCAGGATGGTCAGACCATCGTTATGGCGGGTAACAGTGCGTTTTCTGATTGGGCGAACCACTGGATGACACTGGCGCAATACGAAGGTGCGTTTGTTCCCGATGTGGCTTCTCGAATCGAAAGCATCGTATCGCTTTGGCGTGAGCCAATTCCAGGAACATGGCAGCGAGGAATTGATCCGCAGCTTCTTGGCGCGCGTTACCGACGCGGGGATGTCGGTGCGCCACATCCGGGAGAGCACAGCATCGAACACTCTATTCTGTGTACGGAATTCGACCGGGTCCGCTGTTTCGGAAACTGGCTCTTAGACGGGGTGGCCGCGCTTCCGCTTGTGCGCGATGCAGGAGGAGCACGTCGTGCGAACGTCGAAGCCGACCTGTTCCTGCTGTCGGGAGACGACAGTGCCCGCCGGCTGTATGTCTGCGAAGTTAAGGCAGAGAGCAACAACACCTGGTATGCAGCCGTGGAGAATCTGCGCCAGTTGCGACTTCTGATATGCAGTCCGGCAGCCCGAACGCTTTTCGCGCGCCGGAATCCGGCTCTTCAATTGGACTCAGAAGTTCCGGTGACTGGTCTGGTGCTTGCTCCGCAGAGCTTTTATTCATCTCCGGGTAAGAAGACCAACGCGGTTGGACCGACTTTGCAATTGCTGGCGACCATCTGCTGCCAATTCGCTGTGGACGCTCGATTGGCGGTGTGGGACCCAATGAAGCTCACGATCGACAGTCGCTGACTTGGAGAACATACATGTGGCTTTGCTTCAATGACGGATTCTATTCTGTTCGGCCCAATAAATCGCATCAAGTTGTGGAGTTAGCAATGCCAAGGTGTCGTTCGCCTGAATCGGAAGCACGACAAGTTGTACATCTTGTAACGAAGACGGTCCCTCGGCCCAGGATCGCACGGCCCATCCGAATGAGCCTAGAAATTCGGTGGGTTCTAGTCCAGCCGCGCCGGTTCCTAACATCGGCAACGCCACCGACCTGCACTCCAAACGCTCAGCTGTTGCTAAAACGGATCTCTATCTGCTAGCTGCTTAGCTCTACCACGGCCTCTGGCATCCCAAGCCTTCTTCAAGCCTTCGGAGGTTCCATAGCCTTCAATGACCGGGATTGCTTCAGCAGCCATTACGGTTTGTTGGGCGCTACGCCTTTATTGACTGTGCTCTGCTCTTGCTCCTGTTCCTGCTCCTGCTGGTCACCCTGATGCAACTCTGTTTCAGGAGTGACATCGTCTGTAGAGTCGTCATTGGACTGCGCAGCTTCCTCTTCGTGGCGGCTCTTCTCGAGTTCCCGAGCGATTTCCCGGTTCATCAGATTGTTAAAATCACTAGGCGGGCCCGAGTCCATAGGATCACGTTCATCGCCCCAATAATGGCCCGGAGGCAGCTTCTCTTCGGCCGCAGCAACGCGGCCACGCGGACGCTCTATCTTTGGCATAGCAGCCTTCTGTTTGTAAGATTCCCAATAGTCCGGATCAATAGTTGTACCATTCCCCCGTCCCTCCGCGTCCAAACACCAACGCGGCAGGGCTCCCAACGGCAATCCGCTGCCCACTGTCGAAGTCGATTGTGATGGCGTGGAGCAAATAATCGGCTTTAAGTTCCCCAGCACCGGATACAAAAATCCTTATCACTTGTCCAGCTACGAAAAACAACCCTCCAGCTTAAACTTAGGATTTCGCGCAGTCGGCCGAGCCGCGATGCTCGCGCTTTACCTTTTAGAGCTGCTCTCCTCGAGAACCTCAAAGGGTTGATGAACGTCTGTAACAACCAACCTCCTGACCTTTATTCAACTCCGGGCAAGAAGGCGAACGCGATTGCGACCACTTTGCAAGCGACTTGCAGAATCATCATGGAGGTTGCCAGGTGATGACGAAGGTTCGTCTCATCAACCGGCCGCACTCTTCGATTATCTTAGACGATCCGTTCGGGTCTCGCTAAGAGTTGTCATACCTTTTCGTCATGTGACCAGCGGTGCCTGCTTTTCGTCTTTTCGGACTCGAAGTTATCCACGCCTTCTTCACGGCTTCGATAAGTTGTTCCTGTCGAGCTTTGACGAACGGGGAATAGTGCTTCTCGGTGGTCTTGATCGACTTGTGGCCGAGAAGAATAGAGACTTGGTCAAGAGGAACGCCAGCCAACAGGAGTTCGACGGCGAACGTGTCACGGAACATATGTGGATAGCAACGCTTCCGGGTGCCGTCAGCGTTCTTCAGATTTGCGAGCTTGAAAAGTCGCCTATAGCTGCGCTGCCAATCCGCGACGGCGGTCTTCTTTTTGCCATTGCCGCTCCAGAAAAAATAACGCGGATTCGGCGACGGTCCTGGCGGGACATTCCGTAGTTGCTTTGCTACGTCGGGAGGAAGTTTTACGAATACCGGAACGCCGGTCTTCGCGCGGTACAGGAACAGCTCGTCCCGATTGTTCAGGCGATCACGCTCAAGCGTGATTGCATCGCGGATGGAGAGCCCGCTCCAACGCATCAGTAGCGTCAGTACTCGAAGCCGCGTCGCCTGGTTTCGCGGCTCGGCATATCCAACGGGATTGTAGACGTATGTCGTGTCGACGATCTTCTCGAACTCGTCGCGAGGGAAATACAAGGTGACCGGCTGGTCTTCAACCCGAATCCGGCTCAGGCCCGCTGCCGGATTCTCTTTGATCCAGCCATGACGGTGCGCGAACCAACAGAAGCCGATTACGCGCTCCTGTTTCTTCTTCCGGCTCAACGGCGACTTGTCTTTCCAGCTCTTGCGGAACTCTTCGAGATGATCAAGCGTGATCTCGATCAGATAAAGGAGTCCCTTCTTCCGCGCCCATTCGGCGAATTGCTTTTTGAACAGGGTCTCAAGTTTGGTCAGCGTTTCTTCCGCGCAGTTCTGCTGACGCTTGTCTTCGAGGTAAAGCTCGACGGCAATATCGATCGTCTTCGGCTGCGAGTCGTTCTGCTTGACCTGCTGACCCTGTCTTGTAGCGAGCTCGCGGGCTTCATACTCGCGCTCTTTCTTGCGCGCATTCCGCTCGGCTTTCTCCCAGCTTCTTGTTCTGGCGGATTCCCGGTGCTTCTTGCCGCGGTAGACGAAATATAGCCACTTGGGACAGTGGCAGCGCTTGAAGTAGCGGTCGGCCCGATTGGGGCATTCGGAGGCGTGGCGAACGTAGACGGAGGCGATCACAAAATCAGTCCTGGAACTATCCTTTCAACAATAGTTTGCCAGAACTGGTGTACAAAAGGTGTACAAAAATGAAAGGCACTCAAAACGTGCCTTTATAATCAGTAACTTAAACATGGTGGAGGCGGCGGGAGTTGAACCCGCGTCCGAAAATGCTGTCAGCAAAGAGACTACATACTTAGTCGCGTTCATGCGCCGGTATTAGACGGCACTCTCGCCGGCCGCGCTCAGAGCGGACAAGAAACGCAGCCAGCCAGCCTGATGATCTCGCCGCGAACTCACAGACGGAGAGTTCGCAGCCAGCTCACTGTGCGACGCCCTGTCTCAGCCCATGAGCAAAGCCGAGCAGGACGGCAACTTAATTAATTAAGCTGCGTATGCCATTTGTGGTGTGGCAATTGTGTTTTTGCACGCGATTACGGATGCATGCGCTCCGGTATGCCTCTTTACCGCAATCACTTCCGTCGAAGCCGTGACGCCCCCATACGGATGAGATAGCGATCAACTTAACTCTACCACCCTAGGCTGGTAAGTCAACTGCGTGGTATATAGATGCTAAGTCAGGCGCGGTGGACTCGTTCTCGCTATCTGCCGTGACCACTACCTCCGCCACCACCTAACTCCTCCGCCTCCTGAGCTGTGTCCGCCGCCCGAATAGCCACCGCCGGAATATCCCCCGCCCGAGTGGCCGCCGGAAAAACCTACGCTGGAATGCCCTCCGGAATAGCCGAAGCTCGAGTGTCCTCCCGAGTAACTTCCAGGCTTGCCGAAGTAGCCCGAATGTCCGCCCGATGAACTTCCCGTTCTGGCGCGAAGATTGGCTGGAACGGGAGCCAAAGCGAATGAACCATGTCCAGTCGACACAATCGTCGGCGTCGACCGGGCATCGATTTTTGTCGATCCCTGTTGCTGGGCGCGTTCCGAGGCGCCCTTCAATGAGAAGTTCCCTCGAGGAACGCCCAGCCCGGCAGAATCCCGGCGGACGACGAGTTGTGTCGGCGAGACCTCCGATGCAACGGCGGGCGAGCGCTTCACGGTGACAACTTCGGACCCGCGTGGAAGCGGTCGCGGCGGGGGCTTCGGAATACGGTACCCAGGAGGAGGGTTCGCAACTATGGGCTGAGTTCGGAACTGCCGCCCAAACGGTTGCCATCCCCAGCCGACACCGGGACAGAAGTTCCAGCCACCGTAGTGGTACGCGGTCCACCCCCATGGGTACGGGGAGACCCACGCGTAGCCCCAAGCCGGATATAAGACCCAGGCTCCATTGGCAAACGGATCCCAAGCTGCACCGGCGAAGTATGGCCGCCACATCGTGCCGCAACCGCCCAGATTCACAAATCGCCCGTAGTAGTTCATGTCCGCAATGCCGTCCGCGACCCCCTGGGTTACCGTACCGGTTTTTCTTCGCGTTGTGGTCGTGATATTCGATTGCATCCTCGTCCCAGCCGTCATAGGGAGCCGCGGCATTCTTGTTCTGGCTTACCTCGACCGGCTCCTGCAAATGAAAGTTCATCGTTCGGTTGCTGATCGTGGTATTGCCGGTGGAGGCTTCAACCGTCGCTTTGCCGTGGAGCACGGATAGACTTACCCACTGGCCTTTCAGGAACAATCGGACGTGGCTGGACGGCATCAGCAGCACATTCTGCCCCGCGAAACTCAGCGTGAACTCATTGCCCTTGGTGCACGCGAGGCTAACGTACACCGTACCGGTTTGCACATGCACGGCCGAGACTGTGCTGCCCGAAGATTGCAGCCGCAATTGCTCAAATTTGACAGCAGTGAACGGGGTAAGCCGAAGGGTGCTGTCATCTTCAAACTCAACCTCGGCAAAGCCGGCGGCGGTGCGCAGGTTGCTGCCTTCGACAATCGGCAAGTTCAACAATGCCGGCTCGAAACCTTCTCCGGTGTTGCGATCAACTTCTACTTCGCCGGTGATTTCGCTAAGGCGGACGATGCGTGCTTGCGAGCTGTTGTCAGATAAAGAGGAAGGTTGGGGACTGACGGATCCGTCGTTATCGCCAGCCGCCTGGGAAGGTGTGGTGGTTTGTTCAGCTGTCAGCACCGATCCCAACGTCACGACCAGCAATAAAGCCAGAGTGCGAGAATCGAGCTGCATGTGTGCCTCCCGCTCTTGACTTTCTGGAAAGCAGCAACTGCTAATCATTGGAACGCTGCTGGCGGGTGGTTGGCGGTAAATTAAGGTGACGGAGGGGTAAAGATTCGTAACTGCATAGCGCCGGAATATCCGCATTCATGCATCTCTGTAAGGCTCAAATCATCCAAACCTTTTACTGTGCTGTTAGTCTGATATTCGTAGCCCAGGTAGATCTTGAGCTGAGACAGGCTTTGACCAGGCATCTCATCGTCGATCGTCGTTGTCGGGAGACGGCCTCGTGATTCCCGACTGTATTTCTTTCAACGCAATTCCGCATACGACGCATATTTTCAGCGATTTTCTTTCTTATTCCCCGAACATCCGGAAGTTCTATCCGACGCAGCCTGATGCGCAGCACGTTGCTGCGTTTGCGAAATCAGTTCCGCGCGATCGTGCGCGAGAGGGGCGAGTGGCCGATGTTCTGGAGCGACAGAATCGTGTGTGGGGAGCTTCCGAGCCGACGCTGAACAATATTCAACGGCTGCGCGACGGCGCCTTCGCCGTAGTTACGGGCCAGCAGGTGGGATTGTTCGGCGGACCGGCGCTGGCGCTGTTCAAGGTCGCGTCGGCACTTGCGCTGGCGAAGCAAGTTGAGGCGGTTGGTGTGGATTGCGTGCCAGTCTTCTGGCTGGCCAGCGAAGATCACGATCTGGCGGAGGTCAACCAGTCGTTGTTGCTGACGCATGACTTTCAGCTCGCACCTTTTATGGCTTCCACGCGTGGCATCGAGGGCGCGCCGGTTTCGACCATTAGGTTTGCTGAAGGCATGAACGATGCGGTGGCAAAAGCCGCCGAACTGCTGGGCGAATCGCTGGCTGCTGATTATCTGCGCGAGAGCTATGCCGAAGGGGAGACGTTTTCCAACGCATACGGCAAGCTTTATACGCGCATGTTCCGCGAGCACGGGCTGATCCTGCTCGATCCATCCGATGCGGAATTGCACCGCATAGCTGCGCCCCTCTTTCGCGAGGCGATCCGGCACGCTTCCGACATCGATGAGGAGATCCTGGCGCGCAATCGAGAATTACAGGCGGGTAACTATCACGAGCAGGTCAAGGTCACGGGCGAATCCACGCCGCTGTTCACGCTGGTGGATGGAGCGCGTGTGCCAGTGCATCGCGCGAACGGGCAGTTCAAGATCGGCAGGGAAGTTGTCGCTGCAGAAGAACTGCAGCGGCGCGTGGAATCGGCTCCGGAGAGGTTCAGCGCGAACGTTCTTTTGCGTCCAGTGCTGCAGGATTATTGGCTGCCGACGCTGGCTTATGTCGGCGGGCCGGCCGAGATTGCTTACTTCGCGCAGGTCGGGGTGGTTTACGAGAAGCTACTGGGGCGAACTACTCCGGTTCTGCCGCGTATGAGCGCCACGCTGATCGAGCCGCGGATCGAACGGCTGCTGAACAAGTACCAGGTTGATTTGCCGGAATTGTTTCATGGCGAGTGCCAGCTTCGCGATTGCCTGGCGGCGCACGCGCTTCCCGCCGAACTCAAAGCTAATTTCGAGCAGGCCAGGGGAGCAGTTGAAAGCTCGATGCGAGTGCTCAAGGCATCATTGCAGACGCTAGATCCCACGCTGGTGGATGCCGCTGCCCGCGCGACCAGCAAAATGGAATATCAAATCAGCCGGCTGGAAAAGCGCGCGGCGCAAGCGGAGCTTCGGCGGACCGAGATCATCGCCCGGCACGCGGCCCAGATCGAGAACTCGCTCTATCCCAAGAAGACCCTGCAGGAGCGCGAGATCGCCGGCATTTACTTCTACGCGAAATATGGTCCCGAACTGATTCGATGGCTGATCGACCTGGCACAAACCCGCTGCCCGGAGCACAAGGTGCTGGTGCTTGAGTAGTGGTCAGCAATTAGCAATTAGCAGTAACACACCGGCAGGAACTCGGATAATGTTCTGTCTGGAAGTTGTTCAAGCCGGCCCACGGTGGTGGTCCCGCTGAACGCGAGAAGCCCGTGAATTCAGCACGCCAGACCGCCGTCGCCGCTCGAAAGCTATTGCAAAGCTGGCGAAATTGGGGTACTTTTCCACAGCAGAAGTTAGCCGTCCAGCCAACCGACAGAAGAGAAGCTGGCATCCTCAAGAGTCGGAGTCCTATCGATGTACGACGAGAAGCTCTTCGAACAAGTGGAAAACTTCCTACAGCGCAACCTCTCTCCCGAGGAACGCAGGTTCCTCATCCTCGCGAGGGAAATGCCCAAGCCGCAAGATAAGCCTCTATACAAAGTTACGACCGCCAGCGGAAAGGTCGCGTAGCCGAGCCCGGCACGGTTTCGCCGACGTCCAAGCCAAGGCGAATGCCTGCCTGCGAGCTGCGGATGGCTATCTGTTATATTGGCCTTTCATCACGCAAATCCTCCAGACAGGGAGCGGCTGCCATGGCCAGTGTCAACAAAGTCATTCTGATCGGCAATCTCGGCAAAGATCCAGAAGTTAAATACACCCCCAGCGGTATGGCGGTGGCGCATTTTTCGCTAGCAACCAATGAGCGCGTCAAAGACAAAGACGGCAATTGGAACGACCGCACCGAGTGGCACAACATCGTGCTCTTCGATCGCAAGGCGGAAGTCGCCGGCGAATACCTGAAGAAAGGCCGCACGGTTTACATCGAAGGCAGCATTCGAACCAACTCCTGGGACGATAAAGAAACCGGCCAGAAGAAGTACCGGACAGAGATCATTGGCAATCAAATGGTGCTGCTGGGCGGACCACGCGAGGGTGGTGGCGAAGGCGGCGGAGGTGGTTACGGCGGACGCTCTGGGGCAGGGAAGTCAGGTGGCTTCGATCAGCGTACGCCGGAGCCCGAACCATCGCATTCCAGCGGCGGCGGCCCGGAGATCACCGACGAAGATATTCCGTTCTAGGGCTTGACGGCTGTCGAGCCCATTGCCGCTTAGCTTGCATGCCGCGCCCTCAGTCCAGCCTTGACACTACACTCAGTCAGTGATATATCAATAACTGATATATACGCACCATTGCCATGCAAACCAAGAACCCCAACGTTCCCGGTGATCTGCAGCACCTGTTCCCGCTAACGCCGGCGGTTTTCTTCATTCTCTTTGCGCTGGCGGAGGGTGAGAAGCACGGCTACGCCATCATGCAGCAAGTGGCTGTTCTCTCGGATGGTAAATTCCGCATGGGGCCCGGCACCTTGTACACGACCATTCAGCGGCTGTTGGAGCTTTTGCTGATCGAAGAAACTGCGACCGAAGCCGGCGGACGTCGCCGTTATTACCGCTTGAGCCAAACCGGCAGGGTTGTCCTGAAGGCGGAAGTTGCGCGAATGGAAGCGGTGGTCAGGCTGGCGGCCGACCGGAAGCTGGCGCCGCAAGGAGGATCCTAAGCCATGCCGGGGAAAACGGCACTCAGCAGTCGAATCTATTCGGTCATCCTTCTGCTCCATCCAAGAACGCTGCGGCGTGAGTTTGGCGAGGAGATGGTAGAGGTCTTCTCGCAGCAACTTCGCGACGTTCGGCGTATCGACGGATGGCCGGGCGAATTGAAGCTGTGGGGTTGCGTCGCCGGCGAGACGGTACGAACGCTTGCGGTCAACCACATGCAGATTGTGGGAGTTTCGGTTGCCTCCGCCCTGATCGCATTTGGATTGATGTCTACCTTCTTGTGGACGGTGTCTCACTGACCTTCCGCCATGCTTGAAATCGCTCATCTGACGAAGCGCTACAACAGCATTCCCGCCGTTGAGGACGTCAGCTTCCGCATTCGCCGCGGTGAGATCCTTGGCTATCTGGGGCCGAACGGCTCAGGCAAGAGCACGACGGTCAAGATGCTTACCGGCCTTATCGAACCTTCTTCTGGCCAGATTCTGTTCGATGGCGAGCGCATCGTGCATGGAGAAAATCCTGCATTTCTGCACAAGATTGGGTACGTTCCCGAAGAGCCGCATTTGTACACGCAATTGACCGGAGCGGAATACTTGCGTCTGGTGGGCCGGCTGCATGGCATTCCGCGCAGAACTTTGGAGAGGAAGATTGATGGCTTCATCCGGCTGTTTTCCCTGACAGATGCGCGTCACGGTCTGCTTCTCAACTACTCGAAAGGCATGCGGCAGAAGATTCTGCTGTCAGCCGCGCTATTGCACAATCCGGAGCTATTGATTCTGGATGAACCATTTTCCGGACTGGACGTGGGAGCTGCGCTTGTACTGCGCAATCTGCTGAAAGCGCTGGCACGGGAGGGCAGAGCTATTCTGTACAGCTCGCACGTGCTGGAGGTAGTGGAAAAGGTCTGCTCGGAGGTCGTGATCCTCTACAAGGGGCGCGTCGTGGCCTATGACACGGTCGAGCATCTGCGTGCGTTGCAGCAGCGGCCATCGCTGGAGTCGGTGTTTGCGCAATTCGCTGTTCCTGAAGATACGCAGGCTGTGGCGGAGCAAGTGATCGCCCTCATGAGCGCAGGGTGAACCATGCTGCAGCGAATGCGACGCTGGCTGTGGGAGACGCACGGCGCCCAATTCGAACTGGTGCGTCATTTCTTGTCGCAGCAGCTTGCTTACGAATTCATCTCTTTCGATCAAGTCCGGCGATTTGTGATCACAGCGCTGACTGCGCTCGGCTGTCTCGGCCCATTGATCATTCGGCTGTATCTGCCTAAATACGCGCAGCTGCAAGGACTACCAAGTTCTGATCTGTATCAAGCGGCGGTTCACGCGGACCGGCTTTTCTTCATCTCGTTGTCGATGATCACGGTTGGAATCGTTTCCGCATTTCAATGGCAGAAACTGTTTCCCGGGAGAGTGGAGTATCTCACGCTGAAACCATTGCCTGTCCGGCTCTATCAGGTTTTTGTGGCTCGCTTTGTCGCCGCGTTTGTGATCTTCGCAATTGTCGTGATTGACCTGAATGTGCCCACCAGCGTGCTGTTTCCGTGGATCACCACCGGTAAGTGGCAGCGACCATCGTTGGGACTGCAGTATGTTTGCGCTCACGCAGCGGCGACCATGGGAGCGGGACTGTTCGTGTTTCTGGCGATCGTCGCAATCCAGGGAGTCTGTCTGACGCTGCTGTCATCCCGCGTTTTCGAGCGAATCTCGGTCGTGACTCAGGCCGTGCTGATTACGCTCCTGGTTGCTGCGATCCCGTCTGTCTTCGACATGCCGAACTGGCATCGATTGATTCAGGCAGAACCGCACTGGCTGATCTACTTTCCACCGGCGTGGTTCCTCGGGCTATACGAACGTTTACTTGGCACGCAAGATGCATTTTTCCTGCGGCTGGCGCACATCGCGACGCTTTCGTTGTGGACTACGTTCGCAGTTGCGTCGGCGAGCTATCTCATCAGCTACCGGCGGCATGCAATTCGCACCCTGGAGCAGGCACGCCCGAAGAGGGGACCGGGGACGTTAAGCGCCGTTGGCAGTTCATTGCCCGAGATCTTGATTTCGAGTTCGCGCGAACGTGCAGTGTTCAGTTTCGTCACCCGTACCCTTCAGCGAAGCCGTCATCACAAGTTCCTGCTGCAATTGTCCATGGGACTTGCAGTAATGCTTGCCGTACAAAGTGCAGGACCGATACCGGTGTCTAACTTTCGTTCGGCCCGTGCGTGGGACCCCTCGCAGATCGAATCGATCCTGGCATTGCCTCTAGTGACAGGTTCAGTCCTGATCTCTGCGCTTTGCTATGTTTTTCGCTTGGGCGCTGACGTGCCCGCGAACTGGATCTTTCGCATGGCGGAGAGCGCCGCACGGAGGGAACTGCTCGACGGGGCAGAACGAGTACTCATCGTCTGGGGAGTTGTCCCTGCGATCCTTTTGGCTTTGCCGATTGAGGTGCTCGCAGTAGGTTGGATGGTGGCACTTTCGCACACCGTCTTAGCGGCTGTGCTGGTCTCGCTGCAGATTGAGGCGCGCTTGCGCGACTGGCACCAAATTCCGTTCACATGTTCCTACCTGCCCGGACGGCGGAACATCTGGCGGACTGTGGGCCTGTATCTGTTTCTCTTTGCAGTCGTGATACCGGTAATCACGTTCTTCGAAGCGCAGTTTCTGCAATGGTTTGTTCTGATTGGCTCGGTCGTGCCCTTGACGATGCTTTATGTCGGGCTGCGATCCGAAAGAAAAAAGCAATGGATGGTGGTTCCACTGCTGTTTGATGAGGCGGAAGAGCCGGTGATTAGCGGCATCAGGCTGAACTACTAACCGGACAGCGCGCTCGGAAGGATTTCAGTCCAGCGAAATCCATCACAGCATCTGCGTTCCCCAGAGATCGTGTAGATGCAGCACACCCTGCAAACGCCCGGCTTCGTCGACAACGGGCAGCGAAGTGATCTTTTTCCGCTCCATGATGTCGAGGGCGGCGATCGCGAAGCTGTCGGGAGCGACGACTTTGGGCGAGCGCGTCATGCACTGCTCGGCGGTTAGGTCGAGGACCCGCTTGCCATGATGCTCCAGCAGCCGTCGCAGGTCGCCGTCGCTGATGAGGCCGAGGAGTTGGTCGCGTTCTACGACGGTGGTCATGCCGAGTCCCTTGCGCGACATCTCGTAGATGACTTCGCCCATAAGGGCAGTGGGAGCGACGCGCGGAACGGCATCGCCACTATGCATCAGGGATGCTACGCGAGCGAAGCGCTTGCCGAGCTTGCCGCCGGGATGCAATCACGTTCTTCGAAGCGCAGTTTCTGCAATGGTTTGTTCTGATTGGCTCGGTCGTGCCCTTGACGATGCTTTATGTCGGGCTGCGATCCGAAAGAAAAAAGCAATGGATGGTGGTTCCACTGCTGTTTGATGAGGCGGAAGAGCCGGTGATTAGCGGCATCAGGCTGAACTACTAACCGGACAGCGCGCTCGGAAGGATTTCAGTCCAGCGAAATCCATCACAGCATCTGCGTTCCCCAGAGATCGTGTAGATGCAGCACACCCTGCAAACGCCCGGCTTCGTCGACAACGGGCAGCGAAGTGATCTTTTTCCGCTCCATGATGTCGAGGGCGGCGATCGCGAAGCTGTCGGGAGCGACGACTTTGGGCGAGCGCGTCATGCACTGCTCGGCGGTTAGGTCGAGGACCCGCTTGCCATGATGCTCCAGCAGCCGTCGCAGGTCGCCGTCGCTGATGAGGCCGAGGAGTTGGTCGCGTTCTACGACGGTGGTCATGCCGAGTCCCTTGCGCGACATCTCGTAGATGACTTCGCCCATAAGGGCAGTGGGAGCGACGCGCGGAACGGCATCGCCACTATGCATCAGGGATGCTACGCGAGCGAAGCGCTTGCCGAGCTTGCCGCCGGGATGCAAGTTGGCGAAGTCTTCTTCCTTGAAACCTCGACGATCGGAGAGCGCAACCGCCAGCGCATCGCCGAGCGCGAGCATGGTTGTAGTGGAAGCGGTGGGCGCAAGTCCGAGCGAGCAGGCCTCATGCGCGACAGAACAGTCGAGCGCGACATCAGCGGCTTGCGCCAGAGTCGACAGCGTGCGCGGCTCGTCAGGAAGGTGGATTTCGTCGCAGGTCATGGTGACCAGCGGCACGCCGAGGCGCTTCACGGTGGCGAGCAGTTGCAGGATTTCCCCGGTCTCGCCGCTGGCGGAGAGAGCCAGCACAACGTCGCCGCGCACGACCATGCCGAGGTCACCGTGCATGGCTTCAGCCGGATGCAGGAACAGCGCAGGACTTCCGGTTGAGGTGAGGGTCGCAGCAATCTTGCGCGCGATGAGTCCGCTCTTGCCCATGCCGGTGACCACGATTCGTCCGGCACAGCAGTAAAGCAGCTCAACTGCACGCTCGAAGCTGGCGGACATGGGACCAGCAAGGCGATCCGCGAGTGCGCGCAGGGCCTCGGCTTCGATGCGGATGACGTTCTCGCCAATATTTTTCATAAGAGCTTGCACGGCGGCTCCGCTGGTTGGCTTCATTGCGTGCTCGTCTTGGCTTGCGCCGCCGGCATCACGCCGTGGGAACCAAACACCAGCACTTGCTCAGCGTTGGGACCGCCGCTCAAAGGAACATTCTTGCCATTGAACGAAACTTCCACCGCGCCGGCATTGCCCGTGTAGAAGACGATCTGATCTGTCGCCTGAATCGTCTTTACATCCGGCGGCCGAATGATGCCGCGAACCACATATTTGCCGTCGGATTTGATCGAGACCCAGGCGCTGTCTTTGGGACGAACTGTGACCTCGAATGAAGTTCCGCCAGTCGCGCTCGCAGTGGAGATGATATTCGGCGTCTGGGTGGTTTGCCCGGTTGATCCAGATGGAGTGGTCTTCGAACCGGCTAAAGAGGCAGCTTGCGTCGCGCCATGACTTATGATCGCAGGTGCGGGATGCTGTGGCGAGGGGGCCTCAGTCCCTGCCGAGCCGTTCCCGCTCGAAGCCGGAGCAGCATTCGCAATTGGTTGGGATATGTTACTGGATGTTGCTGCGCTTTTGTCGCGTTGATGATCCTGATAAAGCTTCCAGCCGCCGAACCCGGCAGCGATCACAACCAGCAGGATGAAAACAGGCATAACGGGAAAGCCGGAACTCTGGGCAGGCCGGTTGGAATGAATCGAGGCGTGCTGTTGCGCTATGACGCGGGTATCGGGAGGAACTTCGTTGGCGGCTTGCAGGTATTCGGCGACAGCTTCGTCCTCGTTAATGCCAACGCATTTGGCATAGGCGCGAACGTAAG
>CAWFUE010000039.1:0-17975 GCA_963818905.1 uncultured Acidobacteriaceae bacterium
GCCAATCCAAAAACCCGTGTCATCCCGAGCGAGCGAAGCGAGTCGAGGGACCTGCTTTTGTGCCGTCCCTACGGGACTCGGGTTCTTCTCTTCATCTACCCAGCGCTGAAGCGCTGGGCTATCTTCTTCCGTCCCACTTCGTGGGACTCTAACATTCGCCGGTCAGGCGCTGATTCCAAAGGAAGTGACACATTGGCCCAACTAACCCCTAACACCCGGCCCTTGCCACTGACAGCCGGCAACTGACAACTGCTTTTCTCAAATCCTCTTCTTCGCCATGACCACCGCGCCCACGATGGCCACCAGCAGCAGCAGCGAGGCAATCTCGAAGGGGAACATGTATTGGCCGTACAGCGCGATGCCGATCTGCTGCGTATTTTGTGTTTCGGGCAGGGCGGCGAAATCGCGCGGGAAGATGCTGTGTCCGCGCTCATAAACAAAAGCCAGCAGCGCGCCCAGCGCCAGCGCGGCGGCGATGCCTACCATCCATTGCTTGTTGAACTGGTATTCGCGGATGTTCTGTTCCAAGTTCACCAGCATGATGACGAACAGGAACAGCACCATGATTCCACCGGCATAGAGCACGATCTGCACGCCAGCGACGAACGGCGCGTAGAGCATCAGGTAGAAACCGGCAATCGACAGCAGGGTCACGATGAGCGCCAGCGCAGCGTGCACCGGATTGCGCCGGGTGATCACTGCAATCGCCGAGACGATCGCCATGATCGCCAGAAAGTAGAAGAAGAACGGTGTGGCAATAGGAGTCATATTAGCTTCGATGCAACTAGCGGCTAGCAACTAGCAAAACCAAACTCGCTTATCTTGAGCTTTGAAGGGGCACGGCTTCAGCCGTGCGGGCGAGGCCCCTTATTTCAGCGGCTTTGGCCGCCGCGGTTCCTCGTCTTTCATCGCTCCGTGCACTCCCTCAGGGGCTAAAGCCCTGTTCCGTTACGCCTGGTACGGCACGCCTGAAGGCGTACCCTTTCAAATCCAACTCTGCGGCACGGCTAAAGCCGCGCCCCTTCAATGTTTCGCTGGCCTGACGCTGGCCCGCAAGGCCGGCTCTACCAACCTGACAACTGCATTACTTCACATACCGCACTGGTTCCTGGCCACGCTCCAGCGCTGCCTGGTCCAGCACCATCCCTTCGCGGCTATAGAGCGCCATCTCGTAATCCTGCGTGAGCTCCAGCGCATCGGTTGAGCAAGCCTCGGCACACAGGCCGCAGAACATGCAGCGGCTCAGGTCGTAGGTCCACGACACCGGCTCCTTGCGCTTGGTCGCCGGATTGCGCTCGCCCTTCACCACGATCAACTGCTCCGGGCACGCCAGCGCGCACAAATTGCAGACGATGCACATCGAGTTGCCGCTCTCGGGATCGACCTTCAGCCGCGGCTGTCCGCGATAACGCTCGAAGATGACCGGCCGCTCCAGCGGATACTGCTCGGTAATCGCCTCGCTCGGCTTCTGATAATCGAAGGTGACCTTCAGTCCTTTGATCAGATCAACCAAAAAGATTTTGCGCAGCAGCGGTGACAGACTCATCTCAGCACCCCCACAATGGCCGACCCGATTTGCGGCAGTAGTCCCCACAGCGCAGTCGCGATGAGAACGCCGAGGCCGGTCGGCAGCAGTATCTTCCAGCCCACTTTCATGAGCTGGTCAAAGCGATAGCGCGGAAACGTTCCGCGATACCAGATGTACAGATACATGAAGAATGCAACTTTAGCGACGAACCAGAAGATGTCCTGCACGCGCTCGCGTACGCCGGGTATCAGCAGCACCAGCCCGACGAAGCCAAGCAGCAGTCCAAAGATGGTCAGGCCGGCGGTCTGGATCTTCATCTGCGGGATCTTCGGCATGCGAACCGCGCCCAGCAAGCACAGTCCAGCCAGTACGAACATCGCGAGCGCCGGGAAAAACGAGAACGCCAAGTCCCATGTTGATCCGCCCAGCCAGTTCGGGAACGGGCGCATCCATCCGCCAAGCCACAGCGTCACCGCGATCGACGAGACCGCCAGCATCGCCGCGTATTCTGCGAGGAAAAACAGCGACCAGCGGAAGCCGCTGTATTCGGTGTGGAAGCCGGCGACTAATTCCGACTCAGCTTCGGGCAGATCGAAGGGCGCACGATTGGTTTCGGCGACCATCGCGATGGCAAAGATCGCAAACGCCAGGAATCCCAGCGGGAAGAACTTGAAGATGAACCAGGTATGTTGCGCGGCTTGCGCTTCGACGATGCCAATCATGCTCAGCGTGCCCGTGCCGGTCTGCAGACTGGTCATCAGCACGGCGCAAACAATCGCCAGGCCCATCGCGATCTCGTAAGAAACCATCTGCGCGCTGGAACGCAGCGAGCCCATGAGCGGGTAATGCGAGTTCGACGACCATCCCGCCATGATGATGCCCAGCACCCCCAGCGACGAAACGCCGAGCATGAACAGGATGCCGATGTTCATGTCGGTTACCGCGTGCTCGCGGCCGAATGGAACGACGAGGAATGTGGTGAACGCGGTCATCGTCACCACGACCGGCGCGCTCCAAAAGACGAGCTTGTCGGCATTCTCCGGGATGATGTCTTCCTTGATGAGCAGCTTCAGCGCGTCGGCGAAGGGCTGCAGCAAACCGTGCGGGCCCACGCGCATGGGGCCAAGGCGAATCTGCATGTGCGCGAGAATTTTGCGCTCCAGCCAGTTCATCGCGATCACTGCCAGCGAAATGCCGATGGTGATGATCAGGATGTAGATGGTCGCCCACAACATGCTGCCGGCCTCGCCGGGGGTCGCGTTCGAGTGGAGATATTTTGTGATGGCGTCAAGCATTTTGGTTCTTGGTAGAGCGAGCCTTCAGGCTCGCGTCTTGCCATTATTTTCTTTTCGTCAGCCGGCTTGAGCCGGCGGCATTTGTCGGGGCTGAAGCCCCTCGTTCTCTTAAAAACCGCCTCGGGACGCGAACCTCAAGGTTCGCTCTACCGATCGACTTCGCCCAAGACGATGTCGAGCGTGCCGATGACCGCGACCACATCGGCCACCAGCAGGCCGCGCACCATCTTGTCGAGGGCTTGCAAATTCACAAACGACGGCGGCCGGACGCGCACTCGGTAGGGCTGCAACGACCCATCGCTCACGATGAAATATCCCAGCTCGCCCTTCGGTGCTTCGATCGAGACGTAAACTTCGCCAACGGGCGGCTTCAGTACCTTGGGAATCTTCGCCATGATCGGCCCTTGTGGCAGTCCCTCGACCGCCTGGCGAATGATGCGCACCGACTGGCGCATCTCTTCAATGCGCACCAGGTACCGGTCGTACGTATCGCCGTTCAGTCCCGTCGGAATCTCGAAATCAAACTTGCTATAGGCTTCGTACGGTTGCGCCTTGCGCAGGTCCCACTTCACGCCGCTGGCGCGCAGCACCGGGCCGGTCACGCCCAAGGCAACGCAATCTTCCGGATTCAGAATGCCGACGCCCTTAGTGCGCCGCACCCAAATGCGGTTGGTGGTCAGCAGCTCTTCATACTCATCGAGCTTGGGAAGAAACGCGTCGCAGAACTTCAGGCAATCCTGCTCGAATCCGTCGTAGGTCTCGTAAATGCAGCCGCCGATGCGGAAGGCATGCGTCGTCAAGCGAGCGCCGCAATACTTCTCAAAAATCTTCAGGATCTCTTCGCGATCGCGGAAGCAATAGAACAGCGGCGTCAGCGCGCCGATATCGAGCGCGTGGGTGCCCAGCCAGACCTGGTGGCTGGCGATACGGCACAGCTCGGTCAGAATCACGCGGATGTACTGCGCGCGCGGCGGCGCTTCCGCGTTCAGCAGCTTCTCGACCGCCTCGCAGTAACCCAGCCCGTTGGAGACCGCGGCCACATAATCCATGCGATCGACGTACGGGTTAAACATTGTGTAGGTGCGGTTCTCGGCAATCTTCTCCACGCCGCGATGCAGGTAGCCGATGACACACTCGGTGCCCAGAACTTTTTCGCCGTCAAGCTTGAGGATGACGCGCAGCACTCCGTGGGTCGAAGGATGCTGCGGCCCCATGTTGAGGACGAGCTCAGTCGCATCAAGAAAAGTTTGGTCCTTGGTATCGAGGTCGAGATAATCCACCGCTCCCGGGCCACTCTGGCCGGGCTTCGCGTGGCGATAATCGTTTTCGAAATCGCTCATTGTCCACTCTCGATGCCGAGGTTCGCCTTCACCCACTCCTGGTCCTGCTGCAGAATCGGATAATCCTTGCGCAGCGGATGGCCTTTCCAGCCATCGGGCAGAAGAATACGCTTCAGGTCGGGATGTCCGTCGAACGAGATCCCGAACATGTCGAAGACCTCACGCTCCAGCCAGTTTGCCGTCTCCCAGATGCCGACCACGCTGCGCAGTGTCTCGCCGTCCTTGATCTGCGTCTTCACCCGCACCCGCTCGTTGTTGTGGAACGAGTACAGGATGTAAACCATGTCGAACTGCGCCTCGCGCTTGGGATAATGCACTGCGGTAATGTCCACGCAGTAGTCGAAGAGCTCGTCGTCGCGCATGCGCAGCAGAATTTCATAGAGGATCGAGCTGTCGACGACCAGATATTTCTGGCCCACGTAGGTGCTGGCATCGCGAATGCCCGAGCCGTATTGGCTCTTCAGGCTGGCTACCAGCGGCGACTCCCAGGGCTCGGGTTTGGGACCTTCGGGCTTTGCCGGTGGCTTCGCGGCCGGCTTAGGCGCGGCTGGAGCAGCGGGCTTGGCCGCGGCGGCAGGAGCGGGCTTCTCGCCGGCAGCCGGAGCTTCGCTTTTTACCGCAACAGGGGCGCTGGCCTTCTCCGCAGATTCAGTTACAGGAGATGCCGGCTCGCTCGCCGGCGCTTTGCTTGCCCCGCTCGGGGCGGCCGATTCAGGCAAGACTGGATTGGTGTCTTTAGTTTCTTCAGGCACTGCCATCTCTCACTTCTCGACCCCTCAGTTGTAGCAGTTGGGGTCGCCGGGATGCTTGTACGCGAGTCACGCGGCAGTGTGATATCCGTCACATCGTGACGCAAAGGCACAAGGTTGCCGCGTGGCTGAAGTATGGGCCATTGTTCTCCTCACAATCGGCGGATGCAATCAAATTGGGAATCCGTCAGGCCCCGAGACTCCGGTCGCGGCAGATGGCCGCGCTATCTGCAGCGCGTCGGCCGGCCGAGGCTTCCCTGCTCTGCTGGAGGTCCAGGCGGCGTTTGCCGATTGGTTTTTGTGGGCGGCCAGTCGCTTGAGAGGAAATTCCATGTCGAGACCACGCGATGCTCGTGAATTCAGCCTACGAGACTTCATGGCAATCACAACCATTGTGCCTCAACCTACCACTGCGGTATCGCTGTTCTTGAGTCTGGCTCTGACGCTGCTCGCAGGATGCGGCGGCAGCTCTTTTAATCCGGATCCGGTACCGCCGTCGTCGCCTGCGCCGCTGAGCTCCAGCAATCTCAACCTGATCTTCGTGGCAAGCGAGGACTTGGCGTACCAGGCTGCCGGGGACATCAATCCCAACACCGCGAATCTCACCAGCCAGGGTCTGCAGCGTTCGCTACGCATGGCTACGTTTCTGCAACAGAGTGTGCTGGGAAATCAGAATGCGACGGCAATCTATGCGCTCGAACCGATGACTCATTTGCAACCGGCAGTCAACTATCCCGACATGGTGGGACTGGAGACCATTCAACAATTCGCCATGCTCAACCAGGTGACGCTGTCCAGCGATCAGTATGGCGGCACACCACTTGCCGGCCACAGTTATCCTATCAACGCTTCCTATGCGGATGTGCCGCTGCCCGTCGGAGTTGCGCCGCCGTTGCAGTTCTGCGCCAATTGCCAGGGGCTCGATTTCAACGATCAAGGCGGTGACAACGAGGCGCTGCTGAGCAGTATTTTGAAAGAAAAGGCGCCGGGGTTTTATGTCTTCTCGGCGCCATGGGAAACCGTGAGCGCCTTGATGTCGAACATCAACCAAAGCGAAGGTTATAACCTGACGCTTCCGACGAGCTATATCAGCCCCAACATCATCTACGCGATTGCGATCACGCCCTCGGGCAGCGCCAGCCTGATCACGTACAACAGCAACGTGAACCCGCCTTCGACATACCCTGTGCTTTCGCCGCCGCCAGCGAGCACAGCGTGCGTGCAGCCGCCTCGCACTATCACTGTAACCGGCGGTCAGGGCGGCGCTGTAATCCCAGCAGGAATCAACACCAACGAGACGGTTTACATCATCCGGCACGCCGACGCACATCCGACGGCCTACTGGAATGACAATAACTATGTCGGCGCTGGGCAATGGCGCGCGTTGGATCTTCCCTACGCGTTGGCCAACAAAATCAGCCCCCAACAGGTGTATTCGATCGATCCGGCTCAATTTGGACCAGGTTCGCTCAGCGCGGCGGGCGATCACACGTGGTCTTCGGTCGCTCCCGCCCTAACTGCCGAGCCATACGCCATAGCCAACAACCTGCCCTACAGCCTGGTGACCAGCTTCGACCTCTCCGATCCTGCAGCCGACGCGCAGCCGATTGCTGACTTTTTCTTCAGCGGCGGAAAATTCTCCAATCAGAAGGTGCTGGTGGCCTGGGCTTACCAATTCATACAACCGGCGATTAACGCGCTGCTCACGAGCTATCACGGCAACAACCAGCCGGCGCCCGCCTGGCCGCCCGACGACTACGACACCATCTGGACGATAAAGCTTGATGCCATGGGCAATGTGACGGTGAACAACGGGATGTGCGAAGGCATCAAGTCCTTGCCGCCAACGGCCCCGCCGCCGCAATTCTGATGGTTGCTGAGCTTGGGCCGCAGTCCGTGCGAACCGAAATCTCATGCCGCCGCGTAGCCAACCCCTCGTTTGAGACAGCGGCGGCTTCGCCTCACTCCCTGACCACGCCCGAAAATCAAGCTATGGGGGATCTCCGCCGATCAGTACTTACGAACGCTTGACCAAACGGGAGGAGACTCCATGCCAAGACGGGGCGACATTCGGGGATTCACCAGACGGGACTTCATTAAGACGGTTGGGCTGGGGGTAGGCGCGTTGCCGACCATCGGCCTGGGGATTGGAACGTTGCAGCTCACCGGCTGTGGCGGCAGCAGCTCGCCCGGCCCGCAACCTGTGCCCACACCGCAGATCGTGTCCTGGCCTATCTCGCGCGAGGTTTACACGACAGCAGTGCGACAGGTCTGTCCGGTTGCGGTGCCGGCAACCGCAGTCCAAATCAACCCCGGCGATGTGGTTGACTATGCTACCTACGGATACAGCTCGTGGAGCTATGGGGGACCGCTGTCGCACGTTCTGCGCCGCGACCTGGCGCCGGCTTACACGGGAGCGCCCAACGCGGCGCGGCTGCTGTTCTACTACTCCATGTCGGACATTCACATCGCCGACAAGGAATCGCCGGCACAGGCCAACTATATCGGCATAAGCGCCGGCTATGGTTCCGGCGAGTCATCGGCCTATTCGCCGATTCTCCTGGCGACGCCGCACGTCCTTGATGCCGCAGTGCAGACCATCAACGCCCTGCACAAATTGACGCCATTCGATTTCGGGATATCGCTGGGAGACGATTGCAACAACTCGCAATACAACGAACTGCGCTGGTTCCTCGACACCATCGACGGCAAAATCATTACCCCCAGCTCAGGCGCGCATGTGGGCGCCGCCACCATCGATTACCAGAAGCCTTTTTACGCTGCCGGCCTCAATCCCGCGATTCCCTGGTACCAGGTCATCGGCAATCACGATCAGTTCTGGATGGGCTCGGCGTTTGAAAACACCAAGACCCGGAACGCCCACATCGGCAGCGGCATCCTGAACATAGAAGACAACCCCGGCCAGCCTGTGATCGATAGTACGGGCGCCTATATGGGAGTGGTCGATGGCACAACGCCGTACGGAAACATCATTGGGGCCGGGCCGACGGCCGACTTCACCACTCCTCCCACCGTGGTTGCGGATGCTAACCGCCATACCATGGCTAGCCTCACCTCAACGACCGTGAATTGGATGTCGGAGTTCTTCGACACCACCACCAAGCCCGTCGGTCACGGATTTAGCCAGGCCAACCTTGACCAGGGACTTGCCTGTTACAGCTTTGTGCCGAAGTCCGATATACCCATCAAGTTCATTGTGCTGGACGATACGGCGAAGGGACCGAACCAGGAGGAAAACGACGGATATGCCCGCGGCGCGCTTGACGATCAGCGCTACCAGTGGCTAGTCGACGAGCTCCACGCCGGACAGGTCAACAATCAGCTGATGGTGATCTGCGCGCACGTGCCCATCCTGCCGCAAACCAGCTTGACCGATACCACACCGTTGCCCATCTGGCCGGGCCCGGAATATAACGACGAGTACGTGCTCAACACGCTGCACCAGTATCCCAATCTCATTTTGTGGATGGCGGGACACCGGCATGTGAATGTGGTCACGCCGCAGCCGGATCCGAGCGGCGATCCTACGCTCGCCTTCTGGGAGGTCGAAACTTGTTCGCTGCGCGACCATCCACAGCAGTTCCGCACCTTCGACATTCGGCGCAACGCCGACAACACCGTGTCCATCATCATCACCAACGTCGATCCGGCGGTACAGGCCGGTTCGCCGGCGTACAAGTCCCGCGGATATGCGATTGGTGCGGCTCGCGTCTATCTCAGCTACCCGCTCAACGATACGACCTCGCACGCCTACAATGCCGAACTGGTGGTGCAGCTGACGCCGGTAATGCAGTCGGTAATCTCGCAGGCTGGAACGACGCTATAGTTGGAGGGGGATTCGCAGATTTGCATCAGGGCACGGCCGTGCCGAAGGCATTGGGAAACAACTCTTAGCCCGTTCGGGCAGTGCCTGCCTTCAGGTCGGCGTAAGGACGCATCCGACGAGTCGGCGGTTACGTCTGCTCGCTCGGGATGACTCCGCCGGTTACGTCTCTTGCTCGGGTAGTGCGGCGCTTCAGCGCCGCGTCAACATCATCTCTTCGATTTGGGGCTTTAGCCTCTCAGGTACTTCGTCCAACCGACATAACGTCCCAGCCGAAGAATACGGATACTCCTCTGGTGTCTCGACCAAATGACGGCGAACCGGATTCTCCTGAACATACGCGCCCATCCGCCCGTACTCGTTGGCATCGCGAACCCGATGCTCGTAATAACTCGGCTGCCAGACTGCTTTCAACTTCAGCCCACCCTGACCCATGGCATGCGAAAAGCCACCCTTGATCATCTGAACGGCCCGTCCCACAGCGTGCTCATCGTCGACCGATAGGAGCAAGTGAATGTGATTCGGCATAATCACGAACTCGTGGAGGAGGAGTTCCCCCTTGTCGCGATTCCTTACGATCGTTGCCAGCAGCAGGTCGGCGGTTTCGGTTCGTTGAAACAGATTCTGGTGCAGGTAGGCGGAAGCCGTGATGAAATAGGTTTTCGTCATGAAGTACCTGGAGGGCTAAAGCCCGATTTTGGGAGGGTCAGCTTGACGCGGACCTAAAGGTCCGCACTACCGAGCGCACGTCTCTTACGCCGCACTACCCGAACTTTATGTTGCCCGAAGGCGAAGAGCGAAGAGCGAAAGGCAATCTTGCGGACGGCTGAGAGCTGACGGCTTACTACACCCACTCCAGCGCGCCCTTCTTCCAGATCCAGATGTATCCCACGATCAGGATGCCGAGAAAGATCATCATTTCCAGCAGTCCGAAGAGGCCGAGCAGTTTGAATTGCACCGCCCACGGGAACAGGAAGATGGTCTCCACATCGAAGACCACAAACAGAATCGCCACAATGTAGAACCGCACGGTGTAACGGCCGCGTGCGTTGTCGAAGGGGGTGATGCCGCACTCGTAGGGCATCAGCTTGGTTTTGGACGGGTTCTTGGGCCGGATCAGGGCGCAGATCGCCACCGTCCCGGCGGCAACCAGAAAGGCTACGAGCGCGAAGATGAAGATGGGAACGTAATTCTGCGGCATAAGGAGATTATCTCGCTGATCACGCTCCGCCAGCAGGTGATCTAGATCACACTGCGAAGTGATCTATGAAGACCGTGCCAATATAACGCTGTTCACGGCGGCATTCAATGACCTAACTCACAAATCAGCAGTCAGCAATTAGCAACTAGAAGCTATTTCCTAAATGGGCTTTGAAAGAGCACGGCTTCAGCCGTGTCGCTCAAGGCCGCCAAGAATGCGGGCTTTACCCCTTGGGGGCAGATCGTTTTACCTTCCTGCCTCATATGAGATGACTTCAAGCAATTTCCAGTATCAGCGCGGTCCAGACTCGCGAACGCCTGAGTGTAATCCTTGCCCTCGAAACGTTACCTGAGAACGACGAGCTGTGGCATCATATACGGACCAGTATGCACAACCCTCGCCTTCTGCCTGTTTTCGCGGTTTTGCTGATGGTCGCATATGCCTTGCCGGGACTTTGCCTGCCTGCAGGCTTATCGGGCAGCGCGACGACCCATCGCACCACGCACATGCCATGTGGTCGATGCCATGGTCATCATGAGCAATCGCCGGCACCGAACCAGAGTTGCTGTTTTGCCGCCCCGCAGCCGGCAGCCGCGGTCCAGATTGCGCCGTCGTCGGCCCAGCTGCATATCGTCGGGAGCTGCGTCAGCACGCTGGACCTGAGTAGCTACCCTACTCGAGTTGCAACCGAAGTCGGCGCCAGCGAATTCCCCTCCCCGCCGGCGACCATCCTTCGTATCTGATCCCTGTCCGTCTTCGTTGTAGCTGATTTGCCAGCGGACACGTCCGCGCAAATCGCGATTCCTGCTCAACCGCGACTCCAGTTCTTGGGGAATGCATGTATTCGCAGAAGTACGCCTACGTCTATCGAATGCTGTTTTTTTTGCTGGCCGCGACGCTGTGCGACTGGGCACAGCAATCGTCGAACTCGAATGCCGCGACAACCCCGGCCAAGCAGCAACAACAACAAGCCTCGCCGTCCGCGCAATCGATGCCCAACATGCAAATGCCGGGCATGAAAATGAACGTGCAGCCCACGACATTCATCGAGGAAATCACCCAGCACGCCACCTCCGGTACCAGCGCCGAACCGAACTCCACACCCGCGCCCATGCTCATGACCATGAAGGCCAATTGGATGCTGATGGTTCATGGTGTCGCATTCGTCAACGCCGAGCAGGAGACCGGGCCGCGCGGCGCCGACAAAGTCTTCTCCACGAATTGGTTTATGCCGATGGCGCAGCGTCGGCTTGGACCGGGCACATTCACCGCGCGCATGATGTTGAGCCTTGAGCCGGCGACCATCACTGGCCGCTACTATCCCGAGCTCTTCCAGCAGGGCGAAACCGCCTACGGCAAGCCGATCGTTGATGGCCAGCATCCGCACAACTTCTTCATGGAGATCGCGGCTCTCTACGACCTGAATCTCGGCGAGCGCTCCTTGCTTTCGTTCTATGCTGCGCCTGTGGGCGATCCGGCGATGGGACCAACGGCGTTTCCGCATCGGGCGTCGGCGTCGGAAGATCCCATCGCTCCCCTCGGTCATCATCTGGAAGACTCGACCCATATTGCCTACGACGTGGTAACGGTCTGCCTGACGCACCGCATCGTACGTTTGGAGGCATCCGGCTTTCACGGTCGCGAGCCCGATGAGAATCGCTGGACCATCGAGGCGGGACCGATCGACTCGTGGTCTACGCGGCTCACCGTGCAGCCCGGCCAGAACTGGAGCGGTCAGTATTCCTTCGCCTATCTCACCAGTCCCGAAGCGCTCGAGCCGCAGAACGACATTCAGCGCATGACCGCGTCCATCATGTACAACCGGCCGCTGACGCGCGGCAACTGGGCCAGCTCGCTGATCTGGGGACGCAATCGGATCCCGCAAACGGGACTGGTCTGGAATGGCTATCTGCTGGAGTCGACGCTGCGTTTCGCCGTACGCAACTACATCTGGACGCGCATTGAGAACGTCGACCGCACCAACGAACTGCTGCTCAAAGATCAGTTCGAACCACCGGATTTTCAGGAGAACATCATCGGACGCGTTCAGGCTTACGCCGGCGGATACGACCGCGACATCCCGCTCATCCCGCACCTGGAGACGGCGTTGGGAGCGCAGGTCACGCTGTATTCCATGCCGGAAACGCTGACCGCGTTATACGGAAGCCATCCGGTGGGTGTGGTGGTCTTCGTGCGCCTGCGGCCGGTGGGAAGGGAGCAGAAAAACTGACCGGCTCTCGCTGCGCCCTTGAACAGCCAGTCTGCCTCATCTTCGCCCGGCCTGCACCAGCAGCACGGCCCCAATCACCACCAGCGCGCAGTAGATGTATTTCAGGAAAACCTCGCCGTGCAGCCGGTGGTTCACAAATTTTCCCAGCAGGATCGCCGGGATCATCGCCGGAAGCGAAATCAGAAAATAATGCGTGACCGCGGGAACCCACAGTCCCTTCACCCAATAGCCCACCATCCCCAGCGCGCTGGCCGGCAGAAAATATCCTTGCAGCGTCGCCCGAAACTGCTGTGCCGTCCAGCGACGCATCGCGCCATAGATCGCCAGCGGCGGACCGTTCATGCCGTACGCGCCTCCGAGCACACCCGCAGTGAAGCCGCAGCCGAGAAGCCACGGCTTGCTATCCCTTGTCAGTTGCGGAGGTTTCTCGCCGATCAGCGAGTAGACAGCAAATGCAATGATCACCAATGCCAGCATGGCTTTGACCAGCCGTTGATGGCTGCTGGTCAGCAGCGTGAGGCCGAGAGGAATGCCAAACAGCGTCGCGAAAATCAGCCAGCCGGTGCTGTGCAAATGGATCTTTCGCCAGTCCTGCACGACCACGATCAGCGCAATCGTGATCGAGATCAGCGCTGCCAGAGGAGCGGAAATTTCGATCGGCAGCCGCAGAGCGAGAAGGGGAACGGCAATCAGCGCCTCGCCGAATCCTATGGCGGAGCGAATCAGAGTGGCGATGAAGACCACAATCAGCACGTGCAGGGTGGTAGCGTCCAGTAGGAACGCAGGCAGCGTATGCATCATGTTGAGCGCGAATAACCCGGCTTGGTTCATTCTAAAGCGGCGTCCGTCCTCCGCAATCGCTCAAGGCGCAGCGAAATGTTAGGCTCTTCCCGTCGATGAAGATACAGAAGATTCGCGAGCCGCGCTGGCCGGCCTTCGTCGCCATGCTGGCCGACGGCCTTCTCTATCTGGCGCTGCCGGAGCGGCTATCCTTCGGCCCGGGATGGCTGCTGCTCGCAATTCTCATCGTGCTGATGATTCCCATCATCTTCACCTACCGGCTCGGCCACTATGACGTGACTCGCATCCTGACCTTTGGTGCCAATGGCGCCGTGACCCTCGCACTGATCGGCTCGCTCGGACTTCTCATCCATGACCTGCCTCGTCACACAGAGTCGCCGGGCAGCCTGCTGCGCTCGGCGGCGCTGCTCTGGATCACCAATGTCCTGGTATTTGCGCTGTGGTATTGGAAACTCGACGCCGGCGGCCCCACGGGACGCGAGCGGGGTGAGGCCAAAAGTTCATTCCTGTTCCCGCAAATGATGCGCAACTCGGAGGAGGACCGCTCCTGGAGTCCCATGTTTCTGGATTATTTGTACCTGGCCTTCAATACCAGCACGGCGTTCTCTCCTACCGATACGGCGGTGCTGTCGCGTTGGGCCAAGATTCTGATGATGCTCCAGTCGCTTATTTCGTTAGCGATCATTGCACTGCTGGCGGCACGTGCCGTGAACATCCTTTGAGATTACAATTCCTTTTCGCAGCAAGATCCGGGGGAGGAATTCAGGTGAAAATCGCGATTCGGAGCCTGGTATTCGCCTTAGGCGCGGGAGTACTGTTCTTCGGCTGGCACAAGGCGCACAATGAGATACTCAACCTGCAAAATCCCGCAAGCCCCAATCCGAGCGGCTCATCCGAGGTTCTGGTAGTGATCGGCGCATTCATCGCGCTGATGGCATTTCTACCCTCGTCGGAAACGCTGCAACGTTGGACGTCTTTAAAGCGCCGCAAAGCACCGCCGCCCGCGCACTTCCGCAGACGGCGACAAAAGACCTAACCCATCACAACTCGGTTTTTCGCAATTTGCGCAGTCCGCCGGGCACAATCAGTCGTGCGCTTGGGGAACGCGTTCGGGCAGGAAGTCAAGAGTGGTTTGCACCCGCGAGATGCGCCCATCCAGGCCAAACTCATAAAGTTCGCCGCGCCAGAAGAAGCGGTTTCCGGTAAAGCTTGCCACCCAGGTGCAGAAACCCACCAGATCGCGCAGCGGATAGAGCCAGCATTGCCACAAGCAACGGGGATCGCGGACCACTCCCCAACCCACAATCAACGTCATCAACATGCGGTTGAGCCACGCCATCGTCAGGAGCGCCACACCGATATCGAATTTGTGGCGATGTCCAAGCCCCAGCAGAAACGCCAGCAAGCCGAAAGGAACGGCATAGGTCAGACCAGAGCCGACATGTCCCCATGGGCGCGAGTAGCGCGTGCTCTTCATCCAACGCAATTGATCGCCGAAGGTGCGGGCAAAGGAACGCACTGCCAGGACGTGTCCGACCTTGTAGTGCGAGAGCGCAACCGCGTAGCCAGCTTGTGCGATGCGATGGCCGAGCACGAAATCATCCGAATAGAAATCGGCCGTCTGATGCAGACCGCCCATCGCCTCAATGGCCTCGCGGCGCACCGCCATCGCCGCTCCCAAGGCAAACTTCATGCCTTCCACCATATCGGCCACCATCACTCCCGCCGGCATCTCGACTGACATTCCCAGCGCTTCCAGTCCCGACCAGAAACCTTGCGCCGGAATTCCCTCATAGAGGCAGGTCACAAGGCCAATCTTGGGATTCAACAGCGGCGGAATCACATTGCGCAGGAAGTCAGATTCCACCAGCACATCGCTATCGCTGATGACCAGGTAATCGTTGTCGGCGGACGCCATCATCTTGGCCAGGGAAAAAACTTTGGCATTGGGCCAAGACGGCTCGCCGGAGATGACCACGCGCGTGCGCACGTCGGGATATCTGGCGCGGAGCTTCTCCACCACCACCAGAGCTTCGTTGTCCCGGCTGCGCGCTCCAAAAATAATTTCGAAATTCGGGTATTCCTGCAGAAAAAAGCTTTCCAGAGTTGCTTCGAGCCTTGGTTCCATGCCGTGAACTGGCTTCAGGATAGTCACCGGCGGCAAGTCGTGGGTTGCGGCGACAGCCTGGGAGTCTCCCTGCAGCTGGCGTGATCTCCGCCGGTAGCGAAGAGCGGCCACGACCACCATGACAAGATAAACCGTGGAGGTAAGCGATCCGCCAAGCGCGACGTACCACAACAGGTGCCTAGCCGTAACCTGCAGAAGATCGGCGCCTTGTACGGTCAGAAGGATTGCAGTCATATGGACTGAATCATTGTACCTGCTCAAGCTAACGTTAACAGACTACGACGGCATTTCTTAGAAGACGGCTCCCGCCGGCTATCGAGCGCGGCACCTGATGTCCAGACAAGAAGCAGCGAATCGCGCGCAGATCTCGCGAAATTCCGGACAATTCAGCCCAGCTTCACGAGAGCTGAAGGATGGCAACTCCGAATCGCTGCGCGTCGCGGGTCCTAATACTTTCGCATGTGAATCTCGGCGCCGTTCTTCTCGAATTTCACCTCATCCATGAGCTGATTGATGAGGTAAATGCCGCGACCGTGGTTGGAATAAACGTTCTCCCCGTTACAGGGATCAGGAATGGCGAAGGGATCGAAACCGGAGCCGGGATCGCGAACCACGATGAGCATGCCGCGCTCGTCGTCGCAGCCTACACAGCATTGCACTTTCTTGTCGGGATCGTTCTTGCAGCCGTGGACGATGGCGTTGGCCAAGGCCTCGCGCAGCGCCGTCTCAATCTCAAATTCCTTGCCGGCAGCGCATTCAAGACCACGGGCCATCTCCATAATGCCTTCCACCACGGGGCTGATAGCCGTGGGATCGGCGTTGAGCGTGACCTCAATGCGTATCATCAGTTTGGAGCGGTCGAACTCCACTACAGCACGGCCCGACTGCATGGCTCTAAATCCAGACTCGCGACGCTTACTGTGTCAGAAAAGCCCCAGGCGGTCAAGCACGAAAGCTAGACCCCTCTGGACTTGCGGCCATTTCGTGCCAGAAACGGAACGGATCGCCCCATGCAACGACAGCATGGAAACCGGAAACCGGCCTCATGCTATGAGATAACCGCCTAAAATCAACTAGGTTTCCCGATTTCGTGTAAGCTGATAAACGCATTGCTTACCCGGCGGTAGAGTCGGTCTTCATGAAAAAATTCCTGCTTCTCGTCCTGTGTCTTAGCCTCGTTTCACCTCTAATCGCCGAAGAGATCAAGGTCGCCGCTGCCGCCGACCTTAACTATGCGATGAAAGATCTGGCCGCATCGTATCAGAAGAAGACGGGCAACACGGTTGCTCTTTCCTTCGGCGCATCCGGTAACTTCTACTCGCAGATTCAGAACGGTGCTCCCTACGATCTATTTTTTTCCGCCGATCTCGACTACGTGAAAAAGCTCGCCGCCGCGGGAAAGATCGAGAGCTCTTCGGTGCGGACGTATGCGGTCGGACACCTCGTTCTCTGGGTGCCGAACAGTTCAAAGCTCGATCCGCAGAAACTGAAGATGGACCTGCTGCTCGACCCTTCGGTAAAGAAAATTGCAGTTGCTAATCCGGAGCACGCGCCCTATGGCCGTGCGGCAATGGCATCGCTGGATCACTACATCATTAAGGGACTGGTTTCCGACAAGCTGGTGCTGGGTGAAAGCGTCAGCCAGGCGGCGCAGTTCGTGCAATCTGGGAATGCACAAGCCGGGTTGATTCCGTTGTCGCTCGCCATTTCGCCGGCGATGAGGAGTGCGGGCAAGTATTGGGAGTTGCCGGCAGATTCCTATCCTGCCATCCAACAGGGCGTCGGCATTCTGACCTCCTCCAAGCAAAAACAGGCGGCGCAGGCGTTTATCGATTACATTAGTTCGCCAGAGGGCACGGCCGTGCTGGAGCAGTACGGATTCGGCGTCCCGCAAGGCAAATGATCCTTCAGGCACTCACGCTCACGCTGCGGTTGGCCGTAACCGTTTCCATCATCCTGCTGGTCGTCGGAGTGCCGCTCGCCTACTGGCTGGCATATTCGCGCAAGCGCTGGAAGTTCTTCGTCGAGGCCATCGTCTCCTTGCCGATCGTATTGCCGCCGACGGTGCTTGGCTTTTATGTTCTGGTCGCGATCGGCCCACTTAGTCCGGTGGGACGGTGGTATCAGGCGATCGTTGGGCATCCGCTTGCGTTTACTTTCTCAGGCCTGGTGATTGGCTCGGTGCTGTATAGCTTGCCGTTTGCGGTGCAGCCGATGGAGACTTCGTTTGCGGCCATCGATCACAAGCTACTCGACGCCTCATCTTTGCTCGGCGCCTCGCGCTGGCGAACCTTCTGCCGTATCGTGCTGCCGCTGGGACTACCGGGCGTGCTCGACGGCTTCGTTCTCAGCTTCGCGCACACCCTCGGCGAGTTCGGCGTGGTGTTGATGATCGGCGGCAACATTCCCGGCGCCACTCGCACCATCTCGATTCTCATCTTCGATCAGGTCGAGGCGCTGGATTACGCCGCCGCCAACCGCACCGCACTACTGCTGCTGGTTTGCTGCTTCGCGCTGCTTGCGACGCTTTATGGGCTGCGCGGCCGTTCGGCGTGGAATCTCTGGGGATGGAAATGAGCGGATCGGACGCGTCCGCAGCGGGTCAGGAGTTGGCCGTCAGAATCCGCAAGAGCTTCGGCGAGCGTGGTTCGTCTTTTACCTTGGACGTCGAGTTCGCAGCGCGCGCAGGATTCACGATTCTGTTCGGCGCATCCGGCGCGGGCAAGACCACGCTGCTCGACTGCATCGCGGGATTGCAAACACCCGAGTCGGGCCTTATCGCGATTGGCGCCGGCACGCTCTTCGACTCTGACTCTCGGCTGAACGTTCCGCCGAATCGCCGCTCTGCCGGATATCTTT
>CAWFUE010000040.1:0-70413 GCA_963818905.1 uncultured Acidobacteriaceae bacterium
GAAGTCCGACTCGACGGCGCAGTCTGGATCGACCTCTTCGCGAAAGTCGAACCAGCCGCGCTTCTTCTCGGCACACTGGCTGTGCATACAACGATAGCCGTAGCCATATCCACGGACATACCATACTGATGTGGAAGACTCCCCAGTCGTGCTGCCATGTTCCGACTCCCACGGACAGACGATGTCCAGAAGGAGACGCTTCCCACTGGCTCGCTCAGCCAAGATCGGTACATTGAACTCCATCAGGAACTTCCTCAGCCATTCATACTTGGCCAAGTCGTTCTGCGACATCTCCAGGCCCGGCGACGACGACTTCTGCGGAACGGGTAGTTGTGAAACTGCACTCTGAATCAGCGAAAGCGGCACGGGCTCCAGCGCCAGTTCCTTTAGCGTCTCACGCGGCTGGCCGGCCCGGGCGGGAAGCTCGATCTCGCACTCGGGTACTTCAAGCACGCATGATTGCCGCCAAGGGCGACCTAGAGATTCTGGCGCCTTCCGTGCCCAGGTCCCAGGAAGCTTGGCAACTCTGTTCGCTTCATAGACGCCTGCGTCCACATGACAATCTTCTGTATCGAACTTGGCCGCCAGCCCAGCCAGCAGACTATGGATCAGATCTTCGGACGCTTGGTCGTTCGGCAAGTCGATCTCGAACCGCTGGTGATAGCCATTGCCGGAATCGACCAGAATCGGTCGCGGCCACTGCAACTCGTCGCACAAGAATCGCCGAATCTCTTCAGCCTGCTTCTTCGCCGTGGCCTTCTCTTCGTCTGTCGCGTTTGACTTCTTCTCTCCAGTCTTACGAACCGGATCGGAGTCGATCAGCAGCGTGGTCCGTCGGCCGTACCAGTCCTTTGTGCTACGAGAGGGCGATGGCTGCAGCCTGTTGAGCACGAACCCTTCTGGCAGCGCGGGTACGGGATTCAAGCTCAGCCATACCGCTTCATAGCTATTGTCGCGTTCGACGGCCCGAAAGACGTCCTCGGCGTTATCGAAATAGCCGACGTGAGAGACGCCACCACCGATCCTCTTGCGGCAGACCTCGTGGATCCCGCGGAAGAGCAGTTTGGTCGCGCAGTGAATCATGCCGCGTCCTCACTTCCGCGCGACTCCGCCCCAAGGGTCTCCAACTGCGGTTCTTCCTGATTCGAAGCCGACGCTTCCACTCGTGCGGTTGGGGCAAATTCGGGGAGCCAATACACATTCACGTTCCTCCCGGTCTCGTCATCCCGTCGGGTGATAAAACGCGGTGCTCCCTTAGGAAAGCGACTTGTTGGTCGACCGTAGCCGATAAAGATCCGAACAAGAGCCCCCAGCTTTTCAAGCTCAGAAAAGCGCGGGGAAACGCTGTTCATTTTGTGGTCCTTAATTAGCCGTGCTCCCTCATTTATGGTGATTCCTTCCGGCCCGGCTTCCCGCGCGAGATGAACGATTCTTCCGCGGAGCCCTCGGGCTAACGTCTGGGATCGCTTCACGCTCTCACCGCTAGTGTCTAAACCGCCACGCCACGCCTCCGCTTCAATAGTCATAAACAAGCCCCTTGTCCACTCACAACCGCGCAGATCCGTCAGTTGCTCTTGTGAAGCTGCCCTGAAATCTGGCGATTGCAGCTCCACTCCAAGGCCCTCTTGCCCTGCGGCGTTCGTTCAACGGGATAGGCAAAGAATCGCTTCTCCCTGCCGTCTTGCACCGCGAACTGCAGGCCCGCGATGACGAAAGCGCGTTTGAACCTGTGACCATAGGTCTCCAAGAAAGCGATGGCCCGACCCTCCTTGCCTTCTTCCACGAGGATTGCGTCTGCAATCTGACCGGGCGGCGGATCGTTGAATCGGATCACCACTGCCATGCTGGTAATCTGTGGGTTCTTGAGGCCTTCTTCACGCCCCAAGATGTCAGAGAGCCGCTTTCGTTGTTCTGTCGCCAGTGTTACCGCGCCAAGCGGTGTGTTCTTGGGTTCTGCAGGGGGCTTTCCCGACAGAAACCTTCGGTAAGCCTTCTGCATGGGTGTTAGCACTGCCTCCATTGCGCGATGTCCAGCTCGGCGATCTCGATCTGTGAACGGTGTCATAGCGAATTAAAGCTTAATCCGCTTGAACTGGATTTGTCAAGCGAATTTATGAATAACCCGCTTAAGAGCGAGGTTGAGGGCTGGCAGGTCGGCAGAAATGTCGGCCCTTTTTGTTGGGGGAGCCTGTTGCTGTGCCACCCCCCAGGCCGCGGTGATGGAGAGACAAATAAAGGGCGGGGAGGCGGATCTTACAGATGTCGGCAAAAGAGGGGCAAATCGCCGAGGGGGTAGTATCTTTCGGGAAAAATTCGGCTACACCGTAAACCGATGAGTAAGTAGTGCAAGCTGGGGCTTGCGGGCGTGGAATAGGGAGAGAACCGAGCGCTTCACATGCTTGCTGCACGCTGGCTTTCTGGTGCGCTTTCGCCAACGATCTTCTTCCCGACTTCGCGGTTGAAGTCGTCCTGCCAGAGGCTGAAAAGTCCTGGTCGACTCTTTTGGCCCCAATAACTTAGGTGGATGGCAACGTCCATGTCTCTGGCCAGCAAAAGAAACAACAGTGCCTTGGCTTGCGCCGGGTCTTGTTCTTTTGCGATGTGGAATTGCAGCATCACATCCCAGTTGTGATCAACAAGATTCTTACGATCTACTAAAATCGCTCGCCACCTCGCCGTAAAATGTCTTGCGGCTAAGTATGCCCTGATGCGGTCGTGCCGAAATTCCAGTACCCCACTGCGCTCGAGGAGTAGTTTTCTGCTGATCAGTTCCGTCTTCAGCTCCTCAGGCAGGTAATCCTTGCTCGGATCGTATGGTCGTTTCCCCGTCATCATGTTGAAAGCAAGCTGGCTGAGAATATCCGGGTAATCAGCGTGGCCCTTTGCGCCCCAAGCGTTCCTGTCCAGCATTGGCCCAAGAAAGTATGAGTATAAGTCGTCCAAACTGCTTGGAACTTTGGCCGTCTGCTCCCACATCTCCACGATCAACTCCAGTTGTAGCGGCACTCGACTTAGCCGGTAAGTTTCATCAGAAAACCTTGTGAGGAGGGCCTCCGGATCAAAGTTTCCTTTCTTCGTGTCGGCGTCTGTTGACAGCAGTCTCACCAATTCCTTTATCTTGTCCTCGGATAGTGCGGAGGCAGCTACCAGAGTGGAGGTTTTCTTCAACTCCTCTGTTATGGCTTGTGTGGTGAGGCATGCATAGCTGTGATTGCGATGCTTATCGACAAAATCGATGATGGCCTTCATTGATGCATTACTCACCTCGTTCAGCCCGTCAAAGAGAAACATGAAATCGCCATGGTCCAACAAAACGCCCGTGAGCTTGTCGTCTGTCAGGTCGCCATATTTCTCTAGCTTAGTGCGGACCATGGCTTCTGGCGTAGTATCTCCAGTGATGCTTAGGTCTACCAAAACCGGCACTAAACGCCTTAGCAGGGGATGCTCAACATGACCGGGAACGGCACACTCGTGCGCCAAGTATGCTAGTAATGCTGACTTCCCAATTCCCGATTCACCGTGGAGCCCGATTACCTTCTTCTCCCGAAGATCGTCGCCAAACTCTGAGGGGCTGAAGCGGTCGTCCGGAACTACATATCGTCCGGCTGAAGTTTGAAGTGTCGGGTCGCTTGCCAGTCCATGGCGATACCTAAGGAAGATGTATCTTCTCAGAGGTGGAACTGTTGTCAGCAACAGAGGCACTGTCCCAAAGGACACCCAATTCCGGAGAAACGGGTTCATCAATAGCAAGTGACAATAACGGACATACGGTGCTAAAGCGAAGCAAACTATGCATATACCGATGCCAAGAATCGGGAGCAATGAGGACAAGGTCCAGGTGGGAAAGACCCATCCTTCTACGGGCTCGACCACTGTTTTATTGCCCCAACTGTCCCACACTGCGAGGTGGATTTTCGTTCGCCCTGGCTTAAGCGGGATTACTGGACGCTTTGCAATGACGGGCACCCAATTATTTGGGTCCTTCATCGCTTCCTTCAGGTTTTTCCCATCTGAGTCGTCAACTATCTTGATCCACGCCGGTTGGGAACTCTGATAGCTATCTCTCCGTGTTCTTGTATTGACATAGTGAACGGTTGGGTAAGAGTCGCCCTCGAGCCAAGCGGAAGTCCCCAAAAGGCTCGCTGTAAGCGGTATTTCCCCGGCCAGCTTGACTGTGATCCGGACATAAGGGTCCACCTGGAATGCTCCCTCGTCAGCCCCGAGCCAGACAACATCGCCTAGGGAGATCATTGAAGATACGTCGCCGGTCTTGCCGCCCACCGGCATGACCTCATTACTGTTGCGATTCACCCGGAATACACCATTCTGGGCCCCGAGCCAAACTTCATCCCCTAATGGCAGGATCACTCTCACAAGTCCCGTGTTGGCCTGCACCCAAATGACTTGACCGTCGTTCGGGTCAAAGCGAGTTATTCCTCCCCTGGTCCCGAACCAAAGCTCTTTCCCCACGGGGACAATTGAAAACACAGAGCCGGTATTGCCCACCCGTGCGGCATGACCAGTCTTACGATCGACGCGGAACGCCCCCCTCTCAGCCCCGAGCCACACCTCATCATCCACGGCGGCAATTAAGTAAATCTCGCCGGTGTTGCCGCTCACACGCAGGGGCCCACTACCATTGCGGTTCACACGGAAGGCGCCCATCGCACCGGCGATCCAAACCTCTTCCTCGCCTAGCGGAATAATTGAATATACCGGTCCGGTGTCCCATACCCACAGGTCTTGACCAGTCTTCCGGTCGACCCGGTATACGCCCAATTGATCGCCGAACCAGACCTCTCCGCCCACGGTGGCAACCACGACCACTCCCCGGTGATCACTCACTAAGGTGGCGTGACCGGTTTTACGGTCCACGCGAAATAGACCCTTGTGAGCCCCTAGCCAGACGTCATTGCCTAGGGAGATCATTGAAAATACCTGCCCCGTATCTGGGCTCACCTGCATGGTCTCATTACTGTTGCGGTCCACACGAAATGCCCCTCTTGACCCCCCAAGCCAGAACACCCCGTCTACGCAGATGATCACGTTGATCCTTCCGGTGACCGCACCGGGTCCCGGTCCAATAGCTAGCTGGGTATGGGCAGGTAACATCGATGCTAAGAGAAAACAGACCAAAACTACTGTTCGCGAGGCCGCTCTTTCGCCAGTTGTCACGAGATGCCGTAGTATCCGGATCGCGCAACAAGTAGACATAAATATTGCGGTTTTTCGCTTAGACATGTTTTCGCTCACGCACAGCGGCGCCGCCTCTCGGTGTGTTCATTCCATTAGTGCAGCACCTGCTCGATTGATTCTAGCGTTTCTCTCAGGTTCCGCAATTCATCTTTCATTCGGAGACCCAGTTAAGCGGTGGCCGCGCTCTTTATATCAGCTAGGTCGCGATTGGTCTGCTTGACCGATAGACCAATTAAGTTCGAGTAAGGCTGAAGCTGGCGTTCGACCAGTGGCAATGCGAAAGCGCTATCCTCGTTGCATACGAGACCTTCATAGATTTCCAAAGTTACACTCGCGGAACCAAGCTGACTAGTTACGTCAGAAGCCATGCTATGGAGATCGTATGTTGAGGCGAACTCGGTGCGCGCCAGCGCCTGGTAATCGCTGCCCGTGGTGAAGTCGTTGTACACAAGCCATTGGCCGTCGGGCGATATGCCGCCCAGGTCGACGAAGTTGGCGAGATCGTGCGCCCGGCTGTCTCCGCTGCGTTTCACTCCCATTTCAACCTGGTATCGCATGCTTTCCAGCAGCACTCTGCCCGACGCGGAGATGTCTTGCAGCGCGATCTCGACCGGCGTGCGCATGACCGTGCGAACCGTGCCGCCGTCGTTTACGGCGTAAAGGCCGTAATCCGTCCCTTCCATGCTGGCGGTGAACCAGACTTCTTTACCGTCGGGATGCCAGCACAAACTGCGCCCGGTGGAGTAAACCGGCGTCAGATGTTTGACGCTGCCCTGGCGGTCCACCAGCGCGATGCCCCCGCGGTCATCGGGCGCGAGCGGATGGTCGATGAACGCGACCTCGTTCGCGTCGGGGCTGATGCGCACATCGCTGATCCAGCCCGCAGTTTCGAACAGTATCTTGCCGATGGGGAATTCCAGGCGCTGCTTGCCGCCCTCGCGGCGCACGATAGCGAAGTCTTTGCCGTCGCGGGTGATGTCGGCTTCGTACACATTTTCGAGGATCGGACGCGGCGCGCCGCCGTCGATCGGCATACGCGCCAACGTACCGCGCTGCAACCAGGTTGCGAGAAACCGGCGCTTCAGGATCAGCGCCATGTCGCCGTTGTCGGCGATGCCGACCACGTCGGCGTCCACGTCCAGCGGCTTGCCCTGCACGCTGTTGCTGCGTTGCGTATAGAGCTGACGCGCTCCGCCGTTCCAGGCTGCGGAGTAAATCACGGTATCGCCGTCGCGCGTGAACCGCGCCGGCCCGGCATATCCCGATTCGAACGTCAGTTCCTTGTACGAGGGAGCTGTGGCGCGGACGCTCCTCCTGCCCGCGATGTAGCCGGCCGCCAGCGCAATCATGAACAGCACGGCCACAGCGGTGACGCGCAGCCACCGCGGACGCTGGGGCGGAAACGTTTGTGGCTTTACCACGCTGGCGCTGGATGTGCCGGAGATGGCTTCAAGTGCGAAGCCCACATCGCGAGCCGATTGAAATCGACGCGAGGGCTCCTTCTCCAGGCAGCGGCGGACGATGCGCTCCAGTCCCGGCGAAAGCTTTAGCTTCTCGACTTCCAGCTCCGGTGGATCGTCCTTCAGGATCGCGTTCATCGTCTCGATCGACGATTCGCCCTTGAAGGCGCGGCGCCCGCTGAGCATCTCGTAGAGGATCGCGCCGAAGGAGAAGATGTCGGTGCGCGCGTCCACCTCTTTGCCGCGCACCTGCTCGGGTGACATGTAACCTGCAGTACCCAGCACCATGCCCGGCATGGTGTGCGCCGGAACCGTCGCGGTCGCGCCTTCTGCGGGCGTGGGCGCAGTGGTGCGTGCCAGTTTCGCCAGCCCGAAGTCGAGTATCTTCAGCCGCCCGTCTTTGGCGACAAAGATGTTCTCCGGCTTGAGGTCGCGATGAACGATGCCCTTATCGTGCGCGGCGGCGAGGCCCTCGGCGATTTGCGAGGCGTACTCGATCGCTCGGCGCTGCGAAAGCGCGCCGCCCACCAGCACTTCGCGCAGCGTCTCACCTTCCAGAAGCTCGGTGATCATGTAGCACGAGTCCCGAAAATCCCCGATCTCATAGACGACAAGAATGTTGGGATGATTCAGGGTGGCGACTGCGCGGGCTTCCTGCTGGAAACGGCGCAGCCGATCGGGATCGCCGGTGAACGATTCTGTCAGAACCTTGATGGCAACATCGCGCTCCAAGCGGGTATCGCGCGCGCGATAAACCTCGCCCATGCCACCGGCGCCGAGCGCAGCCAAAATCTCGTACGGCCCTACTTTGTCACCTGTACCAAAGCGCATTGTTGCGCGCAATTATAGAGGACGAGCAGGAACTTCTCAGCTAACGACCGATCTGGCGGTTCTAAAGTTGGCGGATAAACGGCAATTCACGAGCTCGCCGGAAACGGACCGGAATCAACGAATGAAGTTGACAGGAAATCTAATAGGAAAGACAATACTCACATGCGGGAACATCGCCTATGCGGTCGCCATTAAGAAAAACCCGTTCATTCTCGCTCGATCCCCAAGTTCTTAACGAGGTGGATCGCACCAAAGGGCAGGCCTCGGCCAGCGAACGTGTCAATCACCTGCTGAGGTACGCACTGGAGATGGAGCGTAAGGCTGACCTCTGCCAGGAGGCGGCACGGTTCTTCAGCTCGGCCCCTGATGATCGCGAGGAACGCCGCGCCTTCCAGAAAGCATCCATTAAGGCGTGGGCCCGCGAATGACCGCCTGGAAACGAGGAACCAAGCCCTCGGGCTGGTACGCCCGTCGCGGCGAGGTCTGCCTGATTGATCTGGATAAAGAGCGTCCAGCCGTCATTCTGTCGAGTGACAGCCTGAATCGGCATTCCTTGGAGGTCTGTGTCGTTCCAGTTTCAAAGGCCGAGCACAAGGCGTTCAGCCTGCGACCGAAGTTAAAGGCCGGCGACGGCGGACTTAACTACGATTCATGGGTGAAATGCGATCAGCCGACGACCGTGGAAAAGGCATTGGTCATCTATCCTCCTTTGGGAACGTTATCTTTGGCGTCGATGCAGTTGATCGAAACCGCTGTGAAAGCCGCTCTCGAACTGCCATAATTCTGGCTTATGCCCCTAAAGGAAGAACTGACTACGCAGGCAGCAGCCGATCTCCTCGGCGTGTCGCGGCAGTTCTTTGTCCGCGAATGCGAGGCTCACAAACTCCCGTTTCACTACACGGGAACGCACCGACGAGTACTGAGGAAGAGCCCGAGCCAATGACTTTAGACTTCCCCGCGATCCTGGATGTGTGTGTCCTGGTGAACGGGTGCGTCGAATCAATGCCTTAATCTACGCATTTCATACGTAGATCACTCTTGCCTTTTGCGTCGAATGACGTCTATATTCCACGCATATCATGCGTGGAATAAAGACCTATATCCATGAGCTCAGGGATTGGCCGCGTTTCCGCTGGAAGCAGGAACTTCTCGTACAGCGTCTCGCCGAGGTTCGCCACCGCCAGGGACGGCTGATCGGGCGCATGGAAACCCTTGGCTTTCCGTTGCGGAATGAGGCCGTCCTCCAGACGCTAACGGAAGAGGTTATCAAGTCGAGCGAAATCGAGGGCGAGGTTCTCGATCGCGCGCAGGTGCGTTCCTCGATCGCACGGCGTCTCGGAATTGATATCGGCGGTCTGACGGCAGCGGATCGCAATGTCGAGGGCATGGTCGAGATGATGCTGGACGCGACCCAGCATTACGCCGAACCGTTGACGGAAGAGCGGCTTTTCGGCTGGCAAGCGGCGCTGTTCCCGACTGGCCGCAGCGGTATGACGAAGATCACCGTCGGCGGTTGGCGGACCGACAAGACGGGTCCGATGCAGGTAGTCTCGGGGCCGATGGGCAAGGAACAAGTGCACTACCAGGCACCGGCTGCGGCGCGGCTGAAGCGGGAGATGAAGCGGTTTATCGACTGGTTCAATCGAGGCGAAGGCATGGATCTGGTCCTCAAGGCCGGGGTGGCACATTTATGGTTCGTCACGATCCATCCTTTCGATGATGGCAACGGGCGCATCGCGCGAGCGCTCGCGGACATGATGCTGGCGCGATCCGAACGCAACGCGCAGCGTTTCTACAGCATGTCCGCGCAGATCCGGCAGGAGCGCAAGGCCTACTACGAAATCCTGGAGAAGACGCAGAAAGGCGACCTCGACATCACCGACTGGCTCGAATGGTTTTTGGACTGCCTCGGCCGCGCTTTCGATCGCGCGGAAACGGCTTTAGCAGCTGTGCTGCAGAAAGCGCGTTTCTGGGATCGTGTTGGTTCCGTGCCGCTCAACGATCGCCAGAAGAAAATTCTCAATCAGCTGCTGAACGGCTTTGAAGGGAAGCTCACTACGGCCAAATGGGCCAAGATTGCCAACTGCTCGCATGACACGGCGCTGCGCGACATTGAAGATCTGATGCGCAAGGGGATTCTCGTAAGAGACGCAGCAGGCGGCCGGAGCACAAGCTATTCGCTGGCAGAGATGAAATGAGTTGCTTCTGAAGGCTCGGACTAAGGAGATACGAGCGCAAGAAACTGACGGTCGGTGGCACGATTGATTATCTCGATGTGTCCGCCATGCAGGCGTGCGGAGAGCGGGTTGAGCTTTCTTGCGTCAGACTTCATCTTTGTGGCGCTCCGGCGTCTTCTCCTCGGCGCCATCGTCGGCATCGGCGTAGAGTGAGCGTTCCTCGCCGTCGCCCTCTTGGCTCGGGCGCAGATGATCGAGGACGAGCGATTGCAAGACTCGAACTAGGGCGCGTGGCACCATGAGAAGGTCGCGGTCGAGAACGAGATCGAGGGCAGTGTCATAAAGCGGAGCAATCGGCCTTCAATCGACGAAGGGATCGACAATGTTCACACCGGCCTTTGCAAAATCGATGCGGTTTCGCGTAGCGACCGTCAGATGGTGGACAATCGCGGTTGCTGCGATGAGGCTATCCTTGATCGGCATGGTTTTCCCGGTTTTGCGAAGGCGCGCCAGCAGTTCTGCCCATTTCAAACCCGTATCCGCATCCCAGGGAACGCAGTGAAGACGCCCAGCCCCTGCATCGAACCAGCGTTCCAGCATCGTCCGCTTCTTTCCCTTGGGAAGGATAAGAATGCCGAAGCGCAATTCCCCGAGAATAACTGGATCGACAGCAATGTCAGGCTCATGGGCGCGAAGCCAGCCAACGACCCGCGGATCCGGCGATTTTCTCGTCGGCTCGCTCAAAACGTTGGCGTCAACCAGATACTTCACAGGGTATCGGTCGACTCAGAGTCGACGGGAACAAAAAAATCCTTATGCGGACAGGCGAGCAGCCAGTCGACGGCCCCGTGGTTTCGCGGTGCAGCGCGCCGAATGAGCCGATAGTCTCCGTGCTCAAGACGCTCGACGTCGAACTCCTGCCCCGGCTCGACCCGATCCATTTCCCGGAATTCTGCCGGCAGGACGATCTGGCCTTTGGAAGAAATGGTAGTCCTCATGAGCGTAAGATATCGTCTTACTTTACGGATGTCAAATACCGCTTGTCATAAGCGATGTTTCACAAAAGCAGCCGATCTTCACGGCGTGTCACGGCAGTTCTTTGTCCGCGAATGTGAAGCTCACAAACTCCCGTTCCACTACACGGGCACTCATCGGCGCGTACTGCTAAAGGACTTGCTCGATTACACGAAGCGTCGCGAGCAGGCCCGTCGCGAGGCAGTTGCTCGTATCGCACGACAGTCGGAGGAGCTAGGCCATTACGACAAATTCATTCCGCCTGAGGAATAGCCCGAGCCAATGACTTCAGACTTCCCCCGCGATCCTCGATGCGTGTGCCCTGGTGCAAGCCGCCGCTCCCGACACCCTGATTCGGCTGTTCGAGCGGCGGCTGTTCCTCGCCCGCTGGACCGACGAGATCATTGACGAAACTATGCGCAGGCTTCAGCAGAAGCTCGGCTGCACACCGGGGCAAACAAAGCACCTGATCGCAGTCTTACGGGAGCACTTCCCGATCCCGATGCATGGATCGAGATCCAGAACGTTTTGTGCTTCGCGATAACCAATGAATCGTGATCCCGGTCACTGAGTGCGGCGTGAGTGTCCACGCTATAAAGGATCGTTCGCCAATTCACTGGTTTGCGCAGCAAACGGACCTCGCGGGAAATGAACATTCAGAGTGCTGTGGACCAGGCAGGGCGCGTACTTGGAGACCTTCACCGCCAAACGCGCAACCTTCTAGCGAACAATTCCTCCACCGACGAGCCGACAGCCGGCGAACTCTGGGATAAAGTCTCCCCCCAGCTTGAGAAAGCACTCGCGATCTACGAGCGGAAGGAATCGCCGGATACGCCTGAATCGTCCCGGATTCCTGGGCGCACAACGAAGAAAAGCTGCCAAGAGGATTTCGAGGAACTTCTTGACACTGTTCTGACCATCCTCGGGACATGCGGGGCCGCAGGATACAGAACCAGAATCCGAAACCTTGAAGCAGCCAACGTAGTGTCTCAAACTCGCATTGCCCAGTGCCGCGAGCGGGCGATCTCGGCATCCGCCGAAAAATCACAAAATCTCGTCGAGACCTTGATCTTCTCCAGCAAAGAAGGCTTGACCGACAGTATTGCAGATGAAACCGATCGCATCGCTGAGCGAACCCAGCAGATCGAGAACCTGAAAACCGCCTTCCGTCAGCACCTTGAGCACATCGGTATCAGCGTTTCGCCGGAGACGGCTGACTCGTTTCTGTTGCCGGTCGAGGACGACATCGTTTCCATCGCTGCGGTCATATGCAACATCGGTTTGATCACGCAGCAGTTGCAAGGTTTAGTGGATGAGAGCAAAGAAGCGCCGGCGGAAACGAAAAGGTACTACGGAATGTACGTGCTGCTCGTTTTCTCTGTGGACCGGATTCAAAGCCACTTCATCCAGGAGATCGATCATCGGTTCCTTCCCAGAATCGCCGAGTGCGAAAAGGAAGCTGCCGGTCATATTAGCGATGCACGGGCGCAAATTAAGGCTGGTGGTCCCCGAGAACCACTGGAAGCGAATATCGCGGCGAACCGGCGCACCGTCGAAGCCTGTCATCTTCTCGCGGAGACGTTACGAAACCAGCGGCGCACAGTTGCTGACGAGAACCGAAGCGTGCGGATGCAGGAAGCCGCCGCGGTGAACACCTATCGCACGGTTTGTCTCAGCCTCAATGTCGCCGAGTTAATCGGGTATTGCCAGGCAGCATTCCGCGCCCTTCACGACTTGCGGCTTCCAACATTGCGACCATTCCAAAACGTTCAGTTGAACCAAGAATTGCAAACGCTGGCTGAGCGCGTGGCCGGCAAGGAGTGATTAATGGGTTGGTTCTTCCGAAAGTCATTCCGCCTTCTGCCAGGCATTCGTATCAATCTCTCGAAAAGCGGTCCGCGCATCAGCGTCGGCGTACCCGGCGCCCGCGCCAGCATCGACATGCAGGGGAAAACGCGGATTTATGGTGGGAAGGGGCCGATCCGGTTTCAGAAGACGCTAAGCGTCGGACCGCCCTCGGAATCTCGCATGGGCGGAGGCATGTCGGCATTTATTAACGCGCTCTTTGGTCGAAAATGAAGAGCAAGTTGCCGTTCCTGGCCTTCTATTGCGACATAAGTCTCCTCCTGACCACAAAAAGACCATTGCCAGTCTCCCTTACATCGCACAAGGAGGTTCCAAATGAACCATGAGCCGATCTTCAGAACTCTACCTGGCGAAGTGCTGCTGCAGTTAGCAAAAATCCTAGCATTCAATCCGGTCATCAGTAGTGGTCCAGCCAAACTGTTGTCGGATTTACAAGAACTTGAGCGAGTCAAGTGGTTGGAGGCGCATCGTGACGAACTAGAGAACCACGTTTCCTTTGTCGGAAGCTCCCTGCTGCCATATATGTTTGGGAACGGAAAATCGTACCGTGAGATCGTAGTAGACGTTGCAGATAAGCTCGGAGCGCCACACCGAACGCAGGCCGGGTGACTACAGTCAGCCGACCGACCTGGGTCCGAACGACCAGCCTGGGGAGTTTAACGTCACCGGCTTCCGTCTGCCCGTAATCGTTGTCTCACCGTGGGTAAAGCCGCACAATGTTTCGCACCTGCCGATGGACTACACGGCGATCCTGAAACTGATCGAAATTCGCTTTACGATTCCCGCTTTGACACAGCGCGATGCAAATGCCGGCAACATGACAGATACCCAGAATGGCTTTTTCGATTTCAGCTCACCGCAGATGCTAACCGTGCCACCGTTGCCGGCGCAGCCGACGAACGGGACCTGTAATCCTCAGCTGGAAGGTCATCCATGATCTGCCAATCCGCCGAAAGTCGTTCGGAGAATACGCGGTGTACTTGCAGCGAAATGAAGGCTTGCCCGCGTTGCTATATGATTTCTCTGTGCAGAACGTGCGGAAATAAACAATATCCACAATATGCCATCAGCGGATAGAAGAGAGGACGAGATAATCAGGTTCTTTCTTTCGGCTTACGAACAAGGGTCGTGGGTTGATGCACAGCTTGATTGGGCAGACAAACGCCAGGATCGCGCAGTTGAGGTAGTAGCAAGGCGAGTCCCACCGCCTCCGCGGCCTGTGCAAGGCCTATTAGCACGCCATTGACCCCTGTCGTGCTCTTCACCATCCTGTAAGCTCACTAGCCATATGAGCCCTCGGCGTCACTGCCGCAACCTAGCGTTCGGCAGCAGCGCGTTTGACCTCCGCGAGCAGCTTAAGCCAGCACTTCACCAACCTTCGATGCCTTGGACTCGGTGCCGGGCAAGTTTTGGGGTCGATCCTGAGGCACCCATCAGCGTTGCAGCATCGCGTTCGTCTGCTTGTCGGCAGCAGCGCCGAATAGTTCGGGATGCAAGTAGGTGCCGTGTTTCTCCAGAGGCTTGTCCTCTTCGTTGGGGATGCGGTGCGCGTTGGCCCAGGCGTCCTGACGAATGCCAGTGACCTGCCACGAGACCTTCGCATTCGCCTTGCCGCCGGCGATCTTGAAGCGGTTGCCCTTGACCTCGCACGCAATATACAGGCGCGGCTGCGGGGCGCCGATGGAAGTGAGCTGATAACGGAAGTCGCGGTTGAGCGCTTCGAAGTATTGCGGCAGCTCGACCCAGGCTTCGCCGCGGGCATCGAGGCGAACGATGCCGTTGTAGATGTTCATCATGTCGGGCGATTCAACGAAGGAGTGGGAGAGCGTCTTGTTGGCGGGATCGAGCGGATCGTCGATCTTGAACGAGCCGCCGCCCTTGCTCAGCGTTCCGGCGACGGTGAGATCGCCCGCTGTGTCAACGCTGAACACCACATTGTTGATTCCGTTTACGCCTTTCAGGATGTAACCGGGCGTCCCGGTGCTGACAAAGTAACCGGCCGCGGAAGAGGGATCGTTGCTAGAGTTTTGGGCGTAGAGGCCAGGTCCGGCGTTGTTGCTGGTATTCGTGTTGATGGCGTAAACGCCGGCGCTATTGCTACTCGTGGTGGTGCCGTACACGCCAGGGCCACTTGTGGACTCGCCGTGCAGTCCTGCGGCACTCGTGCTGACGCCCTCCACTCCATTGACATTGATGGCCTGGCCGTACACGCCAGCACCTACAGATGCGGTGCCGCCGCCCACGACGCCATAGGTACCCGAACCTGACACTCCCGCGCCGGTGCTGGACTGGCCGTACACGCCTGCGCCACTTGTGCTATTGCCGTACACTCCATTGCCGGCGCCGGACTGGCCATACACGCCTGCGGAGTTCGTCTGGGTGCTGGAGGTGTAGCCGGCTACGCCGTAGGCATAGCCGGAGGTTGCCGTATTAGCGCCATAGACGCCGGCGCCGTTGCCATTGGAGCTGGCGCCGTACACTCCCATGCCACTGCTGGCCTGGCCGTAAACCCCAACTGCGCCATTGGAGGTCGATGCATTCGTGCCGTAAACGCCATAGCCAGCCGGATCGCCGGACTGACCGTAAACCCCAACTGCACCGCCGGATGTCGCGTTCGCGCTGAAAGAGCCGCCATAAAAGCCCGTGCCTGAGACTCCCGGGCCGTTGCCGGACTGGCCCCTCACTCCCGAGCCATTGCTGACCTTGCCGTACACGCCAATGGCGCTCGTCGAATTGCTGCCGCTATAGCCTTCTACGCCGTAAGCGGCGCCGGAAGTTGCCTGATTATTGCCATAAACAGCGATGCCACTGCTGCTGGACGTCTCCCCGTAGACTCCATCCCCGGTGTTGGACTGGCCGAGTACACCGGCGAAATTCGTGCTGGTGCCCAACACTCCCGTGCCATTCGTGGAAGTGCCCCAAACGCCAGTCCCCGAGGTACTGGAGGTGGAGCCGATTACGCCGTAGGCTAGGCCGGAGGTTGCATCATTAAGGCCCACGACGCCGGCCTCGCCACTGGTTCCCGAGCTGGTTCCGACGACTGCGCTGCCGGTCGTGGCGAAGGCAGTGACACCTGAGTTGGCTGTAAGGGTCCCGCTGCCGGTGAAGCCAGCGGCAGTCACGTTGCCGTTGCCGTCCACGGCGAACTTCTCCACCTCGTTGTTCTGGCCGCTGATGAGCTTGCCTCCTGCCGTGTTATTGAAGACGGCCACGGTTCCGTCGGCACTGGCTACCGATGCCTGTACACCAATCGTGTGTCCTGTGGTTGAAGTATTCTGACCCTTCACGCCCACGCCGGTGGTACTGGCGGAACTACCCTTGATGCCGTAGGTCGAGCCGGTAGTCGCGGTAGCGTTGCCGAAAATAGCGATTGCTCCGGTACCGGATGCCGTGCCTTCAACCGCGTAGGCTGTTCCGGTCGCGGCCGTCGCGGAGCCAAGGATGGCTTTGGACGGCGCCGAAGAAACCAATCCAGCTCCGGTTCCAGTTTGTGTTACTCCCACGATCTGGGTCGTGTTGGAGCCGCTGAAATTCGTAGGCCCGCTCTGCGGGGGCGCGTTTTGCGCCCCCTTCTGGCCAGAGGTCGTTCCCAAGCTCGCGGAGGTCGGCTGCGTTGACGTGCGGCCCTGCGTCGCGGAAGAGCTGACGTTGGCGGCCGGCATGAAGTCGGAAGCCGTCTTACCGCCCAGCGTCTCCGCTTCATGCGCTTTGAAGGCATAGGGGACGCTGACCAGCATGATCCGTGGCTGTTCTGGCTCTCCTTGCACCTGCACGCCCAACCACTGCGCTTGGGCCGACGCAAACACATCCAGGGGCAGGCCGTCGGGCTTGCTCGCCCCGAGCTGCACGGTGTAGCGTCCGCTGCCGTCGACATGCACGTTCTGCACCTCCGACCATAGCGGCGCTCCGCCGGTCTGTTCGGAGTAGAGCGAGAACGTGATCGCAATCACATGGGTGGGAGCCGTGCCGGGGGTGACAACCACCCCGTTCTCACCGGCTTCGGTGGCAGCGGGACTCAATGTTCCGCTGAAGGTGATAAGTCTCGGTACCGTTCCGGTAGCGGACGTCGCCGTATCGTTTGTCGTTTGAGCAGCCAGCGAAAGTGTCAGGCAGACGAGCGCCAGAGCAACAAGGTTCAGTCGGATCTTCATGTGTCTCCCCAAGTGGCGAAATGAATGCAGATGAAATGGGGAAGACAAACCGGGTTCGGCCCCCTCCCAAAATGGAGTCGGCCTGCGAACCCATTGCGGAAGGTGATTCCCAGGGGAAAAAGAGTGGGTGAATGTTAGGACCCGCCAGTTCTGATGTCAAGGGACACTACGGGATAAAAAATGTGATCGGGCTGCGACCGGCGCCCGGGATTTACGCTCCGGCCAATGGATCGACGCTCGCCAGCAACAGCGTCACCTTCTACTGGGGCGCCTATCCTGGTGCAACTGCTTATGCGCTGGATGTTGGATCGACGCAGGGGGGCAATAACTATGCGCAATCGGGCAGCCTCAGCAGTTCGATCTTCTCCCTTCCGCGCTCACCAACTTTTCAATCACTTACCGGCTATTGTCGAGCTGCCATGGGGGCGCTGTGCCGTAAAGTGTGCCATTTACGAACCAGAGCCCGCATCGCCTGCAAATATCTCCGCCGCCGTGGACCAAGCGCTAGCGCTGATTCGCGACCGTCACTTCGAGAAGACGGCACCCGCTAATTTTGCGACGCAGGCGAACTGCAGGTTTTGGCGAGCTCCTTTGCATTGTTCACCGCGAGAGCGGGCAGCTCTTCTACCGTAGAGGCAGCGTGTATCACCGTAGTGTCCAGCGTGATCAGGGTGGGCTTGCCTGTGATTTCTACCTCGTGTCCCACAAAGCGGCGTAGTTTGGCGGTATCGCCTGTGAGGCGCGTGGCTGTCCCGTCATTCTGAATTACGTAATAGTGAGTTGCGGAATTCTGCAAGCAGCCTTCGACCGTGGGTGGGCTCGAAATAGGCTGCCAGATGTCAGCTCCGGGATCGCCCTCTTGCGCTTGCAAGCCGAGGGTAGAGCCGACCAGCACTAGAACCAACAGCAGCGTCTTGCACATAAAACACCTCGATTAGAAGATGCGGCAACCTGCGCGGGAGGTTCGATCCTGGGAACAGATTGCATTCGCTCTTATCCATGAGCGCTTTGTCCTCGAGAATCACCGGCGAACCGAGTAACTAGAGTCAAGGTCGAGCCCTTGGCTGTGAGGTTTGCCCCCGCGACGGCATTCAGCGGCGGCATTCAGCGGCGGCATTATCGCCCGCTGCCCGCGATGCGTCAGGGAGACGGAATTGAGAAAGATTTTGCTAGCTAACCAGTTTGCGAAGAACCGAGATCAATTGATCGGCATTGAATGGCTTGACGATCCAGCCCGTCGCTCCCGCCTTGCGTCCCGCATCTTTCTTTTCCGCCTGCGATTCAGTGGTGAGCATGAGAATCGGCGTGAACGAATATCCGGGCAGCTTGCGAAGTGCTGTGATCAGGCCAATGCCGTCGAGGTTCGGCATGTTCAGATCGGTGATCACCATGTCGAATTTGCCGGTTCCAGCTTTGGCGAGGCCGTCTTTGCCGTCGATTGCATCGACCACCTCGTAGCCGGCGCTTTGCAAAGTGAAGATGACCATCTGGCGAATGCTGGCGGAATCGTCGACTGCCAGGATTTTTTTCATTGCTCCTCCGCAAACCAGGCGAAGTTCGACCTGCTCACTTTCGCTGCCTCAAAATAACTCCACTGCATTTCCGGCGAACGATTGCTGCGCGATGGGCAACGACGTTCCATACAATGCAGCGCTCATCACCTGCCGCTCCGTCTCCGTGGTATAGAACGTCGACAGCCACTGCTCCGTCGCCGCCGCATCGCAGCCCTCTGATACTCCGGGGTCGCGCTTCTCTAACTTGCCTACCAGGTCCGATATCGCGCGTAATGCGCTGTCCAGGTGCCTGAGGCTTATTTGGAGGCGATCACTGATCTCGGCGACCGTCGCCAGATTGGCCTGCATTCGTTCCGTCGCCACATGCATCTGCCCGGCTTCGATCGCCACAAATCCTGCCATGCTGCGAACTGTCTCCAGCGCGCTCCTCGTCTGCGCCTGGTCTTCACGCAGTTTTTCCATGCTGGTTTCGGAGAAAACTTCCATCAGCCCGCCGGTTTGTTGCACCAGTTCCAGCATTTGGGTGAGGCTGAGCCGCGACTGATCGGCCAGCGCGTTCCAGTCAGCCGATGCTTCGCGGATCAGGTTGGCGATGGAAGACACCACCTGACCACGGTGGCCAAGGCGCTCCGCCTCGATAAGCGAGTTGAGCATGAGAATCTGCAGGCGATCGCGGATCGCCTGGGAGCGGTTCAGATGCTGGTTGACCAATTCCGCCAGACTGGAGAGACCCCTCAGCGTACCCTGCATCCCGCCGCAACATTCTCCGGATTTCTGCTGCAGTTGTTCGACCTGCGCCAGCCGGAACGATAATTCCTGCTCCTGCCGCAGCACGGTTGGGCCGATGTCAACCACCGCTGAGGCGCTGAGCTGTTCAATGTCCTGCATCGACTGCCGCATCTGGCCGGTCCAGTTGGACATGGAATCCTTGATGTTTTGCAACTGGCAGAGTTGAAGCTTCAGACCCGCGTAGACTGCGGCGATGGTAACGCTATCGGGATCGTCGGCCGCCACCACCCTTGACGCGATCAACTGCAGCGCTTGCTGCACATGTTCGATCTGCTGCCGGGTGATGTCGTGCGACTGGATGGCCGCAATCACTCCCGCAATCTGCCGCGAAGTCTCCTCTGCCGATCTGCGAAACTCGATCGGAATAGTGGCCTGCTGGCTGAGTCCTCGGTCGATCACTCCCAGAGTGTTCTCGATATCGGCCTTCATGCGGGCAACGTCGTTTCGCAATCCGGGAAGCTTCTCGCTCAACTCCGCTCCTGTCGCCGAGATCGCCTGGCTGCGCTGATCGCTATCGGCGGCAAGTTCCTGGGTTTGCTCCGATAACGACTTCGAAAACGTCGACAACTCTTGCGCCAGCAACTGGAAGTTGCCGCCTGCGTCTCCCAGGTGCGTGACCTCAATGTTGGTCAGCACGCGCAGTGCGCGCAGGTGACGGGCAATCGCTTCCTGGCGCTCGCCCACGACCTTCAATTGCTGCAGCATAACCTGCTCTTTTGCGAGCGAGCCCTGGATCGCGGATGCCGCATCCAGCCGCTGCTCGATCGATGACTTGGCAGCCAGGCATAGCGTCTGGACCTGCGGTAGAACGGTGCTTATCGCCTCTTTCTCGACGCAGCCTACGATCGTTGTCGCCTGCTGCAGAATCGCCGCCGCTTCGCCGGCAAGACTCTTGAACGTGCCGGCCACGGCATGGATCTCCGTCTCGCTGGTACTGGACAGCAGGCTGAGATCGGCCTGCACTTGGGCCAGCACCGCAAGAAGTTCGGCTTTGCGATCCTCGATCATCACCTCTTCTCATGGGCCGCACTTCAAATGGCAGATGCCAGCACCGCTCTGGCAATTGCCGTTAGCGGCAACACGCGGTCGACCGCGTTGCGCTTGATGGCCTCGTTCGGCATCCCAAATACCACGCAGCTCTCCTCATCCTGCGCGATAGTGAAGGCGCCGGCTTGTTTCATCTCCAGCATGCCGTTGGCGCCGTCATCGCCCATGCCGGTCATGATCACGCCCACGGCATTTTGTCCGGCATAACGTGCCGCCGAGCGGAAGAGCACGTCGACCGAGGGCCGGTGCCGCGAGACCAGCGGACCATCCTTCACGTCAACGTAGTAGCGCGCCCCGCTGCGCCGCAGCAGCAGGTGATGATTGCCGGGAGCGATCAGAGCGCGTCCCCGCAGGACCGTGTCATTGGGCTCGGCTTCCTTCACCGATATCTCGCACAGGCTGTCCAGGCGCTGGGCAAACGCCCGCGTGAACATCTCCGGCATGTGCTGCACGATGACCATCCCCGGAGCATTGGGAGGCAGCGCCTCCAGCAGAACTTTGAGCGCCTCGGTTCCACCCGTCGAAGCGCCGATGGCAACCACCTTCTCGGTAGTCTCGATCATGGCGCCGGTAGCTCGCGAGAGAACTGAATCAGCCGTGAGCTTGGGCTCGACCGTGTGAGTGGAGTGCGGCCGGATCCGCGCCGCTGCCGCTGCCTTCACCGCCTGGCACAGAGTCAGCCGCGAGTCTTCCAGGAACTGCCTGCTGCCCAGCCGCGGCTTGGTGATGATGTCGACCGCGCCGTACTCCAGCGCCTTCAACGTGCTTTGCGCGCCCTCTTCCGCAAGGCTGGAGCAGATGACCACCGGAATGGGATGCTGCGTCATGATCTTCTGCAAGAATGTGAGCCCATCCATGCGCGGCATCTCGATATCGAGCGTGATCACGTCGGGGATCTGGTCGCGAATTCGCTCGGCAGCCACATAGGGATCGGCTGCAGTGGCGATAACTTCAATCTCCGGGTCGGAGGAGAGCACGTCGGCCAGGGTGCGGCGAACCAGCGCAGAATCGTCCACGATGAGAACATGAATCTTGCCCGCTAAGCTCATGGTGCAATGTCCAGCGGCAGCGCTGCCTTTAATAGGGCATCGTTCAAAGCGGATAGGCGGCGGAGCAACACTTCGCCGGTTCCGGTATGAAATTGAATGGTGCGTCCGACCGCGCCTCCCAAGTCGGAGGTGAAGACGGTGAAGCCCTGGTCGCGCAGAACCTCCAGGGCCGTGCGCCAATTCTGATGCCCAACCGTCGCTTTCAAGGATGCAGCGTGAACCGGAAGCACATCGGCTCCGCCGAATACCTTGACCTGTATGGCGTCGCGCCCGACACCCAGGAGTTCGAATTGCCGGGCCAGATCGCAAATGGCGAAATCGACATAGCGATAGCCTTCCGCACCGTGCACTCCCGCCGGACATCGTGGCAGCACTCCGTGGCACAGCGCGCCAATGCCGAGCCGCGCGTTCCAGAAGGTAACGCCGACGCACGAACCCAGCACCGTCTTCAGGATCGCGGGGCTGCGCGCCAGGTGCACCTCGCCGGGCTGCAGGTAGACCTCCGGCAGGTCAATTGCGATTTCGGCCATTGGTCTTCCTGTAGAGCGCCGGAGCGACCGGCGCCAGCCCGATATCCATCTGGTGCACGCTCTCCGAGTGTCCGAGAAAAAGGAATCCTCCCACGGCCAGTTGGCGGCTCAGCTTTTCCAGCAGCCGTTCCTGGGTCGGACGGTCGAAGTAAATGATCACGTTGCGGCAGAAGATGGCATCGGCCAGTTCTGCCATCCCAAATTCCTCCATCAGGTTCAGCCGGCGGAATTCGACGGCCTCGCGCAGCTCAGGAATAACCCGCAGCAGATTGGAGTCGGGATCGCGGCTGCGCATGAAATATCGCCGCACCAGCTCGCGCGGAACCGGACGCACCGCTTCGGCGTTGAAAATTCCTTTTTCCGCCTTCGCCAGAACGGCGTTGGAGATGTCGGTGGCCAACACGCGAAAGCGCAAAGCCGGATGCGTTTGCCGGTACTCGTTCAGCACCATCGCCAGCGTGTAGGGTTCTTCGCCGCTGGAGCATCCCGCGCTCCAGATCAGCAGCTCCCGCCCAAGTCCGTCGCGTGCCGTGAGCTCCGGCAACGCCCTGGCGGTCAGATAGTCGAAATGCGTCTTCTCGCGGAAGAAGTCCGTCTTGTTGGTGGTCACCGCGTCGATCAGGTGAACCATTTCCTCGCTGTCGTGACCGTTGCCGTCAAACAGGTATTCGCAGTACTGCCGGTACGACGGCACATGCACCGCAGTCATGCGCCGCCGCAGCCGGCCTTCGAGCATCACCTTCTTTTCCGCGCCGAGGCTGATGCCCGATTCCTGATAGATCACGCGCCGCAGCCGATCCAGATCGGATTGCGATAACCCGTCGGAGGAGCTCATGGTTTAGGCGACCGCCTCAGCCGGAATGCCGCCGGCTTCGCCGCCGCGCACTGCCGACAGCTCTTCCGCCGAGAAAACCCGATCGATGTCGAGAATCATGATGAACTGTGACTCGCGCTTGCCCATGCCCTTGATGAAGTCGGTGCGGATCTGGGTGCCGATTCTTGGCGCCGGCTGGATCTGGTCAGGTTCGAGGTCGATGACCTCTTCCACCGAATCGGCCAGCGCGCCAATCACCGTAGCTTCGCCATCCAGCATCACCTCCACTACCACGATGCAGGTGTTGCGGGTGCGCTCGGTCTTCGACATCTGGAAGCACAGCCTGAGGTCGACCACCGGCACCACGCTGCCCCGCAGATTGATGACCCCGCTCATGAAGTCGGGAGTGCGGGGAATCTCGGTAATGGTCGTGAAGTCGAGCACTTCGCGAACCTTTGCCACATCGATGCCGAATACCTCGTTACCCAGTTTGAAGGTGAGATACTGCCGCGTTTCGGTAATCTCATTGCCACTCATCGTCGTCTCCTTTCGAGTGTGAAGGCCGGCGCGGCCTCGCCCGGAGGCGCGCGCCGTCTCGCTCAGAAGCGCTCGAACTCCTTGTCGAGGCTGTCGCCTTTGTCCTTCATCTTGAGAGCGACTCCGGATTTGGCAGTGGTCTTGCCGCCGGACAGAGGTGCGCCATGCCCGTTCGGCTTGTTCGTCTTCACCGCAGCTGAGTCGGTGGGCCGAGCCGCCTTGGGTGTGGCTGCCCGCGCGGTGTGCGCCGATGCATCCTCGCCGGTGCGGAAGAATCCCAGCGCGCTCATCAGCTGATCCGATTGTCCAGTGAGCTCCTCGGTCGTCGAGGCCATCTCTTCCGAGGCGGACGCGTTCTGCTGGATGACTTTTTCCAGTTGCTGCAGCGCCTTGTTGATCTGCTCGGCGCCGGTGTCCTGCTCCTTGCTGGCAGCCGAAATCTCCTGCACCAGCTCGGCTGTCTTCTGGATGTCAGGCACCAGCTTCTCCAGCATCTCTCCGGCTTTCTCCGACACCTTCACCGTGGTCCCGGAAAGCTGATTGATTTCCCCCGCAGCTTTCTGGCTGCGTTCCGCCAGTTTGCGGACTTCGGCGGCGACCACGGCAAACCCCTTGCCATGCTCACCGGCGCGCGCCGCTTCGATAGCGGCGTTCAGCGCCAGCAGGTTGGTCTGGCGGGCAATCTCCTCGATGATGGAAATCTTGCTGGCAATCTCCTTCATCGCAGTCACAGCTTCGACTACCGCCCGTCCGCTTTCCTGCGCGTCCTTGGCCGACTTGTTGGCGATCTTGTCGGTCTGCTGCGCGTTGTCGGCATTCTGCTTGATGTTGGAGACCATCTCCTCCATCGAAGACGAAGCCTCTTCCGCCGAAGCTGCCTGCGTCGTCGCTCCATTCGAGATTTGAATCGAGGCGGTGGAGATCGATTGGCTGGCGGCGCTGACTTCGCCGGCAATGGTGCGAATGTCGCTGACGGTGCGGGTCAGGTCGTTCACCATGGCACTGAGCGCCTGCATCAGCTTGTCCTGCGGCGAGCGCTCCTGAATCGTGACCGTGAGATTGCCGCGGGAGATTTCATCGGCCGCATGGGTAATGTCGTTCATGGCGGCGACCAGGGTGTTCAGGTTGTTCTTGATGGTGTTGAAGTCGCCGTGATAGGTATCGGTGATGGGCGGAGGCACGTCGCCTTTGCTGATGCGGTCGACGTAGTTGGCGGCTACGTTCAAGGGCGCAATCACGGCATCGAGAACGGTGTTGACTCCGCGCACGATGTCGGCATAAGCGCCATGAAAGTGGTCGTGTTGTCCGCGCTCCGACAGCTTCCCGTCATTGGCCGCCTCGCTCAGGCGTGCCAGTTCCTTCTGCAACCCCTGCAGGACAATGCCGACGTTGTTGACCGCCTGCTTCATTTTTTCGTGGTCGCCCTTGTAGGTCGCGGCGATCAGCTCGTCGATCTTGCCGCTGGAGATCTGCGCCAGAATGCGATTGCCTTCGCCGATGGGCAGCAGGATGGCATCCAGCATCGCGTTCACTCCGCGAACGATGTCTGCGTACGCTCCCTGAAACTGCTCCGGTTTGCCGCGCTCGCTGAGCTGCCCTTCTTTAGAAGCGTTATCGAGGCGCACTAATTCTTTCTGCAGCGATTGCAAGACAATGCCGACGTTGTTGACCGCCAGCTTCATCTTTTCGTGATCGCCCTTGTAGGTCGCGGCAATCAACTCGTCGATCTTGCCGCTGGAAATCTGTGCCAAGATGCGATTGCCTTCGCCGATGGGCAGCAGGATGGCATCCAGCATCGCGTTCACTCCACGAACAATGTCTGCGTACGCTCCCTGAAACTGCTCCGGTTTGCCGCGCTCGCTTAGCTGCCCTTCTTTAGAAGCGTTATCGAGGCGCACTAATTCTTTCTGCAGCGATTGCAGGACAATGCCGACGTTGTTGACCGCCAGCTTCATCTTTTCGTGATCGCCTTTGTAGGTGTGTGCGATCAGCTCGTCGATCTTGCCGCTGGAGATCTGCGCCAGAATGCGATTGCCTTCGCCAATGGGCAGCAGGATGGCATCCAGCATCAGGTTGATGCCTTGCATCATCTCCCGCTCGATGCCCTGGAACTGTTCCGCCCGAGCCCGCTCGCTCAGTTGGCCCTCTTGCGAGGCTTGTACCAGCCGCGCAATCTCCTGCGAGACGGCCAGCAACTGCGTGTCTTTTCCCGGGGAACTGCCCGGGGGAATTCGTTTATCGCGCGCATCGCCGGCGGCACGATGTGGTTTGGGTTTGCTGATCAGGGTTGCGGTTGCACTTGCCATTGCTTGATCTCCTTGTGAATTGAACTCATCGAGCCACTGCCATTGCTTTTTCCCGCCGCGGCTTGCGGCAGGGCGTTAAGACTGCGCCCACTGACAGAACTTTGGCGGATGATGCCTTGTGCCATGCGATCCAGATCGAGAATGAGCGCCACCGTGCCGTCGCCGAGAATGGTTGCGCCCGAGATGACCTGCACGTCGCGATAGACCCGGCCCAGATTCTTGATCACCGTCTGGTGATCGCCGAGCACCTGGTCGACGACGAATCCGAAACGCCCATGCTCGGTCTCGGCAACCATGATCTGCTCGCGCTCCGGCCGCTCCCCGCTCATCTGGAGGCACTCGCTCAGACGGATGTAGGGAATAATTTCGCCGCGGATGTTGGCCAGGTGCTTGCCGTTGGCGCTCGCGATGTCTTGCCGGGTCAACTCGACGCACTCGACCGCATTGGCCAGCGGGATCACGAAGCGGGCGTCGCCGACGCGCACCAGCAGGCCATCGATGATGGCCAGGGTCAGCGGCAGCCGCAGCGTCACCGTCGATCCCGCCCCCGGCTGGCTGGCAATCTCGATGCTGCCGCGCAAGGCATCGACATTGCGCTTCACCACGTCCATGCCCACTCCGCGGCCGGAGACGTCGGAAACCTCACGCGCGGTGGAAAATCCCGGCGCCATGATGAGGGAGAAAATTTCGGATTCGCTAAGCCGTGCCTCGCCGGCGATCAGGCCTTTCTCCAGCGCGCGCGCCCGCACCGCATCGCGATCGATGCCCTTGCCGTCGTCGGCGACGCTGACCAGAACCTGCGCTCCCACATGCCGCGCCGACAGATGAATAGTCCCCGTCGGCGCTTTGCCGGCAGCGCAGCGCACCTCCGGCGCCTCGATGCCATGGTCCATGCTGTTGCGGATCAAGTGCATCAGGGGATCGTTCAGCTGATCGATGACCGTCTTGTCGAGTTCGGTATCGGCGCCTTCGAAGGTAAGCTCGACCTGCTTGTGCAGGCTTCGCCCCAGATCGAAGACCAGCCGCTTGAAGCGCTCAAAGGTCGAGCGCAGCGGCAGGGTGCGCATTCCCATCGAGGTCTCGCGCAGCTCGGCGGTGAGCGACTCGATCTCCTCAGCCACCGCTTGCAGCTCGCGATCTTCCCGGCTGGTGGCAAGTTCCACCAGCCGCGCCTGCACGGTCACCAGCTGGCCGACCAGATCGACGAGCTGATCGAGCTTGGTCGCCGCCACACGAATACTCGAGGTCTGGGCTGGTTGTTCTGCAGCGCGACGATCCTGGCCCGAGCGGTGATCTGCAGGCGCAGCCGGTGCGGACGATGGCGCGACTTCTTCAGACGGCGGGGTTGGCGATATCGGAGCGGCAGCTTCTGCCGGCTCGATAGTGAGTTCGCAACTGTCCTCCACAAAGATAAAGACATCGCGAATAGCCTCGAGCGGCGCCGCCGTGGTCAGCGTCATCTGCCATGCCAGGTAGCAGCGTTGCGGATCGAGTTCACCAATCTCCGGAATGGCTGACGGATCAGCCGTCAATTCCAGATCGCCTAATTGCCGCAACTCGCGAAACAGCAGCAGGGGATTCGCTCCCACGCGCAGCAAATCGGCCCCAGGACGAAACGTGATCTGCCAGCGGCGAGCTGCAGCGGAAGGCACGCGCAAGGTTTCCAAGGTCGTCGTGGCTGCGGCTGCAACTGCAACCGGCTTGAGCGCCGGCGGCGTCGCGGAGGCTCCGGTAAGCTCGCACACCTTAGCCAGAATGTATTCCGAGATCGCCGGATTGGCATGTCCGCGTCCGGCGGCTTCGTCCAGCATGGCCCGGATCTGGTCGCCGGCAGCTACCGCGCGGCTGATCAGGTCGGGCGTGGCTTGGAGGCGTCCATTGCGCACCTGGTCGAAGGCGTTTTCGATGTGGTGAGTGAAGGCGGCAATATCGTCAAAGCCGAACATTGCCCCCGAGCCCTTAATGGTGTGCAGCGCGCGAAAAACTCGCGCCACCAGTTCCTGGTCGGCGGGGCGTTCGTTCAGTTCGAGCAGCGCCGATTCCAGTTCCAGCAGAATCTCGCGCGCCTCTTCCTGAAACGCCTGTTGGTAGTTATCGATCATTGGCGCTCTGGGCTGCGAAGGCGGGCGCTGGCTCGGATACAGCCTGCAGAATTTTGTCGACGGCGAGATCCGCGAAGCCAATCTCGCGCGCCAGTTGGGTAAGAGTCTCCGCGTTCGGTCCGCCGAGCTCGAACCCGGTCCGGTTTTTCTTCGCCTGGCGGGCTGCTGCCCAGAACAGCTGCAGCGCCGTCGCATCGAAGCCGGTAGCGCGCTCCAAGTCGACCCGCACTGCTTTTCCCGACGAGATCGCGGCCACCAGCGCTGTCTTCAGCTCCGTCGCCTCGGCGATGCCGATCTCGCCTTCCAACTCGACGGCACATCGTTGCCCGTCATCGTTAAGCTGGATTGCCAAGCCTGGACTCCGTCGAAAGAAACATTGGTCGCCAGGCGGACGTTGTTATCATCCGCACACAAGTCCCATCGACAAAGGCCGATGGAAACTTAAGCAAGCCGCTGTCCCTTGGAGATGTGAGATTGTTAATGAAAATCTGTCTGCACGCTGACTATCCGTCAGGTGACGGGAGGCTCGTCTATCGGACTGATACAGCGAAGCGCTGGATTCCTTTCCCCACCTTCCGCTTGGGAGTCGGTTTATGAGGTTCCGAGGAACGCATTGGTTCCATTTCGTCCTTCCTCTTTTGCTGGCAGTCACTCTGCGTGCTCAGGAGAAGCCCGATTCCTCGCCTCATACGGTCAGAATGGTTCCGGTGGAGAAAGGCGTCAGCCTCGAGGTGCTGGATTGGGGAGGCACTGGGCGGCCGCTGGTTCTGCTAACAGGCCTGGGAGCTACGGCCCACGCCTTCGATGAGTTCGCTCCAAAGCTCACGGCCAGCTTTCACGTTTACGGCATCACCCGGCGTGGACGTGGCGCTTCCAGTACGCCGGAAGCCAACGCGACGAACTATACCGCCCAGAGGCTGGGTGAAGATGTGCTGGCCGTCATCGACGCGCTGCATCTGAACCAACCCGTTAGTACGGCGCACAACAACCTTGTGAAGGCAGGCTCCGCCGTGAATGCGACGACGGTCGCGTGCGCTCTGGGTTGAGTAGTAGGCGCGGTTGCTACGCCTGCGCTCGCGCTTTGGCGCGCAATACCTCGTCGACCGTCGATATGTCGACCATGCCGAAGCAGCCATAGATGGCTGGTAGCACTCGCTCCGACGGAAGCGTACGGCGCAGCTCAGCAACTTTTTTCGTTCCCGCGCGATAGGCCGGCAGATACATTCTGCCCAGCAAGGGATGCCGTCCCCACGCGCCGGAGAGCTTGTCGGCGCGCTCTTCGCTGACCAGGAAATCGCGCCGCAAAATCTTGGCAATCTCCTGCTGCGGCTTGCCTTCGCCCCAAGTCAAGTACGACGACTGATTCTTGGCATCGTCCTGCAGCAACGCCAGCAGCACGCCGATCTGCATGTCCTCGTCCGGCAGCTGGTCGATCTCGGTGACGCCGTGGGCGATCAGGATCGCGTTATTGGCCAGCCCTTCGAACAGGGTTGCCGCGCGCGTGTTCATCGTCAGCACGGTCGCTTCGAAGCCGGCTTGCCCGCGAGCGTACAGATCCTGCAGGTAGGCAAAGGTTGTGACGTGACCGGGCACAACCTCGTGGCTGACCAGCTGCTGAAACTCGGGAAAGCTGATCTGCAGCGAAGCGTTGATCTCATAGCTGGCTTCATACTGCGGTGAGCCATCAGCATTGCGCCTGCGGCCCAGATAGTTCATCGAGCCGGAAAACCATGCGTCTTTGATAGGAAGAAATTCGATATTGGCGCGCGGCACACGCGAGAGTTCGCCCGGCAAATGCGGCACCAGATTGGCCGCGCTGAGATTGTCGAAGTAGGCGATCACGGCTGCGCCCATGGCCTTAATGGAACCCATGGGCGTAATGCGCTCGCGCCGCCAGTTGTCCACGGCTCCCAGCAATCCGCCATTGCCGGCAGTCGAGTAACCGGCGCGGTTCAGCAACTCGGCAACGCGGTCGCGTTTGGCTTCCGGCTTGGATGGCTCCGGAGGACGGCCGGTCGACGATTCTACGCAGCGCGCGTAGGGAACTGCCGGACCTTTGCCGAGAATCTCCATGGCGAGGTCCCACATGACTTCCAGGCAATTCGCCAGGCCCAGCAGGTACTGGCGACGAAGTACGCCTATGCTGTCCACCTGAAAGCGAACGCCGGCGATAGCAGCCGGGATATCGACCTCGCGAAGATATTTTTCCACCGCTTCGCGATCTACTGTTTTCCCCGCAACGCCTCCGGTTTCGCGCACCTTCGCGGCTGATGGCGTGGTATATGCCGACGGCAACGGCTCATCGGAAAACCACGAGTCGGCGATGAAGCGTCCCGTTCCCGACGGACACATCACGTCTCCGCCCCAAAGCGTGTCAATACCTAAAACTGCGTCGGCAACAAAACGTCCTATAGTATCCATAAGAAAACTCCCCTTATATCCGGAATAATTTTGAATGAATTCTATCGGTGAATTCCGTGTTTCCGTGGTGATAGCTCATGTGATTTTGTGACGCATACGTCTAGCGAACACTCGCGCGAGAACCTATGCCGCCCGATCTCGTTTCACCGAACTGAACCACACATAGAGACACAGCCCGATAAAGAAGATTGCGGATATCGTCTGCGAGACCGGCTCATTTCCGTAGAACGGAGTTTGAATCCACTCTTCATGAAAACTCGGCAATAAGCGAAGCCCGGCGCCGAAAACACCTCCCAGCGCGCCACCTGCCATCAGTCCGCCGGCGACGATGACTCCACGCTCGCGTATGGTGCGGCCACGCTCATCGCCCGCTCTGTCTGCGCGCTTATTCACCAGGTGCGAGAGGAATCCGCCGGCAAGGATCGGCGTGGTCAGTTGCAACGGCAGGTAAATTCCCAGCGCGAACACCATCGACGACAAGCCGAGCATTTCGAGCACCACCGTGACCATAGCGCCGACGCCTAACAAGATGTAGGCAACCGGCTGGCCGCTCATGAAGCCCTCCACGATGGCCTTCAACGCCGAAGCCTGCGGCGCCACCAGCACCTGCCGCATGTCGCCCGGTGCAGCCTCGCCGAATTGAAAGGCTTTGGCCAGCAGGACGATCGTCAAGCCGGCGGTAATCGCAGCGGCGGCCACGCCGATGAACTTTACCTTCTCCTGTGCCGACGGTGTTGACCCAATCCAGTATCCCGCCTTGAGGTCGGTAATGAATTGTCCGGAGACGCAGAGGGCAACGCAAACCATGCCGGCAAGCGCCATCACGAAGAACATGCCGGTAGTCCCCGAGAGGCCAAACTTCAGCAGCACGACCGCCGAGACGATTACGGTAAGCAGCGTCATGCCGGAGGCGGGATTGTTGGCCGTCGCCGCAATCGCGTTGGCCGCGACCGTCGTAAAGAAGAAGGAGAAGAGCAGCGTCAAGGCCAGGCCTACGGCCACGACAGTCCAACTGACATGCAGTTGTCCGAAGAACACGGCTATGGCAATCGCGCTGACGATCACGCCGAGCAATATGGCGATGATCGGAATATCGCGGTCGGTGCGCTCCATATGCGGCGCTTCGCCGTGACGGAAGGCATGCAGCGCGATGCCGAACGATCCCGCCACCACGCGGAGCGATTTCAGAATGCCAACCAGTCCGGCGGCAGCAATGGCTCCCACTCCGATGAAGCGCACATAGTAACGATAGATTTCCCCGGCCGTCATGTGTGAGATGGGAACGGTCGCGGGATAGACCGCGACATTGCCCATGTGGCTGCCGATGAACCAGATCACGGGCACCAGCACGAAATTGACCAGCACGCCGCCGGCGCAAAAGATCATGGAGATGCGCAGCCCCATGATGTAGCCAAGGCCGAGAATGAAGCCGATGGCGTCGAAGTTGAAGACCATCCGCTGACGATCCGCCAGCGACTTCATGAGCGGCACAAACTGGAAGTTCAGATACTCCTTCCAGACGTGGAAGGTGGTGACGAAGAAATCGTAAACCGCAGCGATAACGGTGGCCTGGAGCAGCAGCTTGGCTTGCGAGCCGCCCTTTTCGCCGGTGACCAGAACTTCGGTAATCGCGGTGGCTTCAGGAAACGGAAGCTTGCCGTGTTGCTCGGCGACGAAATAGCGGCGCAACGGAATGAGGAAGACAACGCCGAGGCAGCCGCCGGCCAGACATATAAAGATGGTCTGCACCGGATGCGGATCGAGGTGCAGGATGTAGAGCGCCGGAATGGTGAAGACCGCGCCGGCAACCACGCTGCCCGATGCGGCGCCGATGCCGGTCAGGATGACATTCTCCAGCACGGTGGAACGACGCTTGTACACACGTGCCAACCCGATCGCCAGAATGGAGATGGGAATCGCCGCTTCCATGCCCTGGCCGACCTTCAGCGCGGAGTAGGCCGACGCCACGCTGAAGATGATGCACAACAGCGTGCCCCAGAACACCGCGCGCAGAGTGACCTCCGGCGCGCTTGCGCTGGGCGGCACAATCGGCACGTAGAGTTCGCCATCTTTCAGCAGCTGATAAGCGTTGGCGGGAAGAGATTTGGTTTCGAGTTCAGTTGCAGTAGTAGCCATGAATACGGCCTCGTCGCAGTTTAGCAGCCGGAGGCATTGTAAATCGCGGGGTCAAGCGAGGATGTGATCGGTGGCTTGAGGGTGAGTGATCCCAGGTTAGTGTCTAGACCAATCGGGCAAGCCTTTGGCGACACGATCGACATCCATGTCTGCGTGTCAAAAGAGAAGCCGGCGATCGTTCATTAGTTTCGGGCGGAGCTGCCCTGCGGGCCTTCCAGATTGATGATCCTGGTTTCCAGGTCGAGGAGCTTCGATTGCACCGCATCCAGCTGCTGGCTGGTGGATGCATTGATGTTGGAGACGTCGGCTTCGATCTTCCGCATGCGCACGCCGGCCGATTCCTGATAAGCGCCGAACGCCCGGACGATGCGAGTTTCCGAGTCATGCGTGCGCTCGTCAATATACTCGCGCAGACGTTGCTCGCTGTCGTGAATTCGCTCGTCAATGCACTCGCGCAGACGTTTCTCCATTCCCTCCAGGTAGCGCACCAGGTCGGCATCCATACCGAAATCCTACCATACAGGGAAACGATGCTCGGCGCGTCAGTGATACCGGAGGAGACTCTAAGAAAGAGGGCGACACTCCTCCCGCAAAAGTGTGGCTTCTTACTTCTTGTCGCCGGCGGTGCCCAGCTCCCGTCCGCGGCCGGATACGCTGCTCCGGCCCGATTTGCCGGCGCCCGCTGCGGCATGGGCCGTAGCTTCCGGCCCGTAACGCTCCAGCAATACGGGCACCAGTGCGCCCTCCGCTTCTTTAACGAAGGTGAGCTTGTCTTTTGAATCGATGTCGATGCGGATGAAGTCGCCAAGCTTCACCTGTCCTGTGGCCACCAGATTCGCCAGTGGAAAAACGATGTTGCGCTCGATGGCTCGCTTCAGATGGCGCGCGCCGTATCGCAAATCGGTCCCTTCACGCAACAGAAATTGTTTCACCGGAACCGTGCAGCTGAAAACGAACTGATTGTTGCCGGTCGCTTGCAAAATGCGCTGCTGCACCAATCCCAGCTCGATTTCCAGGATCTGCTCCAGGTGTTCGCGGCGCAGCATGCGGAAGACCACCACCTTGTCGATGCGGTTCATGAATTCCGGCGAGAACTTCCGGCGAGCGGCCTCGACGGCTGTGCGGTCGATCTTCTGATCGAGCTTCGCGTCCATCTGCGCCGGCGTCTGGGCGAAACCCATGCTGCCGTTGATCATCTCGTTCATTTCGGAAGCGCCCAGGTTGGAGGTCATCACAATGACGCATTGCGAAAGATCGACCCGGCGGTTGTCACCAAGGGTGAGCGTCGCCTTGTCCAAAATGCCAAGCAGCAATTGCCAAAGCGCGTCCGAGGCTTTCTCGATTTCGTCGAACAGCAGAATCGAGAGCTTGAGCTTCTCGGTGTGCCATTGATTGAGCGCTTCCTGGGTGAGTAGCGGATGGGTCTCGCGATGGCCGAGATATCCCGGCGGCGAGCCGATCAACTTGGCAATTTCGTGCGAGTGCTGAAATTCCGCGCAGTCGATCTTGATGCAGGCGTGAGCGTCGCCAAACAGCGACTCCGCCATCGCCTCCACCACCCGCGTCTTTCCCGAGCCCGTAGGCCCCAGAAAAAGCAGGTTGCCGACGGGACGCCCCGGCGGATTCAATCCCGCCAGGAACATCTGGTAGATCTCGGCAACTTTCTCGACTGCGGGATCTTGGCCGACAATCTTGCGTCGGAGGGTGGTTTCAAATTCCAGCGCTTCGTTACTGTGAAGTGTGGGGTCCAGAACAGCGTTCAATCCGGTCTTCATATTGGCTGCCAACTTACCAGGCGGGCCGTAGATTGGAATGGCCTAGCCGCTTAATTGAGATGGAAAGAACGTAACTTAAGTTGTGTCGGCACCCGTGATGTCTTGAGTTCTCGTAGCAAACGCCGGATTTTAGGTAGCCACTGTTGCAATTTCCTGCTATTGGCGCTTCTTGGCGGATCATGGCAGGCTTTTTTGGCCGCGGTGCTGTCTTAGCTAGGGCATTGTCGTTCGTCTTTCCCGGCGCTGACGCAACGGGCTCAAGGCGCTCCCGCCGCAAGGGTGGCTCGATTTACGAGTTGCAACACGGCCGGGCTAATAAGGGTCATGCCCATAGCCCGCGCGGATGCAAACGCTGAGGCCAGCCAGAGTAGACGGCGTGTGAATCCGAGGGGCCTAGCCGCGCTAGCGGCGGCAGATCACCTAATGCATTTATATTGTAGGGACATTGATCAGCTGAGGGAGCGACAACAAATGAAGATGGCGTGGCGAAGAACGCTTGCCCATGGCATGACTGCGTGTGCGATAGCTGTATTGCTGCTGGGATCCCAGTCACTGGCGCAGGAGCAGAGACAACAGGATAAGAGGCTGATCGCAGAGAGAACTGCGACGGAGAAGGAACTGGAGTCGGTTGCCATCATCGACCGCAAGGTCATGATTCCCATGCGCGACGGCAAGCGCATGCAGGCCGATATCTACCGGCCGAAGGATCAGTCCAAGAAGTACCCGATCATCTTTGTGCGAACTCCCTACAACTTCAATTACTGGGACACGGAACTGGGCGCGCCGCGCGACATGAAACGGCAGTTGCAGGCCGTGAAGCGCGGCTATGCCTACGTCGAGATCAACGAGCGCGGCCGTTATTTTTCCGAGGGCGATTACGACATCCTGGGTCCGCCGCTGACCGATTCCGACGATGAACTGGATTGGATGAGCGGCCAGCCGTGGTCGAACGGCAAAGTCGGCCTGATCGGCTGTTCTTCTACGGCGGAGTGGCAACTGGCCGTAGCCGCGCGCGGCGACAAGGCGCTGGCCACATTCATTCCGATGGGATTCGGCGCGGGCGTCGGGCGCGTCGGCCCGTTTTACGAGCAGGGCAACTGGTTTCGCGGCGGCGCGGTCCAGATGCTGTTCATGATGTGGCTGCGCGATTACGGATTTCAGACCGGCGTGCGCCCGATGTTTCCGGAAGGCACCTCGCAGCAGGATCTGATCATAGCGGCCAAGTCTTACGATCTGAATCCGGCCGAGCCACCGGTCGACTGGTCGAAAGCTGCCTTTCATCTGCCCGAGAACGACATTCTGAAGTCGGTCGGCGCGGGCAGCGGCATCTTCGCCGATGTCACTCCGGGCACGACCCATGGCAACATGATCGCCCGCACTCCCAACGATCCGGCGTGGTACAAGGGCGGACTGTGGAACGACAGCATGACCATCAACATCCCCGGCCTGTGGTTCATGAGCTGGTACGACGTGAGCATCGCTCCCAATCTCGCAGCTTATAACTATGTTCGCAAGACTGCCAATCCGGACATCGGCAACGAACAGTATGCGGTGATTGCGCCGGTATCGCACTGCGCTTACTTCGGCGCTTCCGAGCACACGATCGTCGGCGAGCGCGATATGGGCGACGCTCGCCTGGACTACGAGGCGCTGACCATGGGCTGGTTCGACTACTTCCTCAAGGGCGAGCAGAACGGCATTCTGCAGAAGACGCCAAAAGTTCGCTACTACACCATGGGAAGCAACAAGTGGCAGACTTCGGACACCTGGCCGCCGGCCGGCGCGAAGCCAGTCACTTTCTATCTCGCCAGCGATGGCAAGGCGAATACGATGTACGGCGATGGCGCCTTGACGACCACCCCCGCTTCACAAGATCAGCCGGACCAGTTTGTCTACGATCCGATGAATCCGGTGACGACCTACGGCGGTGGTTTCTGCTGTATGGGCGCGGAGTACAAACCCGGCGCGCTCGACCAGCGGCCCATGGAGACGCGCAACGACATCCTGGTTTATAGCACCGAGCCGCTGCGCGAAGGCATGGAAGTCAGCGGCCCTATCGACGTGACGCTGTATGTCTCCAGCGATGCGAAGGACACCGACTTCACCGTTAAGCTCATCGACGTTCTACCCGACGGCACGGCCTACAACATCAACGACAACATCCAGCGCGTGCGATATCGCGACGGCTATGACAAGCCGCCGGTCTGGATGGAAAAAGGCAAGGTTTACAAGGTCACGATGCAGCCGATGCAAACCAGCAACTACTTCGCTCCGGGTCACAGATTGCGCGTGGAAGTGAGCAGCAGCAACTTCCCGCGATTCGATCGGAATTTAAATACCGGGGGCGCCAATTACGACGAGAGCACCGGCGTGGTCGCGCACAATGAGGTGCACCACTCGCAGCAATACCCCAGCAGCATCACCGTAAGCGTGGTCAGTCATTGATTGTGAGATCCCACGGCCCAAGCCGCGCAGCGGGGAGAGCGATGTGAGCCCGGGGGTGTAAACCCCGGGACGAGGTTCATTTTCCAAGCCGGCGAGCCGCGCCACGCGCCTTGCTCCCATCCCTCGCATCTACTAGCATGTAAGGTTCGTCCTACTGTGGGGTAGAGAATGGCCAACAGCCACAAGTCTGATGCGGGCCCACTCATCCGAAATTCGCGGATGAGTGGGGCACCCGGCAAGTCCAACGGGAAAGCTGTATCTGAATCGCCGGTAACTGATCTGTTTGAAGCCGGACGTCATCCCTCCCAATCCGAAAAGCAATGGGCCGAGAAGACGTTGGCGCCGACGCTGGAGAAAGCGCCGGAGCATCCGATCGGCGCGCCCACCGGCATCAATGTCGACGAGCACGGCGACGCACGCTTCACCACGATTTCCGGTGTACCGATTCGCAGGCTGTACACAGAGGCCGATCTTCCCGAAGACTGGAACTACGAACAATATCTGAACTATCCCGGCCAGCCGCCGTACACACGCGGCATTCACGCCTCGGGCTATCGTGGCAAGATGTGGACGATGCGCCAGTTCTCCGGCTTCGCTTCGCCGGAGGAGACCAACCAGCGCTACAAATATTTGCTGGCGCACGGCGGTCAGGGGCTGTCGGTTGCCTTCGATCTGCCAACGCTGATGGGCTACGACAGCGATCATCCGTTCAGCGAAGGCGAGGTTGGCAAGTGCGGCGTCGCCATCGATTCGCTGGAGGACATGGAAATTCTCTTCGACGGCATCGACCTAGAGAAGACCACCGTCTCGATGACCATCAACTCGCCCGCGTCGATTCTGTGGGCGATGTATCTCGCCGTCGCCGAAAAGCAGGGCGCGGACTGGAAGAAAATTTCGGGCACGATTCAGAACGACATCCTGAAGGAATACATCGCGCAGAAGGAATACATTTATCCGCCGACGCCGTCGATGCGGCTGGTGATCGACACCTTCGAGTTCGGCTCCAAGTTCACCCCGCGCTTCAACACGATTTCGATTTCGGGCTACCACATTCGCGAAGCCGGCTCGACCGCGCTGCAGGAGCTGGCCTTCACCATCTACGACGGCGTGGAATACGTGGAGTGGGCGCGCCGCCGCGGGCTCGATGTCGACGAGTTCGGCCCGCGCCTCAGCTTCTTCTTCAACGCGCATAACGATTTCTTCGAGGAGATAGCCAAGTACCGCGCCGCGCGAAAGATCTGGTATCGCCTGATGAAGGACCGCTTCGGCGCGAAGAACCAGCGCACCTGGCTGATGCGCTTCCACACCCAGACGGCGGGCGTCTCGCTGACGGCGCAGCAGCCGATGAACAACATCGCGCGCGTCGCCATCCAGGCGCTGGCCGGCGTGCTGGGCGGAACGCAGTCGCTGCACACCGATAGCTACGACGAGGCGCTGGCGCTGCCGACCGAAGAAGCTGTACGCATCGCGCTGCGCACGCAGCAGATCATCGCGTATGAATCGGGCGTCGCGCAGACGGTTGATCCGCTGGGCGGCTCGTATTTCGTTGAGCGATTTACGCTCGACATGGAAAACGGCGCGTTCGATTATTTCGACAAGCTGGACGCGATGGGCGGCATGGTGAAGGCGATCGAGAAGGGCTATCCGCAGAAGGAAATCGCCGAGGCCAGTTACCAGTTCCAGCGCGCCACCGAGGCCAAAGAGAAAATCACCGTCGGCGCCAATGAGTTCGTCGTGGATGAGCCGTCCCCCAACATCCTCTACATCGGCGAAGAGGTCGCACAGGCACAGACAAAGAAGCTGAAGGCGCTGCGCGCGCGCCGCTCCAATGACGAAGTGCGTCGCCGTCTGGACGCGTTGAAGCACGCCGCAGCGCAAGAGCCGAAAGCCGGTGACAACGGCCAGATCTCTCCGGCCAACACCATGCCGTTCATCGTGGATGCGGTGAAGGCCTACGCGACGGTCGGCGAAATCTGCGATGCGCTGCGCCAGGTTTACGGCGAGTACACCGAGACGGCGTTCGCGTAAGGCAGGAGCTGTCGGCCCTTCTTACGGCGCGCCGCAAAGTCGGGCATCTCAGCCGGGGACTAGCTACTCCACCGGCATCAGAAATCGGAAGCTCTCGTCGCCGACGGGAACGGTCACGCGAATCATTCGACCCTTCTTGGTGTGCCTCGACACCGCAGCGCTTGCCGCGAACTTGCCCATCGGATAATACAGAACGCCGACGACGTTCCCTCGCGGCGGAATGGTGTTGGCCAGCAGCGCCCAGCGTTCCACCGCATCAGGCGCGGCCTGACGCTCAAGCTGAGTCAACGCATCTGCGCCCTTGGCCTCGCCATTGCGCAGGTGGCACACTTGGTCGCATTCGACCGGAGCCGCCCGCTCGCCATCTGACTCCAGCGCGCCGGGGGTGTCGGTATAGAGAACATTGCTGCCACCGGGCATCGCGCCGCCGTTCGACCGCGCGGCAATAGCGTGCATCATCTCCAGCATTTGCGGGCTGACCATATCGCTGGTGATGGCAGAGTCGGGCTCAGCACCTCCGATGGCGCCAACGCCGAAACGAGCCATGTTGTACGGCTTGCGCATTCGGTTGGCAATTTCCGTGCCCGGGATGCCCGACACCGCATGGCCCGCCACTGCATCTTCCAGTAGCACGTCTTCCGGCTTCAGGGTTACCGAGTGCTTGCCGGTGTTGTACACCCGCACCTTCACCGCCAGAAACTTGCGATTGAGGACCGAATGCGCCGCGGCCACCACGATGTAGTCGGTACCAGCGGTGTAATGGTAAACAATTCCATCGACGTAGAAAGCGCCTTCGGCGCCTCCCGATTTCGCGGCAGCGATGCTTTCTTCCTGAGCCGATAGCGAGCAGCCCAGCAGCAGCGCACAAAGTAAATAGCGCATGAAACCTCCGATTGCTTTTGGGGGAGCCTGAGGAGTTATCGGCAAAACTGGTTGTGACGTGAACTGGCCGGCGCGCGGAACTGTACGCAAACGGGAATCCGGAAACACATTCTGCTCTCACGGGTCGCTGCGCCGCCGATAGGCGGTGCTACACTTTGCGTTAGAGGAGGCCAATGCAGAGTTCTGGCAACAGTGGCGCGGTTGATTCCAGCTCTCGAGGAACGCTGTACCTGGTGGGAACGCCGATCGGCAATCTGGAAGACATCACTCTGCGCGCGCTGCGAACCCTGAAAGAAGTCGACCTCATCGCCTGCGAGGACACCCGCCAGACGGCCAAGTTGCTCAATCATTACGGCATCGACAAGGCCACGCTCAGCTATCACGAGCACAATGAGCTGACGCGCGCGGCGGAACTGATCGTGCATCTGGAGCGCGGCGACAACATCGCCGTGGTCAGCGACGCCGGAATGCCGGGAGTGAGCGATCCGGGCTATCGCCTGGTGGCGCTGGCGGTGCGGCATCACATCCGCGTAGTGCCGATTCCAGGAGCATCGGCATTTCTCTCCGCGCTGGTCGCCAGCGGCCTGCCCACCGATTCATTCCACTTCGGCGGATTTCTTCCCGCCAAGTCCGGAGCGCGACGCACTGCCCTGGAAGCGATTCGCAAATCCCCGCGAACCCAGATCTTCTATGAGGCGCCGCACCGTATTGTGGAGAGCGTTCGCGACATGGTCGAGATCCTCGGCTTCGAGCGCCACATCGTGATGGCGCGCGAGGTCACCAAGCTGCACGAAGAATTTCTGCGCGGCCATGCCGGCGATGTTCTGGCGCAACTGGAGCAGCGCGATGAGCTGAGGGGTGAGATCACGCTGCTGATCGGCAAAGCCGAGGACGCGCCTCATCCGGCGGCTTCTCCCCAGAACGTCGCGCAACGCGTGAAGGAACTGGTCGGCTTGGAAAAGCTGGAGGAGAAAGCCGCCTTGAAGCAGGCAGCCAGGGAATTTGGTCTTTCCAAAAGCGCGGCCTACCGCGAGCTGCAAAGAAAAAAGGGGTAAGCTCAAATCGCCGAGTTTACATTGGATCAGCCGATGCCGCTAAAGCGAGCCTTTACTCTCTCCCGGCTCCAGGTCTCTGAACCGCCGAACGCCTGGGCAATGGTGAGCGGCCTCGGCCATCTCAATCATTCGTTTCTCTTTGGAAATTGCCACAAACGAACAGAACTTACAGAGGGACTCGATGAGGATAGGGCTGTCCCCGTCGGATGACGCGTGTTCGACACGTTGGAAAGCAAGCGAATGGCTGGGTTCCACAGCGCACCTGCAACTCTTTCATGGTGAAGGAAACTGAAACATCTCCTGTTCCGGGCGCGTGGGTCAAGCGTCAAAACGCGCCATAGGCCCGGAAAACTCACACGCTGAGTAAGGGGAATGTACGGGGGTCGGCCATTCGCTGTTAAGACGTTGCCCGGCGTGGAACGATTTGACATTCCCGCCCTCGTGCTAAACAATAGCGGGCAAGTTGGAGTTGTTCAGTCGCGGTGATCCGGGATGACGCACCATCCGGATCGGCTCAGGCGACAATCCCAGCCCTGTGCGTCCAAGGACATTAGCGTATGGCGAAGATCCTTTGCGTGGACGACGAACCTAGTATCGTCACCATGAAATGTGCCATTCTTCAGGCGGCCGGCCACCAGGTAACTCCCTCGACTTCAGCGCACGATGCCATCGAGAAGCTGAATGAGAACGCTTACGATGCGGTGGTTACGGACTGGCGTCTAGGCGACGCCAATGGCCGCGCCATCGTCCAAGCCGCCAAGACGCACTCCACCATGCCGGTGGTGGTGGTTTCCGGATACGTAGCCGAGGCTTTTCAGGCGGCCGAGCCGCTTGCCGATCTTTATCTGGAGAAGCCGGTGAATCCCGAAGAGCTGGTTACGATTGTCAACGAGTTGCTGAAGACCAGCGAACATCCTGCCAAATAGCTGGCTACGCAGCCATTAAGCAAGTTCAGCCTTAGTGAATGGTTGTCGAGGAACTGCCGCCCAGCCGCGATTTGAATCCGCCGGCCCCGGCCGCCGCCGATCGCGCACGCAGCACGTTGACGCCAGCCGAAGCGGTAGCTTGCGCCAGAATCCTGTGATGCACCACGAAGAGCGCCAGCTCCAGCCGGTCGGAGACGCCGATTTTGTCGAAGATATTGCGCAGCGCGTTTTTGACGACCTGTTCCGTAGTGTAAAGCTGACCTGCGATCTCCCGGTTCTTGTAACCCTGCACGATGGCCGCAATGATGCGCAGCTCCCGCTCCGAGAGGCGCTTGCGCACACGTGCCCCGACAAGATCCTCGCAGATATCGACATCCGTGCAGGTCCCCTGCAGGAATGACTGGCCTTGCGCCAGCCGCCGGACCGCATCCACTACCAGGCTGCCGCTGGCGGAGCGGTAGATGGCTCCCTGCACGCCCATCCTCATGACGTCGGTGGCATTCTCCGTGTTATCGCAGATCATGAGCACCGCGATCTGGCGCTTCTGTGCAGTAGCCTGAATTTCCGGAAGAAAGGACAGGAAGCCAGTCGACAGAATCAGCACCCGTGGGCGCAGCTTGTCCACTGCGGTGAGAATCTGCTCCGCTGCGGATGGCTGTCCCACAATGCGCAGATCTTCCTCGACCGCCAGCACCTTCGCAACACCTGCACGAAAAATCGCCTGATGGTCAGCGATGATGATATTGATCATGGTTAAGGGTGAAAGCTTCTCAGTTATCGTGCTGCTCGATCCCGAGTTCAGGACGGCCTTGGCACAGACTCCGCCACGACCACCTTAACACGGATTACTGGTCCACCAAGCGGTTTTATACCACGGAAGCACGTACAAGGAATAGCTCTTTAGGTGAGTATCAACAGGGAAACCCTGCCCCGGCGGAACTAAGGTGGTCTCCAACGGGGCGTACCAAGGCCTTGAAATCGGCGGTCGGACGTCAATCGCGGGTAAACATTCCTGCCGTTCCGTATCCGATCAGCAGAGCCACCAACGATGCGCCACCGATAAATTGCCAGATACGATTGCGGGCGTAGCCCTCCACATCGAGGTGCTCACGGACCGTTTCGCGCACCGATGATTTAAGCTCGCCGACCGATTCGTGAATACGCCGCCGCTGCTCGGCGGCACGCTGTTGCAGTACTTCTGCGGGAAAGTGGCTTGAAAGATCGGGTGCGTTCATAGTTGTGTCCTGCTTTCGTTCTGTAGCCAGATGCGATCCTGCTTGAGAACCTCAATGGTGCGTTGCGGCGCGATTCCTTTGTCTTTGAGCTGACGCCATGCCAAGAATGCCGCTGCCCCGCCGACAATGGCGTACAGTACCCCTACGATGAGAAATGAGACGGTATAGGCCCACGGGTGTGGCGTGAATGCCGCCGCAATTATGCAGACCAGAAAACCGGTCAGCACGAACCATGCTGTCAGAAGCAGCGCCAGTCCGAGAGTGAGCACTGGCGCAGCCATCTTGAAGGATTGCACCTTCTCGCTGATTTCCGCTCGCAACATCTTCGAGACGGGTGATGGCGAAATCCATCAGCTCGTTCTTCAGATCTTCCATCACCTCAGCAATGCTTTTGGTATTTGTGCAGGCAGTTCCGTTATTCACCGCTGGACCTCCAGATTCGTAAGATCGCTCCCAGCGCGAAGGCCGCGCCGGCGCAAATCAGGATGGCTTGCAAAGGACGCTCGGGCCTCCAGAAGCGAGCTTGTATGATCCGCAGTCGGGTAGTCCGGCGTATTTCTTGCAACCTGTATCGGGCGGTGCGGCGAAATTCCTCCATCCGGCTATCGGCGCGACTGCGGATCGTTTCCGTGTAGGCCGCTGCTTTTTCCGCCAATTCCAAAAGGCCGACCTCAGCCGAGTCTCGCAAGTCGGCGGCTTTCGCCTCGGCTGAGTCACGAAGATCAAGTGCCGATTCGCCTGCGTTTTTCTTGACCACATGGATTCGGGAACGTAAGCGCTCGAATTCGTCCGGCAAGGTCCGAATTCCGGCCACCGCCGTCCCGACGCTTCGCCCCACTACCTCAGCCGAGCGGTTCAGAGTTCGATTGCCGGCGTCTCTCGACTCAGTTTCGCCCGGAGGCAAGGCTGGTGTGTCTTCCTGACGACCGAGCGGGGACGACGGATTGCCTCCCTGAGTATCTGGATATTCCCCACCCGACGTAGTGCCGTTACGCATAACTTCAGCCATCAATCCCCCTTTTCATGGATCGAGCTTCGCTTGTAAGACCTTACGGTTAGTAGGATGACCATCGCAGGTGGGGTGTTTGAAGCAATTCGGCTCGGAATCGCAAATTTTTTGGGGACCTTATTGCAAACCCAGACACTCCACCAATTTGTACCCTCGTCATCGATCGTGCAGAGCCTGTATCATCGAGGCTTGGGAACATCTTTTGGGCACAATCCTTACAGCTTCCCGCATTGAGACCCGGCCCAACTGGGCAGAAATTTCCCTTTCCGCCCTGCGCCACAATTTTCGTGTCGTGCAGCAGCATGTGGGCGCGGATGTCACCATCTGCGCGGTCGTAAAGTGCAATGCCTACGGTCATGGAGTCGAGGAATGTGCGCCTGCGCTGGAGCAGGCCGGCGCCAGGTGGTTTGGCGTGACCTCGACCGACGAAGGCGTCGTGCTGCGCCAGTGCGGCGTCACCGGCCGGATTCTGATCATGTGCGGTCTGTACGCCGGCGAGGAAGAAGAGGCGCTGCGCAATTCGCTCACGCCTGCGGTTTTTCGTTTGGAGCAGGCACAGGAGATTGCGCGCGCCGCCGCACGCCTCAGTCTCACGCATCAAGCTGCGATCCATCTCAAGATCGATACCGGCATGGCGCGCATGGGGATTCCGTTCGCGGAAGTTGAGTCGTTTGCCGAAGGCGTGAAGCGCCTGCCGCAGATTGAGCTGGAAGGCGTGTTCAGCCATCTCGCGTCCTCCGAAGTGCTGGACGATGAAGCCACCGCGCGCCAGATTCAACGGTACGAGTCTGCGTTGCGCATGCTGGCGAACCATGGTCTGCATCCGCCATTGCGACACCTGGCCAACAGCGGAGCGGTGCAGGGTCGTCCCACAGCGTGGCACAACTTCGTTCGTCCCGGATTGCTGCTCTACGGATACGAGTATCCACTCAGTCGCCGTAGGGGTTCGCCGGCGACGGATGTGCCGCCACTGCCGCTCAAGCCGGTGCTCTCGTGGAAGACGCATGTCCTCGGCTTGCGCGATGTGCCGGCAGGGCAGCCTTTGGGATACGGCGGCTGTTACGTGACACCTGCACCCGCGCGCATTGCTGCCGTGTCCGTCGGGTATGGCGATGGACTGTCGCGTAAAGTCTCGGTGCGCAATGGGCACGACCCGGCCCTGTGCAACATTCATCCTTCGGTTGGTCACGGTGAGGTGTTGATTCGCGGCGAGCGCGCTCCCATCGTAGGACGCGTTTCCATGGACCTGACGCTGATTGACGTCACGAATATTCCGGGCGCATCAATTGGGGATGAGGTGGTGCTGATCGGCCGTAGCGGGAAGGAAAGTATCACAGCGTGGGACCTCGCGCGGTGCTCTGACACTGTGGTATATGAGACGCTCTGTAATCTCTCCAAGCGAGTTCCGCGCCGCCACGCGGAATAGCGGCGCTGCGGTTCGCCGGGCGCTTTTTGCTGGAACCGGAAATCTTTACTCTTTATGTCTCCTGCTATCAACAACAATTCTCTAGTCGCTCGCGCTGAGCAGCACCGGCGGCGCACCGCCATTGTCGATTGTGACGGGGTCCATTCCTACGACGCGCTGCTCAATGCCTCCGCTGGAGTTGCATCGACACTGCTGGCGGGACGCAATGATCTGCAGGAAGCACGCGTCGCGTTCCTCATCACGCCGGGCTTTCCGTGGGTCGCGGTGCAATGGGGAATATGGCGCGCGGGAGGGATCGCCGTGCCGCTGCCGGCCAACGCGCCCGCTGCCGAACTGCAATACTTCATTGAAGACACGCAAGCTGCCGCATTGATCTGCGACGAAGCCGGCGAAGCATTGCTCCCGCCCATTGCAGCCGAGCGAAAGATTCCGGCCCATTTTTACCGCGAGATGTTGCCATCCCAGCCAGTTCAACTTCCGCACATAGGCAGTGACCGCGCGATGATTCTCTACACCAGCGGCACGACGAGTCGTCCCAAGGGCGTCGTCTCCACGCATGCGAATATGACCGCGCAAATCACCGCTCTGGTCGACGCGTGGGAGTGGTCCGCCGACGATCGCATCCTCCTCTGCCTGCCACTCCATCACGTTCACGGCATCGTGAATATTCTTTCCTGCGCGTTGTGGTCGGGTGCGACCTGCGAAATGCTGCCGCGTTTCGACGCCAACGTCGTCTGGGAGCGAATCGCCAGCGGAGAGCTGACGCTGTTCATGGCTGTGCCGACGATTTACGTCAAGCTGATCGCCGCATGGGAAGCGAGTTCGCCGCAACGCCGCGTAGCGCTAAGCCAGTCCGCTGCACGATTGCGGCTCATGGTCTCAGGCTCGGCAGCTCTGCCCGTGAGCACCTTGGAGCGCTGGAAGGAAATCACCGGTCACACTTTGCTTGAGCGCTACGGGATGACTGAGATCGGGATGGCGCTGTCGAATCCGTATCGCGGCCCGCGAGTGCCGGGCAGCGTCGGCACTCCTCTGCCGGGCGTAGAGGTGCGACTGGTGGACGAGCGCGGCGATGAAGTTGGCCACGGGACGCCGGGAGAGATCGAGGTTCGTGGCGCCAACGTTTTCACCGAATATTGGGGTAAGCCGGATGCGACTCGCGCGGCTTTTCGCGACGGCTGGTTTCGTACCGGCGACACTGCAGTGGTCGAGAACGGCGTCTATCGCATCCTCGGCCGGACCAACATCGACATTCTGAAGACCGGTGGCCATAAAGTCTCGGCGCTGGAGGTCGAGGAAACCTTGCGCGAGCATCCCGCGATTGTGGAATGCGCCGTGGTGGGCGTGGCCGATCCGGAGTGGGGCGAGCGAGTCGCGGCGGCCGTCGTGTTGCGAGATGGCAGCTACCTCGAACTCGACGAACTTCGCGTCTGGTGCAGGCCGCGGCTGGCCGCGCATAAGGCGCCGTCGCGCTTGCTCATTGTGGAAGCGTTGCCGCGAAATGCCATGGGCAAGGTCACCAAGCCTGCGATCGTTGACCTTTTCTAAGGCGTGATCTTTCCGCTCCCATCCTTTCGCCAACCGAAGGCGAAAGATGGGGCACCCGGAATCTAACCTAATCGAATTCCTGCGATCCGAGATTTCGCGATCGCGCGATATCCGTCTGCTGAGAACCTGCTTCTAACAAGATACATTCAATCCCGGCATTGATGGCTGACATGATGCCTACGGCAATGGCAATAGCAATAGCTGTACACTGATGTATTCCGCTCCAGCGCGTGCGCGTTGGAGAAGCACGCCCGAAAATCCGGGAAACAGCAACGCCTCTATGTCCTCGACCACGAACCTGCAGCGCCCCGCAATTAAAGTTTTCGTCGCCACGTCGGTGATGCTGACGTTCATTTCCTTCTGGCGGGCAGCGGCGATTGTGCTCTCCGACCTGGCGTCGTCGGCTTACTATGTCGGCGGCGATGCCGAGAAGGTCATCGGCAAGAGCGCTCCATGGTTCGTGCTGGCGGTGATGCTGTTTAGCTATGCGGTGCGCGCCATCTACATCGAGTCCAGTTCGATGTTCGTCCGCGGCGGCGTCTATCGCGTGGTCAAAGAGGCCATGGGCGGCAAGCTGGCGAAGCTGTCGGTATCTGCCCTGCTCTTCGATTACGTTCTAACCGGACCGATCAGCGCGGTGTCGGCCGGCTTATATCTCGCGGGCCTGCTGGACGACACCTTCCACCACCTCGGCTACAACATTGTCGTCCCGGACAATGCTTTTGCCGCATTCTTCGCCATCCTGGTGACGATTTATTTCTGGTGGCAGAACGTGCAGGGCATTCACGAATCCAGCGAACGCGCCATGCAGATCATGAAGATCACCACGGTGATGGTGGTGATGCTCATCGTCTGGTGCGTGATTACGCTGGTCAAACATCCTTCGCCGCTGCCACCGCTGCCCTCGGCGGCAACCATGCATCATGATCGGGAATCGCTGGGATGGTTGTTGCACAGCTGGGCCGTGCGCATTCCCTTCATCATGCTGCTGGTGGGCTTCGGCCACTCCATTCTCGCCATGAGCGGCGAGGAATCGCTGGCCCAGATCAATCGCGAGATCGAACATCCCAAGCTGAAGAACCTGGAAAAAACCGGGCTGGTGATCTTCCTCTACAGCCTGCTCTTCACTTCGCTGGTTTCATTCTTCGCCGTGATGATCATTCCTGATCGCGTGCGGCACGACTACTTCGCCAACTTGATCAGCGGATTGGCGATGAACGTTGTCGGGCCTTACACATTGCGCTTGGTCTTCCAGGCCTTCGTGGTGGTCGTGGGCGTGCTGATTTTGTCGGGCGCGGTGAACACCGCCATCGTCGGCGCCAATGGCGTGCTCAACCGCATGAGCGAAGACGGGGTGCTGACGCCGTGGTTCCGCAAACCGCACAAGAGGTTCGGCACCAGCTATCGCATCATCGACCTGATTGTCGGCTTGCAGATTCTGACTATCGTGGCCAGCCGCGGCAACGTTTATCTGCTGGCCTCGCTGTATGCCTTCGGCGTGATCTGGAGCTTCGCCTTCAAGTCGCTGGCGGTAGTGGTGCTGCGCTATACCGAGCCGGAAAATCGCCAGTGGAAAGTTCCCGGCAATTTTCATATCGCCGGAGTCGAGATACCCGTCGGACTGTTTCTCATTTCATTTCTGCTGTTCGCGACCGCTATCGTCAATCTGTTCACCAAAGAACTGGCGACCATTTCGGGGGTGGCGTTCAGCGTCGCGTTCTTTGCCATCTTTACGATTTCCGAGCACATCACGAGCAAGCAACATGCCCATGAGGAGTCTGGGCTCGACCAGTTCAACGTGGCGCAGAACGCGGAGTTGAGCGCGGAGCAGATGGAGGTTCGTCCGGGAAACATCCTGGTGGCAGTGCGCGATCCGCGCAACTTGTATTACCTGCAGCGAGTCCTGGCCCAAACCGATACCACCAAGACCGACGTGGTGGTGATGACCTCGCGCGTCTATCACCGCGAGCATTCTTTCAGCGGCAGCGAGCAGATGGACACCTCTGAGGTGTTCCGGAAGTATGAGCAGGAGCTGTTTACGGCAGTGGTTGCGGTAGCGGAAAAACTGGGCAAGCACGTCTCGCTCCTCGTGGTCCCGACCAATGACATCTTCGAAAGCATTGTGGCGACGGCGCAGCGGCTGCACTCGTCCGTAATCGTTTGCGGCAAATCCAACCAGCTCACCGCCGACGAGCAAGGCAAGCTCACCGGCGATGCCTGGGAACGGTTGCCGGAGCCACGTCCGCGCTTGCGATTGGTAGTCTACGATCCGGCGGGCGCGAAACATGAATACATGCTGGGTCCGCACACGCCGCGCATGCGCCAGGAAGATGTCGATCTGCTGCACGGCTTGTGGAAAGAAATCACCAGCGATCCGAAATATCGCGAGCTTCACCACTATCATCTTTTGAACGTCGCGTTGCAGGAGATGAAGTCGCGCATGCACGACGGCGGCTTGCGCGAGGATGTGATGAAGGACATATACGATGAGATGGAGCGCCGCAGCGAAGAGCCGATCGCCGACGATGATGCGCCCACAACCCCGCCAACGTAAGCGGCCGCCGAAAAGGCCGATTCGATCCGCACCAAGCGGTTCCACAAGAGGTGTAGGCCTGCTTTGAAAGGGACACGCCTTCAGGCGTGCCGCCAAAGTCAATCAAAAAATCCGGCTTAAGCCGCTGAGGGAGCTTCCCTCGGGGCCTAAAGGCCAATCCTATTGTGTGCCCTGACGGCACGGCTGAAGCCGTGCCCCTTCAAAACCGGTTACTCCAACGCTCGCAGGTCTCTCGGGGGGCAGCATTGGCCTTTGCGGTCGTACAATCGATCTGATATGAAAGCTGTCGTCATCACTCGTGCTGGTGGGCCGGAGGTTCTGGAAGTCCGCGATGTGCCGGAGCCGCAGCCCGCTCCGGGCGAAGTCATCATTCGCGTCGAGGCGGTCGGAATCAATTTTGCCGACACCATGACCACGCGCGGCTCCTACAGTGGCATGCCGCCGCCGCCATTTATCTCGGGACGCGAGTTCGCCGGAGTGGTTGACGGCACCGGCGAGCGCGTCATGGGCTACATGCAATGGGGTGCGGCCGCTCAGAAGATCGCCATGAAGCCCAGCCACTTGTGGCCACAGCCGAAAGGCTGGACGTCGGCGCAGTCAGCCGCGTTCCCGGTAAATTTCCTGACCGCGTATCTGGCATACTGGAAGGCCGGAATCACGCCGGACGCTATGGAACCGATTCGCTGGCCGCACCAGCACTCGCGGCGCGTCTTGATTCACGCTGTGGCTGGAGGCGTCGGCACGGCTGCGGTCCAGATCGGCAAGCTGCTCGGCATCGAAACGTATGGGACTGCTTCGTCGCACGAGAAGCTCGAGCGGGTGAAGAAGCTTGGACTGGACCACGCGATCAACTATCGCGAGGTTGATTACGAGCAGCGCGTTAAGGAGCTGACCAATGGCGAAGGCGTGGATGCGGTCTTCGAGATGCTTGGCGGCGAGCACACCGCCAAGAGCCTGCGCTGCTGCCGCGCGTTTGGTCGCGTGATTATCTACGGAACCGCGACCGGACAGCGGCATCAGTTCGACTCGGCAGTGATGATGGCGAAGAGCCTCAGCGCCCATGGATTGTGGCTGAGCGTGCTGGCTAAAGATCATGAGCTCATCAACCGAACTCTGCGGGTAATGCAGCCGTGGATTGAGGACGGCAAGCTGCATCCTGAGATTGGACACACGTTGCCGATGGAGCAGGCCGGCGAAGGCCATCGCCTGCTGCTGCAGCGCGCGAATTACGGAAAGATTGTGCTGCTGATTGAATAGCCGACGGCTGAGAGCCGATCGCTACCCGCTACAATTGCTCTCGTGGATGCGAAGCCTTGGCTGGTGCTGATTATCTTCTTCGCCATTTGCCTGGGCGCGGGCGGACTGGGTTCGTTGCTCGGCGCGAACGGGATTCGCAGTTGGTATCCGCAGCAGCGCAAGCCCGCAGGCACGCCGCCGAGTTGGGTCTTCGGTCCGGTCTGGACCTGCCTTTACGTACTGATGGCAATCTCCGCCTGGCTGGTATGGCGCGAATATGGACGCGGCGCGCGTCCGGCGCTGCTGATCTTCTTCGCGCAACTGGCGCTGAACGTCGCCTGGCCGGGAATCTTCTTCGGCTCGCGAATGGCGGGCGTCGCTTTCTTCGAGGTCGTGATCCTCTGGCTCGCGGTCGTATTCAATATTTTCGTCTTCTACTGGCTGGTTCCCGTTGCCGCGCTGCTGCTCATCCCATATTTCTTGTGGGTCAGTTACGCAGGCTATTTGAACTTCGGCATCTGGCGTCTGAATCGGTGATCCGCGAATCAGCCCGAGCGCAACACGACGTCGGAGCGCCGCTGGTCGAAGAGCTTCCACCAGAGGAATTGCTCCCACTCTTCGACCACGGTTTTCGCCCAGCCACGGTGCTTCCAATAGGCTTCGGCGGAGTGATACGGCGTCGAGGCGGCAGCTACGGACCAGCGATACTGCGGCAGACGGGCCCGAAAGATGGAGAGTGAGCGCCGGGTTTCGAAATCGCTGGTCATAAGAATTGCCGAACGGGCGCCGATCCGGTTAAGGCAGCGCTGCACGTCCACCACTTCGGTAAACAGCGAATCGCCCATCGTAGGGCAGATCTCGGTGGTGCGGTCGCTATTGCGATCAAGAAATTGCTTTGCCAGTTCCGCTTCCAGGTGGGCGTAGATTGCCTCGGTGACGCTGGCGTCGAGAAAAACTTTTGGTGCATAGCCGTCGCGCTGAAGATCGAGCGCACGCGCGTATCCGGGAGTATTGCCGGAGCCCTCGAGTATCACGATGGCATCGGAATGTTGCGGATTGTCGACCACAAGAAACGAACCGGCCTGGGAGAGAAGAAGGAGAAGCAGGACGGCAATCAGGATGACGGCAATGAGGGAAATAAGTTTGAGCATGTAGGATTGCGAACCGCCGCGCACTTAGCCAACCGCAGGCTGGAACCGGGCACTCTGTCCTGATACAAAATTCGCTAGATGAATCTTAATTTGCCTTGACGCACACCGCTCCCATGGCAACCTGACCGGTGTGCAGGCGCCATAGAATTTCACCGACTACCGACCAATCGTACTTGCTCTGCACGACGCGGCGAGCATTGGCGGCGAGCTGTTGCCAATCCGGATTTCCCGCCTGCAACGAAACGACAGCGTCGGCGATCGCTTGCGGAGCGTCGGCAAGGAGAATGTCCTTGCCGTCGGTGACCGCCAGTCCTTCAGCGCCGAGCGTGGTCGAGACCACGGGCGTGCCCGCGGCCATCGCCTCCAGCACCTTCAGCCGAGTTCCACCGCCAACTCGCAGCGGCACCACCGACGTCAGGGCGCTGTGGTAGTAAGGGCGAACGTCGTCGACCGTTCCAGTGACGGTGATGCCTTGCTCGCGCAGCGCCAGGATGGGCTTGGCGGGGTGCGCTCCGACAATCACCAGCCGCAATTCCGGCCGGCGAGCGTGAATCAGCGGCCAGATGTTCTCGACGAAGTACAACGCTGCATCGATGTTGGCGTGATAGTCCATGCGACCCATGAAGAGCACGTCGCGGCGGGCAGTGTTCGGTGAAGTCGCGACGGATGCGGCGCTCTCCGCTTTAAGATCGGCGGGTGCCCCACCCTTGTCGCCCGGTTCTGGCGACAGGGTGGGCGCCGCAAAGAACTCACAGTCGACGCCGTTGCCCACGACCTCGATGCGGGCTCCGGGACGCTGCAGCAGGACTTCGCGCTCACGCTCGCTGCAAACGGTGTGCGCATGGCACAGGCGCAGAAGTTCGTCTTCGACCTTGCGCGAGAGCGTGGAGGTGCGCTGCGCATACCAGGCGCGCAGCGGATTCGAGTCGTTCTCCGCGTAGCGGGCCAGAATTTCCGACTCGATGTTGTGCCAGTCGAGGATGACGCGCGCCTGCGGCGCGATCTGCCGAATGCGCCGGGCATAGGCGATCAGGTGCATGCTCTCGATCTGAATGGTGTCGAAGCTTTGCTCGCTCAGGATGCGATCCACGTCGGCTATAACGCGCGCGGACGTGAAGTTCAGGACATTCAGCGGCGTGGGTCCGATGAGTCCGCGCAGGATGTTCGTGGGCCGGTATCCGGCATCGCGGCGCAAAGCGATGACCTGAGCGCCATTGCCCAGTTGCTGGCGCAGCAGTTCGGCTTGCGGCTCGGAGTCGTCGTTGGTAAGGCCGATGTAGGTGAGCTGCGAGTTGCGCGCCAGATATTGGGCGAAATAGAAGTCACGCAGATGCGCGCCCGAGATGATGGGCCAGCAGATTCGCGGCGAGAAATAGAGGACACGCATTTCCGCAGTTTATCCGATCATGGGCACGCGCAATGTCGCGCAATGTTCCACCCTAGCCAACAGTCTGGCTAGAACGGGCACCCGGCGCAAGTGAAACGCTTTGGCCACGCCGCAGCCAATGAAAACCAGAACGGGCACAAGGCTAGGGTGGCAGCTGACCGCTTCCCGACTTGTTACAGTTGCGTTGCTGCGACCGGTGGCAGCCTCATGGTTTTGTTGCTAAATAATCATTGCCTAAATGGTATACTGCTCCCGGCTTCCCCCAGCCAGCCACCGCACGACGGGGAATGAAAAGAATCATCAAGCAGGTTTTGCACGGGCTGTTTCTGGCGCTTGCGCTGCCTTGGGCCGCGCTGGCTGGATTCGGCCGGTTCCCGGTTATGTTTACGATCGGGGCACAGGCAGTCGCTTCGGTTCCGGGCGTCGTGGGCGACTATCTTCGCATTGCGTTCTACAAACTGACGCTGCGACGGTGTTCGATGTACAGCCGGGTATCGTTCGGATCGTTCTTCGCTCATCCGGATGCGACGCTGGGACAAGGAGTCTACATCGGGTCGTACTGCATTCTGGGCAGTTGCTCGATTGGCGACCGGACACAGATCGCGTCCCAGGTACAAATTTTGAGCGGAAGACAGCAACATAGCCGGGATTCCCAAGGACGGATTAGTGGTGCCACAGAGGGAAAATTCGAGCCGATTGACATCGGTTCTGATTGCTGGATTGGGGCGTCTTCCATCATAATGGCTGACATTGGGACAGGTACCACGATCGGCGCCGGTTCGGTTGTCGTCCGGCCAGTCGCGGCGCAGGTGGTGGCCGTAGGCAATCCCGCCCGAGTCGTCAAAGATCTCTCGCAAGAACTTTCACTGGAATTAAGAGCTGATGGGGTGACTAAGTGAATTTATCCGCGATCCAGAAGATGAACGAGCCTGCAGTTGTGGATGACTATGCCCTGCCGCAAACGGCAGTCCTGGAGCCGCAGGCCAGCACCCCGTCCGAAGGGCCGACAGAGACGCTTCATCGTCCACGGCGCCCGGAATTTTACAAGCCTTTTCATTATGTCCTGCTGGTCTATCTCTTCTTTTACTGCAGCCGCATCTCGGAGATGGTTCCCGCGCTGCACCCAGGCGTGCTGATACAACCGATTCTGCTGATCGGTATGTTCATGACCAGCACGACGAAGGCGATCTTCCGCACCGACATCGGCCGGCTGATGACAGCTTTCACCGTCTGGATAGCCATCTGCGTGCCTTTCAGCGTGTGGAAGGGCGGCAGCTTTGATCAGTTGACGATTGCGTTGCAGGCCCTGCTGCTGCTGTTCTTCATGGCGGCATTCATACGAAGCATGGATGACGTCTACCGCGTGATGTTCGTGGTTGCCATCTCCATGGCAGCGGTCGGCGTGCTGTCGAACGTGATTGGCGGCGGGCGCGAGGGCAGCGACCGGTTGGGATTGGGCACGGGTAGCGACACCCTTTCCGACGCGAACTTTTTGGCGCTCTACCTGGTCATTGGATTGCCGCTGCTCTGGTTTGCGGCCCAGTATCGAAAAGGCTTCATGAAGGTCGCCCTCATCGCGCTGATGGCTCCAGTGCTTGCGGGCGCCGCTAAGACCGGCTCGAGAATGGGACTGCTGTCGCTGTCGGCCGGAATGCTCTTCTTCTTCATCTTCGCAACCGCCAGACAGAGAATCCTGATCATCATGGGCGGAACAGTGTTTCTTGCCTGTGTAATCGTGCTGCTGCCGCAAAAGATCATGGAGCGATTCACGACTTATTTCCAGGCGTCGTCGGCTGCATCGGAGGAGGCTGCTGAATCGGCGGAAACGAGGAAGTTGCTGTTGACGAAAAGTTTGGCCATCACCGCCGAGCATCCACTGTTCGGGGTCGGACCGGGCGAGTTTATGGACGCCGAGGCCGGCGAGGCGATGTCCAAAGGCCACAAGGGCGTGTGGCACTACACGCACAACTCTTATACCGAGCTATCCAGCGAAATCGGTATCCCCGGCGTGGTGCTGTTCCTGATCGCTTTTTATCGCTGCTACAAAGGCCTTACGCCGATACGCGATCGCTATCCCAAGAAACGGGCACGGGATGCGGCGCTGTTTTTGCAGATCGTGGTCATCGTCTCGGCCATCGGCGCATTCTTCCTGAGTATCGCGTATAGCGGCATCCTTTACGCCATTATGGGGTTGTCGGCGGCTCTGCAACAGGCGGCAGCCAGGGAGTACAAGCAGGATCGGCCGATTCCGGCGCCAGCGCAGGAAGCCGTTGCATGACCGACGCGCGTGCGTCGTTCCAGTCGCCATCGTTGCTGGGATTGATCGCCCGCTCTTTCACGTCGCGCAATTCTCCCGACCGCGCCGAGCTGGTGAGAACCTGGAGCCGGCTCTGCCGCCGTCGCTCTCTGGCGCTCTGCCGGCTGACGTCGAGGGTTTGCGAAAAGGCTGACCTCGAAAGAATCGACCACCTGCGCGACGAGATGGCCGAGGCGCTTCAGCGCGATCCCTTCTGCGCCGCCAAATACTCAGATTACAGTTTCTGGATTCCGTTTAACGTCGATCGTATCGGTGCTTTGTCGCTGCACCGCTCGCGCCCCTTGCGAATTCTCGACATCGGCTGCGGCGCCGGATATTTCATGGCGGCGGCAATGGCTTGCGGTCATGACTGCTACGGTGTCGACGCTCCAAGAACGGTGCTGACCGATATCGAAGCTCGCGTGTATAGCGAGATGCTGGCGGCCTTCTCCTGCAGTGAGCGTGTCTCTCCGCTGCTCATCGAGCGCTTCGTGGCCATGCCGACGACGCTTCCGCTGCGTGATCTCGACTTAATCACGGCCTTCTGGATATGCTTCAATCGTCATGAGCAAGCGGATGAGTGGGGAGCGGCGGAATGGCAATTCTTCGTGAACGACGCTCTATCTCATTTGCGTGAAGGCGGCATCCTGCATCTGGAGCTGAACTCCAACCCGCCGCGCTACGGCTCGCTGGAGTGGTATGACGCCGAGACGGTGGCATTCTTTCGCTCGGTCGGCACGGTGCAGCGCAACGTGATTCGCATCGCCAAAGGAAAGCCTGAGGGATGGGGAGAACTTCGGAAGCCGGCGTAGACGCGCGCTCTGTCCGAACTCACGCAGCAGGCGTCGGCGGTCGCATCAGCGTTTGCCTGTTGTCTGACACTGTGGGACTCGACGCCGGAACCGAGCGGCAGGTGGTTGAAACCGCCAAGCGGCTTCACAAAGACCGCTTCGACGTTCATGTGATCTGCCTGGAAGATAGTCCGCAACTGCGCAGCCTCGAAGGCGTCTGTAACATTGCCGTGTTTCCCACCGCCAGCGTGAACTCCTGGGCAGGCCTGGTGCAAGCCCGCGCCTTCCGCCGTTATCTGCGCGATCATCACATTCAGATTGCACACGCCTACATGAACAAGACTGCGACCTTCGCGGTGCTGACCTCGTTGGCGTCCGATCGCATCGTGATTACCAGCCGTCTGAATACCGGCTACTGGTACACACCGCGGCTGCGCAGGATGTTCGGGCTGCTCAATCTTCGCACCGATGGCATCATGGCTAATTCCATCGAAGCCAAGCGCATCGCCGTGGAGACCGAACGCCTTCATCCCGACCGCGTGACCGTCGTCTATCAGGGCGTAGACATGACGAAGTTCAGCCGAGGGCTGGGAGATCCCACAGCGTGTGACCAGCTGGGCATTCCGCGCGACGCCCGTGTAGTCGGGATTGTGGCGAATCTCCGGCCGGTCAAGGATCACTCACTGTTTCTGCGCGCGGCGAAGATTGTTGCCAGCCAGATCGACGACGTTGTCTTCCTGCTGGCTGGCCGCGGTGAGTTGTATCAGCAGCTTTGTGATCTGGCATCGGAGCTGGGGATTCGGGAGCGTGTCTTCTTCACGCGGGGCGAAGGCAATGTCATGGATTGCCTCGCGCGGATGAGTATTGGCTGTCTGACTTCCTTCAGCGAAGGTTTTTCCAACGCGATCATGGAGTATATGGCCGCCGGTCTGCCGGCAGTTGCCATCGATGTGGGAGGAAATCGCGATGCCATCGTCGACGGCGAAACTGGGTATCTGGTCAGCGAGCGTTCGCCCGAAGCATTCGCCAGGCCGCTGATTGAGCTACTGCGAAATGAAAAGCTGCGCGCGACAATGGGCGAGAAAGGATTCCAGCGCTGCGTGGAGAATTTTGAGGTAGGGAAAACGATCGGCCAACTGGAGGAATTTTACGAATTGCTGATCGGCAAGCGCCGACAGCGCAAAACCCTAGCCTCCTAAATCCACGTGCTCGACCTTATCAACCTGGCGGCCGAGGAAGCGGGTTGCCAGCCGCTTGAACTTGTCGACCGAGTCGGTCACGTAGAAACGGAAGGTGCGATGACTGCCGGGCCCTGTTGGCAGCGATTGCAAGTTTCCACCTCGTGGCTCGAATCTCGAAGCTCGAAGCTCATGGTCTTGCTCGATGGTCTTCTTCACCACGCGTGCGGTCGATTCGGCTGAATCGACAATGTGCATCGACTCAGGCACAAGGCGCCGCAGCATAGGCGCGATCAGCGGATAATGCGTGCAGGCCAGCACCAGCACGTCCGCGCCGTCGTGCGCCTGTGATCTTGCCTCTTCGAGATATATGCGCGCGACCTGCTGGGTCACCGCGTGATCAATCCATCCCTCTTCCACCAGCGGCACGAATAGGGGGCAGGCTTTTTCCAACGACTGGAGGCCATGACGTTGCAAGGCGTCGCGATAGGCGTGGCTGCTGACCGTCGCTTCGGTCGCGATAACAATTGTGGCGCGGCTCTTGCTGACCTCGGCTGCCATCGCCGCACCTGGCTCGACCACTCCGATCACCGGCACGTGCGCGGCGGCTTCGATCTGCGGCAGCGCCAGCGCGGTCGCGGTGTTGCAGGCAATGACTAGCAGGTCGATATTCTGCGCCTCAAGAAAGCGACTGGCGCCGATGGCGTAACGCGCGACCGTTGTCGCCGACTTGGTTCCATAGGGCAGGCGAGCCGTGTCGCCGAAGTAGAGATAGTGCGCCGGCAACTGCTCGGCCATGGCCTTCAAGACGGTGAGGCCGCCGACGCCCGAGTCGAAGACTCCAATGCGAGGCAAGGTCACTGCATATCCTTTACGACTGCGCCGATGTTGCCGACTTCGTAGAAGCGCTTCAGATCGGCATGTCCAGCGAGCGTCTCGCGCTCCTGCCCATTTACCAGAATTTTCACGCGCGTAATCTTGTTATCGTTGGCGTTCAAGGTCATCACCAGCGAAGCGACCGTCAACTCCTCGGCGAGCACGCCGGAAGGATGCGCGTCGGCGAACGAGGAGTTCGTATCCACAATACCGGTGCCATCGTCCATGAGATAAACCTGGCGAATATCGGATCCCGCGCCGATAGTATAGGACGATCCGGGCTTGAGATACTCCGCCAGCAACGTTCTGAGAACCGCGCGTGCACGCTCGCTGCGCTCGCTTGGCAGCGAGACGCTGACCTGTGTTTTGCCCAACGTACCGTCGCTGTCGTTCGCAACGTATAACGTTACCGGCTCCGGCGGACCGTTGCCCACCGGCGTCACGATCGGCTGTTCGGCACCCGTCTCCGCCTCTCGCGTCACCTTGCGCTTCAGGTGCAGCGCGTAGAAGCCGAGGCCGACAGCGATCACCGCCAGCACGGCGAACATGGCCAGGATGCGACGCGTTCCCCAATGCGTGCCGTCTTTGTGCGGATTCATGTCGGGGCGGATCATGGCCGCACCTCCGGCAACTTGGAGCGCACGGCGGCGATACCGGCTGCAATCGACTGCGCAACCTGCTCCTGGTATTCCGCGTTGGCGATGTTCTCGACCTTGTCGTCGGGCGGCGCGATTTCGACCGCAACCGCCGGCGCAGCGATGTTGTTCATCGGCCGCAGAGGTGCGACCAGCGTGGTGTTGGGCAGCTTGCGCGTCTCCAGCTCCGCCGCGACCGATCCGGCAACCACCCCGCTCAGGTCAAGGAACGCGGCCTGCGCGGTGTCCCACGGCAGGAATCCGTCGCGCGACAAATTCGCCGCCGGCAGAAGTGAAGTGAACACATGCACGCCTCGGCCAGTGTTGGCGGCATGCAGAGTAACGTACAAAGCCGGACGCGCGGCGTTCGTGGCCAGTGCGCGCTGATCGAGGGAAAGCGCCACGTCGGAATTGCGCAACATGGCGACCGCGATGCCGCGGCTGGCCAACTCGCGCTGCACTCGCCGCGCCAGCGCCAGCACGACATCCTTTTCCACCAGCGAGGACGTGATCGTCGCGCCACTGTCTGTGCCGCCGTGAGCGGGATCGACGATCACCAGAAATCGCGGCCCAGCGGGCGGCTTCGGCTGAGGCGCTGCAGCCTGTGGTGGAACTTGCGGCTGCGGCGGTGGAATCGCCGGCGGCACCGGCGGAGGGGGCACGGCGCTGACGATGATTGTCTTGCCACCGTCGGCGAAGTTGGCCATCAGCGAAGCTGTCGCCAAAACGTCGAGCTCGGCGAACCCATCATGCTCGCTGAACACCGCGCCGGTGATTACGGGATCGTTGAAGTTGACGCTGTCCTGACCATTGGAGACGACGGGCTCACGGCGAAAAGTGAAACGTACGTGTCCCGGCTCGGTGGCGATCGACGGATTTACGGGCGCGGGAAAGCTGATCACCAGCTTCGGCGGATTACTCTTGTCGAGTTCCAAACTGAAGCGAAGGGTAACGTCGCCGATGAAGAGGCGTCGCGCCGCTGAGTGCAGTTGCACGGGCTTGGCCAGAAGTTTGTTCAGGACTGCCGGGACCGATGCCAAAGGAACATAGCCCCGACCGTTCTGCTGGGCGAAGTTTCCCGGCAGCTTGTAATTCTCGCCGAGGATCTTTGACTTGTCCTTCCCTTCGTTGAACTGCGCTTCGACCGGATGACCGCCTGGCGGCGTGAAGCGGAGCTTGTATTTCTTGCCATCGACCCGGCCCTCGACTGTTCCCAACGGCTCGAGCAGATCGACCAAGCCGACATACGGCTTGCCTTGCATGTCGAGGATCGCCACGGAGTATGTGGTCTGCTGCGAATAGACGCTAAGTTGATCGGCGGCTTGCGCGTGGACGATTGCGAAATGCGCCAGCAGCGCCGACAGGAAGATCGTGGGCACAATCAGGGCGAGCCAGAGACGGAGACGGTTATGTGCCAGTGGGAACCTCGAACTCATCCAGTCGGCCAAGAATGTTGTACAGGGCTCCCTTAACGATAAACGGGTTCAATCGGCGGTACAAATTCTTAGCAGCTGGTGGGATGGGCGCGGGCCGGAGGACAGCGCGACAGCCGCGTCCCCGCCCTAGCCAAAGGCAGGCTAGAACGGGGCCGCCCACTTGGGCTGTTTGTGGCTGTTAGGGGTGCTATCGTCCTCCTGCTGTGCCTTGCGCCGCGGCATCGACCGTATAGATGGTCAGGCCGCTCAACATCTTGGGATAGAAGTCGGTGGACTTCTGGGGCATCACTCCGCCGGCGAAGGCGATATCGCGTAGCTGCTCCATGCGGACAGGGTTCATCAGGAACGCGACTTGCGCAGCGCCCTTGCTCACTTCGTCCATCGCCTCCGCGGCGTCACGAATATATTTCAGGTGTTTCTGCGCGCGGTCCTCTTCCGACATTCCGAGAATTTCTTCCAGAACCAGTTTGTGCAATTGCACGACATCGAGCTCACGCTGTGATTGCGAGAGTTCCTTCAGTTTTGCCGGTTCGGCGTCCTGACGGGCGCGCAGCAGGAATGCGCTGTGTGCGGTTACCGCCAGCAGGGCAGTGCGATCTTTGTCGGCCTGTCGCAAGCGACGAACCGCTTCTTGCGCGTCCGACAGCGGACCGATGTCTTCGACCTCGAAATATTCCCGCAGCTCGGCAACCATGTCGAAGATGCTGAAATTCTTGAGCCCGAAAACCACGCGATGCGTTGGCAGGATCACCAGACCGGGCGCGTCCATGTTCACGAAAGTGATCACGACGCGCTCGTAAGGAGCTTCCGGATCGACTTTGCCTTCTTCCTGCCGTCTCTGGTTGCGGTAGTTGAGTGCGGTTTCATAACGATGATGGCCGTCGGCGATGATCAGCTTCTTGTCTGACATCCTGGCCCGGGCTTCCTCAAGCGTCGCCGGATCGGAAACCTTCCAGATCTGATGCAGCACGCCGTATTCATCGCGCAGCTCAGTCGTCGGCGGCGCATCCTGGTGCAGCAGCTTGCCGACCTCATCCGCTGGATCGCTGTACAGCATGAAGATCTGTTCGCAATGAGCTTCGGTCGCCTGCAGCAGGTTCAGGCGGTCTGCCTTGGGCTTGCTCAGCGTCTGCTCATGGCGAAAGACGACCTCGCGGTCGTAATCTTCCACACGGCCCAGGGCGATGAAACCACGGCGTTCCACCTCGGCGCCCCTGGGATCGCCGGGAACCTTGAATCGCTGGGCATAAACGTAAATGGCGGGTTCGCGGTCACGTAACAGAACGCCTTCGGCTTGCCACTGCCGCAGGCAAGCGGCGGCGCGAGTGTAGACGTTTTCTTTCTCATTGTCGTCGGCTTGCGCCTTGCCAAGAATAATGCGTACCAGGTTATACGGGCTGGCGGCATAGTAGCCGTCTTGCATTGCCGGGGTGATCTTGTCGTAGGGCTGGGTCATCACTTCGCCGGCTGCGACTTTCGCCGGGTTATAACGAAGAGCACGAAAGGGAAGAATGTCTGCCATAAGAGTCCTTGAGAACGGTAAATTGGTCTCGCCTTTGGTCAGCAGAATTCTAACAATGAGCATCAGGAAACCAGAATGACCTGAATCACATCCATAGGTGAAGCAAATCGGCGCGCCGGATCGCGGCGAATGGCGGCTTCTGGAGCCGGCGCAAGCTGTGATAACATTCGAATCACACTCCACGAGGATCCTATGGCCCGCGGTTGCAGTGCGGTATTCGGGTCAAGCGGCTCGACGATCCAGCTTCGCTATCCAAATGGTGCGGCGGGACTTTTTCCCCGTCGGCCCGTCCAATCCGTAGTGCGCATTCGCAAAGCTTTGCCTCTCCTGCTTGGGCTCTGTTTGCTCGCCTGTTGGGCGACCCGGCCCGCCTTTGCACAAGATGATGATAACGATGTGCACCTCACGCCGCGCACGGTGAAAAAGACGGATGAGGCCGCGACAAACATCGTGGACCCGTCGCTCCGCACGCACACGAAACCGATCAAGAAAGATGTGGATCTGGTGCTGGTTCCGGTAACCATCACCGACCCCATGAATCGCCTGGTGACCGGTCTGGAGAAGGACAACTTTCAGCTTACCGACAACGGACAGCCGCAGACGATCCGGCATTTTTCCAGCGAGGACGCGCCGATCTCGCTGGGTGTGATCTTCGACATCAGCGGCTCGATGGCCGACAAAATCGACAAATCGCGGCAGGCGGTGGTCGAGTTCTTCCGCACCGCCAATCCGCAGGACGAGTTTTTCCTGATTACCTTCTCGGAGAAGCCTGAAGTGCTCGTCGATTTCACCTCTTCGGTGGAGGACATCCAGAGCAAGCTGGTGTACGCGATTCCGAAAGGTCGAACCGCTTTGCTGGACGCGATTTATCTGGGCATGAATCGCATGCAAAAGGCTCACTACGAGCGCAAGGCGCTGCTGATCATCTCCGACGGAGGCGACAACCACAGCCGCTACACAGAAGGTGAGATCAAGTCGATGGTGCGCGAAGCCGACGTCCAGATCTACGGCATCGGGTTATTCGATCGGGACTTCAAGACGCCGGAGGAAAGGGAAGGCCCGGCGCTGCTGAGCGATGTGACGGAAGTAACCGGCGGCCGGACGTTTGTGATCGATTCACCCAACGAACTGGCGGATGTGGCAACGAAGATTGGCATTGAGCTGCGCAACCAATATGTCCTCGGATACCGTCCAACCAATCCGGGACGCGACGGCAAATGGCGGAAGATCAAAGTGAAGCTGAATCCTCCCAAGGGCTTGCCGCCGCTGCACGTTTACGCCAAAACTGGATATTATGCACCTACGGAATAATCGCTATTTTCTCTTAGCTTTGTGGATTTTCCTGCTGGGGACATGGCTGGTCGCCCAGGATACCGCCGCTCCGCCGCCAGCCAACGCGGGAAGCGCAACGCAGCCGCAGTCTGGGACGACACAACAAGCTCCGCCCGCAGGTCAGACTCAGCAAGAACCGTCGACGCCCGTTCCCAACGCTCCCAATCAGCCCGGCGATACGGTGCAAGTGCCCGCGCCGCAGGGCCAGGCGCCCAGCAGCGAACAGAACAACGTTTACATCTTTAAGAAGGAAGTTGATGAAGTCACGCTGCACGCGACCGTGGTTGACGATCGCAACCGGTTGATCACCAATCTCACCAAGAGCGATTTCAACGTATTCGAAGACGGCAAGCCGCAGAAGATAACTTCGTTCCGCAACGAGGATATTCCGGTCGCGTTGGGAATCGTGGTCGATAATTCGGGCTCAATGCGCGACAAGCGGCCGCAGGTAAACGCCGCGGTGCTAAACCTGGTGCGGTCCAGCAATCCCCAAGACAAGGTTTTCATCGTCAACTTTAACGAAGAATATTTCCTCGACCAGGATTACACCGGCAGCATTCCCAAGCTGAAGGACGCGATGGAGCGCATCGAATCGCGCGGCGGAACAGCGTTGTACGACGCTGTGGTAGCTTCGGCCGATCACCTGAAGAAGAGCGGCGCGCTGGAAAAGAAAGTGCTGCTGGTGGTAACCGACGGCGAAGACAATGCCAGCCGGGAGTCGCTGGAGCAGGCGCTGCGACGACTGGAAGAGCAGAATGGCCCGACGATCTATACCATCGGCTTGCTGGGCGATGAGCATAGCAAGCGCGCGCGTCGAGCCCTGCGCGAGATGGCTGAGGATACCGGCGGAGTCGCGTTCTTTCCCAATAATCTGAATGAAGTTGAAGCCATCACCCAGCAGATCGCACACGACATTCGCAATCAGTACACCATCCAGTACAAGCCGTCGACGCCGCAGAGTGCCGGCGGGTATCGCACGGTAAAGGTCGAGGCCCAAGCTAAGGGATATAAGAAGCTGCAGGTGCGAACGCGCAGCGGTTACTACGCCGGCCAGCAGCGGGCCGCCGCCGAGCAGCCGGCACCGGCACAGTAAATCCCACGGCCGCAGCTAAAGGGTCTGCGTCTCCATTCCAGGGGCGGGCATCCAAAGCGTTTGCTGAGCTATGCAACGCCTTGCTGAGTTGTGCGAGCGCATCGCCGCGACTACTAAGAAGACCGAGAAAGTTGCGCTCGTCGCCGACTACTTCCGCTCGCGCGGTTTGCCTGACGCGGCGATCTCCGCTGTATTTCTTTCCGGACGCGCCTTCCCCGCATTTGATGAGCGCACGCTGCAGATCGGCGGATCGCTGTTGTGGAAGCTGGTCGCCGAAATCACCGGCGTGCGCGAGTCCGCAATGACTGCCGCATATCGCAAGCGCGGCGATCTCGGCGCTGCGGCCTACGATGTGCTGCTGGCGAAAGCGCCCAGGTCCGCGACCATCACGCTGCAAGAAGTCCGCGCTGCCTTTGACGAGATCGCCGCCACGCGCACCGCGACTGCGAAAGCCGCGCTGCTCAAGTCGCTTTTGCAGCGTGCAACGGCGCTGGAAGCCAAGTACATCTTGAAGATCATCACCGGTGAGCTGCGCATCGGGCTTAAAGAGAGCCTGGTGGAGGACGCCATCGCGAAGGCTTACGATGAGCCGCTCGCTCGCGTGCAGCGCGCCAACATGCTGCTCGGCGACATCGGAGCGACGCTGCAGCTTGCGGCTGAGCATCGGCTGGACGAAGCGCGCATGCGGCTGTTTCATCCCATCGGCTTCATGCTGGCCAGTCCTGCCGCCGATGCGGAGGAGGCATTCCAGTATTTTGAGCACGCGCAGGTCGAGGACAAATACGACGGGATTCGCGCGCAGGCCCATTGCGGCGGCGGACAAGCGCGGCTGTTTTCGCGCACGCTCGATGAGGTGACGCAGTCGTTTCCGGAGCTGGTCGCGCCCTTGAGTGAATTCGCCGGCGAGGTGATACTCGACGGCGAGATCGTTGCCTGGCGCGACAACGAAGATGGCGGCCACGCCATGCCCTTCGGCGAAATCCAGAAGCGGCTGGGACGCAAACAGGTCAGCCAGAAACTAATCAACGAAGTTCCGGTCGCTTACGTTGTCTTTGATGTGATCTATGCGGGGGGCGAACTCAGGCTCGACCAACCGCTCACCGAACGCGCGCAGATTCTCGATCGGCTCTTTGCCGGCGCGAACCGTGTCGCGCCGCGTGCGGTAGTCAATGCGCAGGGCAACTTGCTGTTTGAGCCAGAGATCGAAGAGCCGGCGGCAGCCTCGGGATGGGTGCTGCGCGCGCCGTCGATGCGCGCCGATTCGCCCGAGCAACTCGAACGGTACTTCGAAGAGGCGATGGCGCGCGGCAATGAAGGGCTGATGATCAAGGATGTCAACTCGTTCTACATGCCGGGACGTCGCGGCCGCTGGTGGTTGAAGCTGAAGCGCGAGCTGGCGACGCTGGACGTCGTCGTTACCGCAGCGGAGTTCGGACACGGTAAGCGCATTCACCTGCTCAGCGACTACACCTTCGCGGTGCGCAAAGGCGAAGAATTGGTCAACATCGGCAAGGCGTATTCAGGGCTGACGGATAAGGAAATTGCCGAGCTGACCGCGTGGTTCCTGGCGCACACGACGGCGGATCACGGGCATCTACGCGAGGTCGAGCCGCAGATTGTGCTCGAAGTCGCCTTCAACGCAATCATGCGTTCCGACCGGCACGACAGCGGCTATGCGCTGCGATTTCCCCGAATCCTGCGCGTGCGCGACGACAAGCTCCCAAAGGACATCGACAGTGTTGAAGAAGTCGAGCGCATCTATAAGCTGCAGCATGGAAGGTGAAGGGAGCGATCTGATCCGCGACACGGTAGTCATTAGAAGAACTTCTTGCCCCGGCAGATTAGAATGGGACAACGTTGATCTGACATTGGGGTCTCATTATGGCTTCCACGAATTCGGCAGTACAACCTGTCTCGGCGGAGCTGCACGCGGTTCCGCTTACGCTCGAAGGCCTGAGCGTGTTGCATCAGATGTTTCGCTTTCGCTGGCCGGAGTGGCGCAAGCTGAGCCCGTCGCGCCAGCGGGAGATCGCGCGCGAAGCGGCTGCGGCGCTGTCCAAGCCCGAAGACGCCGGGCGGAGCGCGATCTATTCGATGCTGGGGCATAAGGCCGACCTCATGCTGCTCCACTTCCGCGACTCCTTCGAGGAGCTGAATGCTGCCGAGCTCGATTTGAATCGCACCGCGCTGCAGGGATATTTGGAGCCGATGCATTCGTATCTCTCGGTCATCGAGCTCGGGCTGTACGACTCCAGCGTCAAGCTCTTTCGCCAGCTTGCCGAGCGCGGCGTTGCTCCCATGTCCGAGGAGTGGAACCGTGAAGTCGAAGATACGATGGAACGCCAGCGCCAGGCGATGCGCCCGCGGCTCTATCCCAAGATTCCAGATAGCCGCTATCTGTGTTTTTATCCTATGGACCGCAAGCGCGGCGAGCAGCTCAACTGGTACACTCTTCCGATCGAAGAGCGCCAGCGCCAGATGGAAGAGCATGGCATGGTCGGGCGCCGCTATGCCGGCAAGGTGCAGCAGATCATCACCGGCTCCATCGGCTTCGACGATTGGGAGTGGGGCGTCGACCTTTTCGCTCCCGAGCCGCTGGTCTTCAAGAAACTGATTTACGAAATGCGCTTCGACCAGGTCAGCGCGGTGTATGCTGCTTTCGGCCAGTTCTTCGTGGGTGTGCGTTGCCCGGTTGCGAAGCTGGGCGAGTGGCTGGGAGTTACCGGCGAATGAGACCGCATAGCCAAAAGTCGGGTTGCGAAAGGTTTGTATCAGGGCACGACTTCAGTCGTGCCGATGGCTGTCTATTTTCGTCATCCCGGACCGGCTTTAGTCGGTGAGGGATCTGCTGTTTCGAGTTTTTCAGCGACCTCCTGTACCGCTCCTGAGACCAGGCCAACGAAAGGGTCGACTCAACATGTTGCTCATCGACGACCTGCTGCTCTCGCCCATCTCGGGATTCAAGTTCATCCTGCGGACCCTCGCCCGCGCCGCCGAAGAGCAATACACCGACGACGCCCCCATCAAGGAACGCCTACTGGAACTGCAGACGCTGCTGGAAGAAGGCTCGATCACCGAAGAGGAATACGTCGCGCAGGAGCGCGAAGTCCTGGCCGAATTGCGGGAGATCCAGAACCGCCGAATGCAGATGGCGGGCGTCACTCCGGAAGAGGCCGAACGCATGGGCCGTCCCATGATCGAAATCCCAGTGCAACTTCCGAAAGACGACCAACGGTAAACTGCCGGGCGGTTTCATGCTGGGCACGAGCCGCTTGGCTTTTCCTGTCCTTCTGACGAAGCGCTTTTTGGTTGCGGCGCTTACTTCTTGCTACAACCTGTCAAAGGAAACGCGGCCATGCACATTGCCGCAATGATCCCAGCATCCCACCTTCGCATGCCGCCGATTATGGACTCTCCTCGCGCCAAACCGCACTGGCTGCGTTGACGAGCGGGATGCCCTGCGCATTTGACATGTATTCCATGTTTCTGCAATTATCGAAATATGCCCGCTACGCCCAAGCCAAACGCCGAACGGGTCACGAAGTACGCTGACATGTTCTCCGCTATGGGAACTGAGGCTCGGTTGCGCATTATGCAATTGCTGTTATCGGCGCATCCCGAGGGCCTCGTCGTAGGTGAGATTCAGGAAGAACTGGATATCCCGAATTCCACCCTCTCTCACCATCTGGACAAGCTCAGGAATGAAGACCTGGTAAACGTGCAGCGCGAAAGCACCTTCCTGCGCTACACCGCCAATACCGAAGCGATTCAAGAGCTGCTGCAATTTCTTTACGCCGAGTGCTGCACGCGCAACAAGGCGGTCAAGCCTCAAGCTATAGTTCAGGTTTGCAAATAGGAGAGACCCAGGGGAGATGACAACGCAAGGACACTATAACGTGCTGTTTCTCTGCACCGGCAACTCGGCGCGCTCGATTATGGCCGAGGCGATTCTGAATTTCAAAGGGCGGCCAACCTTCACCGCCTATAGCGCTGGCAGCCATCCCGCCGGAGTTGTGCGCCCTGAGGCGCTCCGCCAGCTTGAGTTAGCCCATCTTCCCGCACAAGGATTTCGCAGCAAGTCTTGGGAAGAATTCTCGGCAGCGGGCTCTCCGCCGCTTGATTTTGTCATCACGGTTTGCGACAACGCGGCCAAAGAAGTTTGCCCGGTGTGGCCGGGACAACCCATTTCGGCCCATTGGGGCGTACCTGACCCGGCAGCAGTCAAAGGCAGCCTCGCTGAGATTGAGCGTGCTTATCGAGACGCCTTCTTTATGCTCGACCGGAGAATCAGCTTACTCCTTTGTCTACCGTTGGCCAGCCTCGACCGGCTTGCGCTCAAGAAAGAACTCGACAACATCGGGCAAACGTCGACACCTGTGACGCAGCAATAGTCGCAACCGCAAGCTGCGGCAGTCCTGTCCACATACCGTTAACGTTCAAAGGGTGACGATGAAGAACACAAGTCGTCTCGGTTTTCTGGACCGCTATCTTACTGCTTGGATTGTTGCGGCAATGGTCTTCGGCATTGTGCTGGGATGGCTTGTGCCTGCGGTCGTGCCGTTTCTTAACCGATTCAGCATTGGTACAACATCGATCCCCATCGCGATCGGTCTCATCGTGATGATGTACCCGCCCTTCACCAAGGTGCGATACGAGGAATTGCACGAGGTCTTTCGCAACAAGAAGGTGCTCGGACTGTCGCTGCTGCAAAATTGGGTAATCGGACCCGTCCTCATGTTTGTGCTGGCCATCGTATTCCTTCGTGGCTACCCCGAGTACATGGCCGGGCTGATCATGATCGGCCTCGCCCGCTGCATCGCAATGGTCATCGTGTGGAACGAGCTCGCCAAGGGCGACACGGAATATGCCGCCGGACTGGTGGCATTCAATTCTCTGTTTCAGGTTTTCTTTTATTCGCTCTACGCCTGGATCTTCATCACCGTTCTTCCCGCGCACCTGGGACTCAAAGGCTCGGTGGTGAATGTCTCTATCGGAGATATTGCGAAAAGCGTGGCCATCTATCTTGGCGTTCCTTTCCTCGCGGGCTTCCTCACTCGCGCGCTGCTGGTCCGGGCCAAAGGGTTCGAATGGTACAACCGCAGTTTTGTTCCTCGTGTCAGCCCGCTCACCCTGATCGCACTGCTGTTCACCATTGTGATCATGTTTTCGTTGAAGGGTCAGTACATCGTGCGCTTGCCTCTGGATGTGCTGCGCATTGCCGTGCCGCTTCTGATCTATTTCGTGATCATGTTCCTGGTGTCGTTTTACATGGGACGCAAGCTTGGGGCCGACTACTCGAAAACCACGACGCTCGCGTTTACGGCGGCGTCGAACAACTTTGAACTGGCCATCGCAGTTTCGGTGTCGGTTTTTGGCATCAACTCGGGTGCTGCATTTGCCGCCGTTATTGGACCGCTAGTCGAAGTCCCGGTGATGATTACGCTGGTCAACGTGGCATTTTATTTCCAACGCAAATACTTTCGCGAGCTGGCCGGAAGCGCTGCACTCCTGTAGTAGCATTTCCATGCGCACCCGTCATGGATACTCCCCCACGTCCCTACTGGAAAAGCACGCCGGCAAAGGCGCGCATCGTCGCCCTGCTCGGAGTCTTCCTGCTCTTCAGCACCATCGGCTTCTCCGTCGACGTTATGCAGCTCGGGCAGCAGCGGGTAACCGCGCTGATAATCTCTGTTGCCTTGAACGGCATCTTCGCCATTGGCTATGCGGTGGTGGGGACGGTGCTTTATGACCGGAAATGGTATGCGATTGCGGGCATTTTTGTAGTTCAGAACATAGTGATGACCTCGATATACCGCGTGCTTCCGGTTCGCCCGCTGCCGGCCACGATGGACGCAGCCGATCTGGCTCATCTTCAACACCGTTTGACTATGAGCGCCTGGGCCAACATCGCTGCCATGGTGCTGGGTTACTCATGCTTTCTGTGGGTGATGATCACGGAAGGCCGGCGCTACTTCCGCGCGCATGCCGAAATTGAGCTGGCCAGCGAGATCCATCGCACGCTCGTTCCCACCATCGATACCACGATCCGTGATTTCGAGTTCTACGGGCGCTCGGTCCCCAGTGGCGAAGTGGGCGGCGACCTGATCGACGTGTTCCATGATGAGCGCGGCTGGATTGCCTATGTCGCCGATGTCTCCGGCCATGGCGTGGCGCCTGGCGTTGTGATGGGCATGGTCAAGAGTGCGGCCCGCATGCGGCTAGCGTCGGATAGCAGCGCCGGCTTGCTGGAGAGCCTCAACTCTGTCCTCTGCTCGGTCACCAAGCCGGAGATGTTCGTCACCTTCGCCTACCTGGCCTCCACCGGTGCAGAAGTAAAGTGCGCCTACTCGCTGGCCGGGCATCCCGCGATCCTGCATTATCATGCGGCGACCAGGGAGTTCTCCGAGATTACATGCTCCAACCTTCCGCTGGGAATGTTTGATCGCCAATCCTATGCCAGCAGCACAGTCGAGTGCGCTCCCGGCGATTTGTTCCTGCTCCTCACCGACGGCCTGCTGGAAGTCGAAGATGCCAAGGGAGAAGAGTTTGGCTTGGCGGGCGTAAAGGCTGTCGTCTCCCGGCACGCCGGAGATCCGGTGAAGACGATCTTTCAGGCGCTGCTGGAGCAATACGTAAACGCGCAAGCAACAGGCCACA
>CAWFUE010000041.1:0-38332 GCA_963818905.1 uncultured Acidobacteriaceae bacterium
GACACAAAATAGGGACCGGCGCCGTTGAGCGTAAATAGTACGCGTTCGCCGTCCGTCGTGGACAGGCAACAACCCTGAACGAACACGATCGCAGCGACCGGACTTGCGAACCAGTTCACTTATCGAAGGATGGGCGCGTCCAGCAAGGTAGTCGCGTCCTTTTCCTCCAACTGATCAGGTGAGTGGATTGAAACTGAATCAAGCGCTTGCCGAAGATCGGCAATCAGGTCCTCGACGTCTTCGATGCCCACTGAATAGCGCACCAGGCCGTCGCTGAAACCTGCGGCCCGCCGATCCTCCGGCGACATGCCTGCATGCGTCATAGAAGCCGGATGTTCGACGAGAGTCTCTACGCCGCCTAATGAGACCGCAAGAGTAGCCACTTGGAGACGGTTCATAAGGATTCGGCCCGCCACCATTCCGCCCTTGAGTTCGAAACCGATCATCGAACCGAAACCGGTCATCTGGCGTGCGGCCAACTCGTGCTGAGGATGAGACGGGAGGCCGATATAGAGAACCCGGCTGACCTCAGGCTGCTGTTCCAGCCAGCGAGCGATTTCCATCGCGCTCCGCTGGGCCCGCTCGATTCGTATGCCAAGCGTCTTGAGGCCGCGGAGAACGAGGAAGGCTTGATGCGGATCCATGTTGCATCCGGTGTTGACCATCAGCCTGCGGAGCTGCTTGTAAATATCCATCTTCTTCGCCACGAGTATTCCGCCCACTACGTCTGCATGGCCATTGATGAACTTAGTTACCGAGTGAAGGACCACGTCTGCGCCCAGATCAAGAGGTCGCTGCAAGTAGGGACTGGCAAATGTGTTGTCCACCACCACAAGGCATTGGTGTGCGTGGGCGATTTGTGAGACGGCCCGGATGTCGGTAACCTGCATCGTCGGGTTGGCAGGAGTTTCTATGTAAACGAGTCTAGTATTGGGTCGCAGGGCATTTTTCACTTGGTCCAAATCACAAGTGTCCACATAGGTTGATTCGACTCCGAAGCGCGAAAAGTCTTTCTCCATGAGACCGCGGGTGGGGCCGTATACCGAAGCTGTGCTGACGGCGTGAGCGCCCGCTTCCAGAAGCGCAAGATAGACCGTGCAGACAGCAGCCATGCCTGAACTTGTCGCGATGCCGCCACAACCGTTTTCCAGTTCAGCTACGCTGTCTTCGAGGGCGCGCATTGTGGGATTAGCGATGCGAGTGTAAATGTAGCCATCGTCAGAGCCGGCAAAGAGTGCTGCACCATGCTCTGCATTCCTGAAAGCAAAGGTGGAAGTCTGGTAAATGGGCACGTTGACTGAACCGGTCGCGTCTGCCTTTTGTCCCGCGTGAATCAACTTGCTGTTCGTACCCAAACGTTTGGTATCCATTCAGATGTCCTCTTCACCTCAAGATTACAGTGGCATCATTGGAAAGCGACGCCTTCCGTCTTTGACTGTGACCAGGTATTATCAGCCCCATCCCGGCGGCGTACAGTGATGGTTGGCACCGAGTCAGGTGAGCATCGGGGTGCTTCGTTTTGTGTCACCACATAACGTGATGATTCGCACGGCGAAAATGGTGGTTCCGGACTACGATTTTTGTCGCAGCCCCGGTCAAGGTGAGGCAGTTCCCAGGCGTACTGGAAAGCCATGAAGGGACAAGATCTCGAACACCTCCTAGACGATATCGGGTGGAAGATTCTCGGCGAATTGCAGCAGAATGCCAGGCTTCCATTCGCGGAACTCGGACGTCTGGTGGGGCTCTCCACCCCGGCGGTCACGGAGCGCGTCCACAAGATGGAAGAGGCAGGAATCATTGTCGGCTATCGGGCGCAGATTGATCCTGCCAAAGTTGGCCTATCGATGCTGGCTTTCGTGAACGTAAAAGTGGGTGGAGAAAATCTCGTTCGATTTATGGAGTTGGCGGCAACGCACCCCGAAGTTTTGGAATGCCACCGCGTTACCGGCGCAGAATCCTTTCTGCTCAAGGTGGCTGTCTCCGATGTCGTGCACCTGGAAAAGCTGCTTGACGCGCTGATGCCCTATGTCGCTACCACGACCTCGATGGTGCTTTCGACCGCATTGGCATGGGGCAACATCACCAAGCCCGACAAAGCTCCGATTCCGGAGTCCTGCCACTCGAAAAGCTAGGATTACCCTGCTTTCGGAAATCGCCTTACAAACTAGAACCTAGCCGGTCGCTTCGGCTTCAGGTTTCTCGTAAATCCCAAAAACTACCAGAAGTTCCGCATGTATTTCAGCCTGAGAGCTTTCTAGCATTGGTGATGTCAGAGCTTTGCGCATTGGGCGACAGATGCGAGGCGAGATGGTCTGCTCAGCAGGAGTTCTTGAAAAAAAGTTGTTCGCCTGGAACAGCCACGAGGTGGAAGTGGACGAAGACGGATTTATCCAGCAACCAGAACTGTGGGACGAAAGCTTAGCTTTGGCGTTGGCCAGTACTGACGGGGTCAGCGAGTTGACCGATGCCCATTGGAAGATCATTCATTACATCCGCAATTACTTCCAGGAATTTGAGATTGCGCCGATGATTCGCAAGCTCTGCAAAGAGAATGGGTTCACTTTGCGGGAAATCTACGACCTGTTCCCCTCCGGGCCGGCCAAAGGTGCCTGTAAAGTAGCGGGATTGCCGAAGCCAACCGGGTGCGTGTAGTCGCGGTTTCCGGTTCCTACGGGAAACGGAATCACACAAGAGCATAGACCGATGCTGCTGATCATCCTTCTTTCGGTCGCCGTGCTTATATTTGTCGCCGGCAATGCCGTCCGGCTCATCGCGTTCCTGCGAATGCCTACTCCTCTACGCTGGGAACTCTACCCTATCCCCAAAGGACCGCGTGAGCGCCAGGTCTATGGCGGCTCCTACTTTGAGGAGTCTGACTGGTGGACCAAGCCGCAAAGCACCAGTCATCGGGGCGAGTTAGTTTTCATGGCCAAGGAGGTCTTGTTCCTGAAGTCGGTGCGGGATGGATTCCGAAGCCTATGGTTGTGGTCATTGCTCCTGCATTGGGGACTGTACCTATATGCCACGGCTGGACTGAGTTTTATTGCCGGCATTTGGATTGAGCCGAAATTCCTGCTTGCGATCGCGGCTGCTCTCTATGGGCCGGCTTGCGTGCTCGGGTTGGCGGGCAGCCTAGGGCTGATCTTCCAACGTGAGCGGCACCCCCGCCTGCGTACTTACACCAGTCGCGCGACCGTATTCAATCTGCTTCTCCTGGGATCACTTTTCGCGACCGGGTCGCTGTCGCTTCCCTACGTATTCAGCGCAGCCGAACAAGTGGTCGCGTTTCGGGCCGGCTCAAGTTTGGACCTGCCGTTCATCGTCACCTCGCATCTCAGCTTGCTTGCGTTGTTCCTGGCGTACTTTCCATTCACGCACATGACGCACGCATACATGAAGTTTTTCACATGGCACGGGGTCCGCTGGGATGACGCGCCGGCTATCGCCGATCCCGCCGCCGCCAGGATTGCGGCCAATCTGCAACGCGAAGTCACATGGGCTGCTCCACACATTTCTGGAGACGGCCAGACGACGTGGTCGGAGGTGGTTGTCCATTCGGGGGGCAAAGGAAGTGCCAAGCGTGCTTAGGTTGAGCCAAATCGCAGATGCTAGCGGCGCCCTGAGCGAAGTCCAGGTGCAGAAGCTGATCCCGTTGCCCGCTCCCTACGATGACGCGGCGTCGCTGCCGCAACTCAAGGTGCTCGATCCGAGGGTCGCCAACACAATCGACACCTCGCTCGATGGCTTCTCTGCGGTGGGGGTGACACGTCCGAGAACGCCGGAAGAAGAGCGCCAATTCGTGGCTGCGTTCCTTTCGGGAATCGAGAAACTTCTCAGCAAGGAAAACAACTGGACGTTTTTGCGGCAGCTGCAGCTTTCGCTCGACCACTGCGCCCGCTGTCAGACGTGTGTTGAGGCCTGCCCCATCTATCTTGCCAGTGGCCATGACGAAGTGTATCGCCCCACGTTTCGCAGTGAGGTGTTTCGCCGGTTGGTGAAGCAACACGGCCGGACCGGCGGCAAGGCCCTGGCATGGTTCAGCGGAGAAACGATCGAGTTGAACGCGACCACACTCTGCCGCTTGCTGGAGTCGGCTTACCGCTGCACCCTTTGCCGCCGGTGTGCGCAGGCTTGTCCCATGGGCGTAGACAATGCCCTGCTGGCGCGCGAAATTCGCAAGCTCTTCAGCATGGAGTTGGGCATCGCGCCGAAAGAGATCCATGAAAAAGGTTCCATGCTGCAACTGCGCACTGGCTCATCGACCGGCATGAATGCCCGAGCGGTGCGAGATAACATCGAATTTCTGGACGAAGAGATCCGGGAGCAGACGGGCTTTAAGGTCGACACTCCCTGGGACAAGGAAGGGGCCGACGTCCTTCTGATCCACAACGCCGGCGAGATCCTGGCGTGGCCCGAGAACCCGATGGCGTATGCCATCATCCTCGAAGCGGCCGGGATTAGCTGGACAATGTCGAGCGAGCTCGCGGGGTATGACGGCGTGAACTACGGTTTGTGGTACGACGATGCGCAGTTCGCGCGCCTTGCCGTGCGGCAGGCCGAAGCAGCGCGAAAACTAAAAGTTAAGAAGATCGTCCTTGGCGAATGTGGGCATGGCCATAAGGCCACAATGGTCACGGCGGACCGCATCCTGACCGGCGAGCTGAACATTCCGCGCGAAAGCGCATTGGTGCTGCTGCGCGACATCGTCAGGGGCGGCCGCCTGAACCTCGATCCGATGCGAAATAATTTCCCCGTAACTCTGCACGATCCCTGCAACATGGTTCGAATGATGGGCATCGTGGAGCCACAGCGCGAGATCCTGCGGGCCATCTGCCCGGATTTCCGAGAGATGACGCCACACGGCGTAAACAACTACTGCTGTGGAGGCGGCTCAGGTTTCGCCATCATGTCGGGCTACAACTTCGCAGACTGGCGGTTCCTGGTCTCGGGACGGATCAAACTCAAGCAGGTGCTGGATGCTTTCTCCGATCATCCAGGCGCGGACGTGAAGAAATACGTCTGCGCGCCGTGTTCCAACTGCAAGGGCCAGTTCCGAGATCTCTTTGATTATCACGGAGTGTGGAAAAAGTCGGGAATCTTGTACGGCGGGCTGGCAGAACTCATCGTGAACGCAATGGCCGAACTGAAAGAGCCATTCATCAAGTGGGAGCTTCATTAGGAATCAATGGAGGCGCGGGCCGGCGGAGGGCTGCGGAGAGCGCGATGAATAACGGATTGATTTACTTCGACAATGCGGCGACGGGCTGGCCGAAACCGGAGTCCGTCTACAAGTTCATGGACGAGTTTTATCGTTCTCATGGCGTCAATCCAGGACGTAGTGGCTATGATCTGGCCATGGAAGCCGGCTCGCTACTCGACCGTACACGCAAGCGCCTGACCAAGTTCTTCGGAGGTGATGAGGACGCATCGGACCGCCTGGTATTTGGCTACAATGTGACCGACGCCCTCAACCTCATCATCCCCGGGCTGATTTCGTCCGGCGATCACGTTATCACCACCAACCTCGAGCACAACTCGGTGATCCGGCCAGTGAACCACATGGTGCGGGATCACGGCGCAGAGGCTACTTTTATTCCGTTTGACGCAGCCGGGTTCATCGATCCGCGAGATATGGAGCGAGCAATGCGTCCCAACACTCGCTTGGTGATCATGAATCATGGCTCCAATGTGATTGGCACGGTGCAACCGATTGCCGAAGTTGGGAAGATTTGCCGTGAACGCGGTGTCACCTTCGTAGTTGACACCGCACAGACGGCCGGCGTCATTCCTATCGATATGAGACAAATGAATATTGATGTAGTAGCTTTCACCGGCCATAAGGCATTAATGGGCAGCATGGGAATCGGCGGCCTTTGCATCCGCAAACACGTGGAGGTGAAACAAGTGCGCAGTGGCGGCACCGGCGTGCGATCGGTGGCACCCTATCATCTTGAGGAGTATCCCTGGCGGCTGGAATACGGCACACCGAACCTTGTAGGCATTGCTTCGTTATGGGCTGGACAGGACTGGCTGGATGAAAATGGAATGGAATCGGTGTACGCACACGAAATGAAGCTGGCCGGAAAACTCATCGAAGGGCTGAGAAAGATCGAAGGCGTAAAGCTGTACTGCTGCGACAAACTCGAGAATCACTTGTCAACCATTCTCATGAATATTGAGGGCATGGACCCAGGCGACGTAGGCGTCATGCTCGACGTGGACTACAACATAGCCAGCCGAACCGGATTGCACTGCGCTCCGCTGGTGCATACACAGCTGGGAACCGTCGATGGCCACGGTGGTGTCCGCTTTTCAATTGGCGGCTTCAACACGGAAGACGACACCGATGCCGTGATCGCCGCGGTGGCAGACATCTCGCAGTGGGCACGCCAACGTGCAACCAAGCCCCGCCAAGTTTCAGCTCGCGCGGTCGCTTTCTAAGGGCGCGCGGTTGGCACCATGGGGAACGACTGAATTTTGAAAGTACGCTACCCAGTTTTATTTATGCTGAATTCCCCGCCACGGTACTTCCCGTCCCCAGTATCAGCAGGACAATGAAGGCAGGTGGTGCAGATTCGCGGATCGATCGTGCAGGCAAATGTTTCGAACTGGATCGTGCCGACGCTCTTGCAGGGAAATCCGTCAGGTCATCAATTGAAGGACTGCACCGCTTCGTCCTCTTCGGTATATAGATCGAAGAGCGGCAGCAGGCCGCACATCTTCAAGGTCTGCAGTGCCAACTTTGACGGATTTACGAGCTTAAGAGAGCCACCACGTCGCTTGGCTGAGGTAAGAGCCTTGACCAGTACGCCGACGCCGCTTGAATCGATCCAACGGACGTCACTCAAATTCAGAACCAGATTCTTGTCGTCTGCCGCAAGAGCCTGATCAAGTGTTTGACGTAAGTCATCGACAGGAGCGCCGAGCGTCAGCGAACCCCGCAGACGAACCACTTGAACCTCCCCAAACTTTCGGACATCGATATCCAAGCGTCCTCCTCGGTCCCTGTTCTGGTCACGAAGCCTTTGACACTTCGGCAACCATTTGCTAGAGTGCACGCCACTAATCGTTTTCCAGTGTACAAGAGTGGGCGAGCTCCAGGCTCGAACCGCGGCCCTCTGGACTGCGGATTTTTCCCGCCCGCTAAGGAGATTGAAGATTGACAACCGGGCCTGCGTTCTCGGTTCCGCTGGCGGAGTTTGCGGCCGCACTCCTAGCCGAGAAGGAGCTGACTCCGCGGGCTCGTATTATTGTCCGACAGCTTGCTGAGCTGCTATCCGGATCGGCGGTGGCAGTATACGTGCTAGAAGGCGAGCAAACCCCCTTCTGGCGGCTGAAGGCGTTCATCGGCGACATATCACTCGACCAGGCTGAGTTACCGCAGGATTTCGGGACGTTGGGAGTGGTTGCCGAAAAGCGTCGAATCCTGCAGTTCGAAGCGGCTGGCCTTGCGCGCGAGAGATACGCCCATCTTGATGTGCGCCAGAGCCTCAGCAGCCTGGCATACGTACCTCTTTTGCTCGACGACACTCTGGTCGGGTGCATCGAGATCGTCAACTTCGAGGCACCGTTGCCGTCTCTCCTTCTGAAAAGCCTAAGCCCTTTGGCCGAATGTGCTGCCATCGGACTGTACAACGCTCTTACCTACGAGGCGGAACGTAACGCCGGATTGCAGTCGATTACCCGCCTGACTCAGCTCTACGACATCGAGAAGGTGTTCAATGCCAACCTCGAAATGCAGAGCTTGTGGCCGCTCATCTGCTCGAAGGTCCAGGAGTTGACCGACGCTACTGGGGTCAATCTGTGGATGGTGGACAAGGACGATCTGCTTCTCGTGCAGCAGGCCGGGTTCGATCCCACACGCGAGGCGGGTGCACGGGAGCCGGAGGGAGGGGGAATCGCCGGTGAAGTAAGCGCCAACGCCGAGCCGGTCCTGCTGGGAGGCGACGATCCCAGGCTGGTGAAGCGCAACCAGGACGCCGGCGATAATCAGATCGTCTCCCTTATGGCGGCCGCGCTGATGGACGGCGAAAGCCTGGTGGGTGTGCTGGAGGTCTCAAGCAGCGATGCCGGCTTGCAGTTCGACGATGATGATCTTTTCACTCTGGTGCAGATTTCGGGTTCTGCCGCTCAGGCGTTGCACAATGCGTCGCTGCTAGAAGCTGAACGCAAGGTGCAGATCTTGCACACCCTCGTCCAGGTAAGTGGCGAGATCACTTCCACTCTGAATCTGCAGCGGGTATTGCAATCCGTGGTGAACGGGCCGGGTGCGGTCATTCCATATGAGCGCGCTGCCATCGCTTTGGAACAGCGGGGGCAGCTGCAACTTAAGGCCGTCTCGGGTATGGAACAGATCAATCCCGACGATCCCGATGTGAGCCGGCTGCGTGCGATGCTGCAATGGGCCTCGCTGCTGAATGAAGAAGTCTTCGTCACGCAGAAGGAGGATAAGATCAGCGCGGACCGGGAAGAGACCCGAGTAAAGTTCGAGAGGTATTTTGCCGAGAGCGGGATGCGCGGCTTTTATGTGGTGCCGCTGATCGACGAGGAAGGACGGCTGGGGGTCGTTTCATTTGAAAGCCGAGACCCGGATTTTCTGACCGAAGTTCACTTCGAGATGATTAAGGTGCTGGCGGGGCAGGCGACGGTCGCGCTGCGGAATGCTTCGCTTTATCACGAGGTTCCATTCATCGGCATTCTGGAACCGCTCATGCAGCGAAAAAATAGATTCATGGCTCTCCCGGGACGCCGGCGTGCTGCGATTCTAGGGCTATTCGCAGCGGGAGTCTTATTCCTGGCGGCATTCCCGTTTCCCATGCGTGTGGATGGCGGTGCGGTAGTTGGGTCAGCCCGGACGGCACAGGTTGAGCCCGAGGTAGATGGCGTAGTGCGCAAGGTGTATGTTCGCGAAGGCGACTATGTGAGGCGCGGTGCCGTGCTAGCCGACCTGGAAGATTGGGATTACCGTGCAGCATTGAGCGCAGCGCAGAGCAGGTACCAGTCAGCCGTATCGGAGGCGAACCGGGCTCTTGCGGCGAGCGACGGAGCGGAAGCTGGCATCCAGCAAGTGCAGGCGCAATATTGGGCAGCAGAGGTGCAACGCAGGAAACAAGCCTTGGACAGGACCCAATTGCGGACGCCGATCGGCGGATGGGTGACTACACCGCACATCGAGGACCTGGTGGGACGCGAGCTCTCCGCTGGCGACAAGTTTGCCGAAGTGGCAGACAGCTCTTCTGCCACCATCGATGTTTCCGTTGATGAAGGTGATCTGGCGCTGCTGCGTGTAGGAGATAAGGCAGCGATCAAGTTGGAGGGTTATCCCACAAAGACCTTCCGCGGCAGGGTGACAATCGTCAGTCCAGAGAGCCATGTCGAACAGGATCAACGGGTTTTTTACGCACGCGTGGCTGTACCTAACAGCGATGGGCTCATGCGTCCGGGCATGCAAGGCCAAGGGAAGATTTCCGTCGGCTGGCACCCGGCAGGCCTGGTGTTTTTGCGGCGACCCGCAATGTGGCTTTATTCCAAGTTGTGGGCCTGGATGGGATGGTGAAAGGGGAGCCGGTGTTGAGGAAGACAACGGAATCAAGGGCGGGAATCAGGCTCGATCAGTTGCTGCTCTGCACACTGGTGGCGATGGTGGCAGGAGTGCAGGCATGCAACCGCGCTGAACCGGCCGCCACACCCACTACCGTAGCCTCCGCGGTCATCGCGACACCGAAGATCGCTGCGGTTACCACTCCGGCGGCAGCACCCGAAAAAAAGGATGAGTCGTACTTCGCCTCCGGTCCTATCGTCGTGGAGCATCAGGTCGATGTCTTGGCCCAACGAGAAGGGATGGTCGTGCAGATTCTGGCAGACGTGGGCGCCACGGTTCACAAAGGGTCGCTCCTGGCTATGCTCGACGACCGCGAACTTGCGGCCGAGCGGGATGCTGCCGATGCCAGGTTGCGCAGCTGTGAAGCTGATCTGGAAGACTGGCAGGCCGAAACCAAAGTAGCGGAACTGGATTTCAAACGCGCCGAGGAAATGCACGCGGCTGGCATCAACACCCAGGAAGAGGTGGACCACACCCGTTATAAGTTCGTGGGCTCGCAATACGAAGTCGAAAAGGCGCAGAGAAACATAGACAATGCTCGCGACAATCTTCGCGCCCTGGAATTTGAGCTCCAAAAGACCCGCATCGAGGCGCCGTTCGATGGCGTGGTGGCCCGCCGTTATGTGCGGGCCGGGCAGAAGGTGGCTGCTGGCGACCGGTTGTTCTGGGTGTCGGCCGAGGCGCCCCTGCTGGTGAACTTCACACTGCCCGAGCGCCTGATGACCAAGGTGAAAAAGGGCGAGACAGTCTATGTGAGCTCGGCCGAGGCCCCGGAAACAGAGCATCCCGCCAAGCTGGTTCAGATAAGCCCGGTGGTGGACCCCGCAAGCGACTCGATCGATGTGATGGCGGAACTCGAGGGCAAACCGGCGGACCTGCGCCCGGGCATGACCGCTCGGGTGCGCCTCGGAGCTCAAACCGCGAGACCGCAATGAATCTGGCCGAGGCCCTCAACGTCGCCCTGCCCGACCTGCCCGTCCGAACTGTATCCCAGACCTGGGTGCCTAAGGTCGATCCCAATCTTATCGTGAAGGAACAAACTCAGGATGGCAAGCCGATGGTCATGGTGCTCATACCGACGACCCGGCGCTATTACCCTCTCACCCATGATCAATGGGAGCTGCTGTCGCTGTTTGATGGCGAGCGTTCCTACCAGGAAATCGCGGATATCCACACTTCGCGAACCGGTGTGCTCTACACTGAGCAATATGTTCGAGAGTTCGCCGAGTCTATTGCGGACCAGCCTTTCTGGTACAAGACGGCGCAAGAGCAGAATATCGCGCTGTGGGAGAAGCTTAAGGAGGAGCGCCGGCGCAGAACTCAACAGAAGTCTCGCTTTGGCAATCTGGCGGAGATCACCTTCTCTGCCTGGGACCCCAACAAGTTCCTCGCCAAGGCTTACGAGAAGCTACGCTTTGTCTTCACCCCCGGTTTTTTTATCTTCAGTCTGGCACTGCTTGGATTCATGACCTGGATCTGGATTGCCAACTGGGGTGAAATTGGCCGCGACAGCCTCGAATACTACACCTTTACCGATAAGGGATTCGCCGACATTGTTGAATTCTGGGTGCTGATCTTTTTTGTCGGCCTGTTGCACGAGTCCTCGCACGGGCTTTGCTGCAAACACACCGGCGGGGAAGTGCACCGCATGGGCTTCTTGCTCATTTATCTGTCACCTTGCTTTTTTTGCGATGTGACGGAGGCCTGGGTGTTTGGCAGCAAATGGCAACGCATTATGACCATGGCGGCAGGACTGTACGCGGAGCTGATCTTATGCGGCTTCGCGACACTTGCCTGGTGGGGACTACCACCGGGCGGATACATCCACGAGATCTCCTACAAAATCATTTTGATCGCCGGAGTGGCTGCACTGCTGATCAACCTGAATCCCTTGGTCAAACTGGATGGCTATTACATCTTCACCGAGATGCTGGAGGTTTCGGAGCTGAAGGAGCTGTCCACCGAATTCACCACCTCATGGGTCAAGAAGAAAATCTTCGGACTTCCCGTGGAAGTGCCTTACACGCCCTGGAGGCGGAAGCTTCTATTCGTGCCCTATTCGATTCTTTCCGCGGCCTACGGCTACGTGCTGCTCTTTTTTGTGGTCACCTTTGTTTACCACGTGGTCTACCGCTACAACCCGCAATGGGCGTTTCTGCCGGCTCTGGGACTGACCTGGCTGGTGTTTCGTTCGCGGATTCGCAGCGGAGCGAGGTTTATGCATAGTGTTTACCTGGACAAGAAAGAACTGGTCAAGAGCGGACTGGGGTCGTATCGCCTCTGGGCAGCCGCGGCGGTTCTGCTGTTCCTGCTATTCGCACCGCTCTGGCGGGAAACTGTCTCTGGTCCCTTTGTTCTGGAACCGATTGAGAGATCGGTAATACGCGCGCAGGTGCCGGGCACTGTGGTGGAAGTGCAAGCTTCGGAAGGCGCGAGAGTAACCGCCGGAGCTCCGTTTCTGCGATTGCGTGATTTGAAGTTGGAGTCGCAGCTGGCGCAAGCCGAGTCGGATTACCAAATTGCTACCGCTCGTGAAATGGAAGCGCGAATGAGTAACGCCGACTACGCTCCACTCGAGCACGAACGCGAGCAGCTCGCAACTCGCGTTCATCTTCTACGTGACCAGGAACCGCAGCTCAGGCTGTCCAGTGAAATCTCCGGAGTGGTGGTGACACCGCGAATGGAAGACCAATTAGGTTCCTATGTACGCAGCGGCACCGAGCTGGCGGAGGTGGCCGATATGTCGGCTATGAGGGCGAGGATTTATGTACCGGAAAGCGATCTTCGCAAACTGCATGTGGGAAGCTGGGCCAAGCTCCACGTGAAGGGCCTGTTTCCCTCCCTGCAAGGAAGGATCACAGCCATCGCGCCGGCCGTTGCCGAAATGCAGGCAGGGGTGATGGAGAAGGAGCAGTACATTGGCCTTCATGCGCCACACTACTACTTCGCTGACATCGCAGTGCCGAACCCTACAGGAAACCTGAAGATCGGGACGACCGGCGAGGCGAAGGTTTTGGTGCGACGCCGGAGCGTGGCGGGCATGATTGGCCAAACGGTTGCCGACTTCGTGGCACGAAAGGTGTGGTAGTAACTAGTCCAAAAATACTAAGGAGGCCACCTGAAAGTGGCCTCCTTGCGTTGACATTGGCCAGTTCGGCTTAGAGCACCCTCATCGGGGCAGCCTTCATCGGAGCGGCCTTCATCGGGGCAGCCTTCATCGGTGCCGCCTTCATCGGGGCCGCCTTCATCGGGGCGGCCTTCATCGGGGCGGCCTTCATCGGGGCGGCCTTCATCGGAGCAGCCTTCATCGGGGCAGCCTTCATCGGTGCGGCCTTCATCGGCGCAGCCTTCATCGGCGCAGCTTTCATTGGGGCTGCCTTGGTGGGGGCGGCCGCTGTATGAGCAGCGGCATTACGGGCAATAACAACCTTTTTCGTTGCCGTCATGCTGCTGATAAGAGATTTCTTTTCGATCGACATCGTTTTGCCTCTCCTGGTTGAATTTTGTTGCGTCCTCATACTGCGGCGCACCCTCCTTATTGCACGGGCATGGCCAAACCATCGGTACGCTCGATAAGTTACCGCCCCGTCCTACTCTGAATGACTTACAGGGTGGCAAACTGGCCGGCTTGCGGGGCGGCCTGGGAAGTGAGGGTTAGAAATTCACCACTGAGGGTTAATTTTTAATCGATGCGGTGCTTGCGGCAAAGATATTTCATGCGTTGCGGATCGATGTGCAACAGCCGGGCCGCTGAGGCCTTCCGGCCTTCGGTCTGCCGCAGTGCGGCGCGCAGATAGGCCGCTACGATCCGTTCAACTTCCTGGTCGAAGTCAATGCCGCCTTCCGGGACGAGCAGGGCTTCGTGCTTGGTCGTCGTCTGATACAGAATCTGCTGCGGCAGATCTTTTACCCTGATTACAGCGCTCTCCGACATCAGCACCAGCCTACGCATCAAATTTTCCAGTTCGCGTACATTCCCCGGCCAAGGATATTCTTCCAGTATCTCCACCGCGTCCGGTTCCAGGCGCTTGAGGGGCCGTGAATCGGCGGCACAATAGAAACGGACATAGTGTTCTGCCAGCAGAGGAATGTCGCCTTCCCGCTCACGCAGGGGCGGCAGAAAAATGGGTACCACGTGGATGCGATAGTAAAGATCCTCGCGAAAGCGCCCGGTGCGTACCATCTCCTCCAAATCTTCGTTGCTGGCGGTGAGAAGACGAAAATCAACCTTCTTGGAGGTCCTCGCTCCCAGGCGCTGTACGGTGTGCTCTTCCAGCACTCGCAGCAATTTGCTTTGTAAGGCGAGACTCAAGGCAGAAATTTCGTCCAGGAAAATGGTTCCCCCTTGGGCGGCTTCGAAGTGTCCGGGATGGTCGTCGTGCGCTCCGGTATAGGCGCCTTTCTCATGGCCGAAGAGCTCCGCTTCAATCAGAGTTTCCGGCAGAGCGGCGCAGTTGATGCTGACAAAGGGCTTGTCCCGGCGAGGGCTTGTCGCAACAATGGCGCGGGCCACCAGTTCCTTGCCGGTGCCACTCTCGCCGCGGATGACCACAGTGGTGGAGCTGTCCGCCAGACGTGCGATCGTGCTGTACACATCCCGCATGCTTTCGCTGGCACCCACCAGATCGCAAAATGAAGACTTGCTGCGCGCCTGCTCCTGCAGTTGGCGGCGCTCCATTTCCAGCTGACGTTCCTGGAGAGACTGCTCCAGCTTCAGCTGCAACTGCTGGCAATCCGCGGGCGCGATGAATACTTCATCAGCCCCGGCACGCTTTATGCGGATTCGCTGAGGGCGTGTGCGGTCGCGAGTAATGGCATACAAAACCACGTCCGGGTCCGCGGCGCGCAAGGCATGTAAAACGTCACAACCGTCCCGCTCGCCGGCGCTTAAGGGATCGATGTCGAGTATGACGGCGTCCAGCGCTGTCTCTCTGTGGATGGCCAGGATTTCTGCCGCGGTGTTGAGAAAGGTAATGTGAAAAAAAGGAGCCAGCGACTCCTCCACCGCCGGCAGGACGGATTCATCGCTGCAAATTATCGCTACTCGCGCGGGACGCTGGGATGATGGCACAGCCGGCATACGCGGTATCCATTTCTGCACGCTACCTGGCTGCAGGAAGCTCGCCTGCGAAGTATAGTCAAAATTTCACCTCATGGTCGAAAAATTATGACCCGGTGCAATACATGGACGGAAATATCCGTGGACCATCGAGTCAGGATTGCGAGAAGTCCTTCTCTCGAACCGGAATTCCTTCGCCAATATGCTGCTCAAGCAGCAGCGAGCGGCAGGAACAAGAGAGAATCGTTAGTCCAGATAGCCTGCCAGGAGCAGCCGTAATCCCGGCTTTGTATCAGGGCACGACGTTAAGTCGTGCCGAATCGGAGGCCTGTGTACAATCGGGCTTTAGCCCCTGGTATCGTGCAGGGCTAAAGCCGTGAGTTGTTTTTTCCAAGCTGATCGAGTTGTGAGATGAGTTCTAGAATAAATTTAGGATTTGCAAATGAGGGGAGCAAGTTGATTGCTGATCCTGGTCACGGGTGGAGCAGGCTACATCGGAAGCCACGCGGCCCGCGCACTACGGCGTGCCGGTTATGACGTTGTGCTGTACGACAATCTCTGCACCGGCTTCCGCAGCTTGGCGCAAGGCTTTGAGCTGATCGAGGGCGACATTGCGGACGCGGCGAGGCTCCGGCCGGTTCTCGCACGCGCCGACGCGGTCATGCATTTTGCCGCTCATGCTTATGTTGGAGAGTCGGTAACCGACCCACGCAAATACTTCTCGAACAATGTCACTGCTGCTCTCAGCTTGTTGAACTCAGTCGTCGATGCCGGCATAAAGTTATTTGTGTTCTCTTCGACCTGTGCCATCTACGGCGTCCCCGAACAGCTTCCCATCACGGAAAACGCTCCGCGCCATCCGGTGAATCCTTATGGTGCATCGAAGCTTTTCTTCGAGAACGCGCTCGACGCTTACGACGCAGCGTATGGAGTCCGTTCTGCCCGGCTGCGTTATTTCAATGCGGCCGGTGCTGATGAAAGCGGTGAGACTGGCGAGTTGCACGATCCGGAAACACACCTCATCCCGCTGGCATTGGCGGCTTGCACCGACAACGGCGCGCAATTGCAAGTTTACGGTTCAGATTACCCGACTCCCGATGGCACCTGTATTCGTGACTACATTCATGTGAATGACCTGGCAGATGCTCACGTTCGAGCGTTGCAGTACCTGCAAAGCAGCGGCGAGTCGCTAATAGCGAATCTTGGGACCGGGCACGGACATTCGGTTCTCGAAATTATTCAGGCTGCAGAAAACGTTACCGGACGGCCGGTTCGTCGTAAGCTTACGTCTCGCCGGGCAGGTGATCCTCCCGTGTTGGTGGCCGACCCGTCTCGGGCTCAAACACTTTTGCAGTGGAGCGCCAAGCGAGATCTGCATGACATCGTTTCGAGTGCCTGGAAATGGATGCAGAAAACCTAAGTCCCCGCTGACACCCCAGCTCGAACCAGCCAACTGGCTATCACGTCGACTTGAGCAGCCGGATAGAGAAGAGCGTTTCCTTCAGAACTTGCAGCGACGAACGACCTCGCTCGCGCAAGCGCAGCACACTGCCACCGTGATGGAGGTGTCGATTCGTTCCTCGCACGTGTTGCAATCGACGCTAGGGCGCGAAGTAGCCAGAGATGTCGAGGATCAGCTGGGTCAATCCGGCGGCGTAGGCGTCGATGGAACCATCGCTGCTCGGCACGATTGCCATGTTGGAGGTAATGAATCCATCGTAAGCATTCAGTGTCGACACCAGCGGCTGACCCGAGCCATGCGGCCACAGAGTTAAGAAGGGCATGACGTCGCTCGGCACTACGGTGGCATTGAACACGAAGGCTTGCGAGGTGCTTGGCGGCGCACACGGACTCGTCAACACGTCGATGCCATTCCGCGAATTGTACACACCCTGGAACGGCTGCCGCCGTTAACCGTGCGCGTGTCCAGCACGCGGCATGGCGCGACCGGATAAAGTGACAATGCGTTTTGTCCTCCGGCCGGTGTGGCGCAGTGCGATGGTGGGCGGTTCGGGAAAACTGTTAGTTTATGCGGGAATGTCAGCGATAATTGACTGCCACCCGCACTCGCCCTATGATCAGAACGATTCAGCGGCCCGCTCCATGATTGACACCACGATTTCGCACTACCAAATCGTTGGCAAGCTTGGTGGTGGAGGAATGGGGGTCGTCTATAAGGCCGAAGACAAACGGCTACACCGTTTCGTTGCCCTGAAGTTCCTTCCCGACGCAGTGGCCCGTGATCCGCAGGCATTGTCCCGTTTCCAGCGAGAGGCACAGGCTGCGTCTGCCCTGAACCATCCAAACATCTGCACGATCTATGACATCGGGGAAGAAGGCGGCCGCGTCTTCATGGTGATGGAGTTCCTCGATGGCGTGACCCTGAAGCACCAGATCGCCGGTCGGCCTCTGGACATCGAGCTGCTGTTAGATCTTGCCACTGAAATCGCCGATGCGCTCGATGCCGCGCATGGCGAGGGGATCGTTCACCGCGACATCAAGCCCGCAAACATCTTTGTCACCCGTCGCGGTCACGCCAAAGTTCTCGATTTTGGACTGGCGAAGGTGACGGCCAAGGACGATGACGAGAGCGGCTTGACCGAAACTGTGTTCGTCTCATCCGATGCTCAGCATCTCACCAGCCCGGGTGCCCTGCTCGGGACGATTGCGTACATGTCACCGGAGCAAGTGCGAGCGAAAGAGGTGGACGCACGAACCGATCTTTTCTCTTTCGGCGCGGTGCTCTACGAGATGGCGACCGGCAAAATGCCCTTCGACGCTTCCAGCTCGGGCGAAATGTGCAGCGCTATTCTCCGCGATGAACCGCTGCCCCCGTCACAAGTAAACCCGGGAGTATCCGCGGGGTTGGAATCTGTGATTCTGAAAGCACTGGAGAAAGACCGTAACCTGCGCTATCAGCACGCCTCGGAAATGCGAGCCGACCTGCAACGGCTGAAGCGTGACAGTGACAGCGGACGTTTTGCGCGAGTAAGTTCAAGCGAATCGCGAATAACGAGCTTGGGCGCAACGCCGGCGGCGACTTCGGGCGTAGCTTCGCCGCCGAGTTCAAGTGGGCTATCGGCTGTGCCGGAATCGTCGGCGGCGGCGAAACGGCCGGTCACGCCTAAGAAGAAAGCTGGGACCATCATCGCTTTGGCGTCCGTCGTGATCATCGCTGCACTGGTTGCAGGTGGGCTGTATTACCGCTCCCATCAAACCCGGCGACTTACTGACAAAGACACCATCGTAATCGCCGATTTCGACAACAATACCGGTGATGCGGTCTTTGACGACACGCTGAAGACCGCGCTGACGGTTGCCCTGAACCAGTCTCCGTTCCTGAATGTGCTCTCGGATAACAAAGTCGCGGCAACATTGAAACTCATGACTCGTCCTTCCGGTACAAAGTTGACGCCCGAGGTGGCACGGGAGCTTTGTCAGCGCGCGGACAGCCAGGCCTACATTGCCGGTTCCATTGCAAGACTGGGAAGCGAATATGTGCTGGGCCTGAAGGCGGTGAACTGCCGGAGCGGCGAACCACTGGCACAGGAACAGGGGACGGCAAACGGTAAAGAAAAGGTGCTGAACGTCCTCGGGGATGCCGCGGCGAAGCTACGCGCCCGCTTGGGTGAGTCGCTGGCGACGGTGCAAAAGTTCGATGTTCCGCTGGCCCAGGCCACCACCTCTTCACTCGAAGCCTTGCAAGCCTTCAGCCTGGCAATAAGGAACGGCGGTGAAAAAGGAGCTGTGGCAGCTGTGCCTTTCTATCAGCGCGCCATTCAACTGGACCCAAACTTTGCAATGGCCTATGACCTACTGGGCGATGCTTATGGTGGCATGGGCGAGGTTGAGCGTGCCAGTGAATATATCGGCAAGGCATTTGAGTTACGCGAGCACGCCAGTGAGCGAGAGAAGCTGCTGATTACCGCCGAATACCAACTTGTCACGGGAGAGCTGGAGAAGGCAGCGCAAACGTACCAGGAAACAATTGAAATCTATCCGCGAGATAATCTCGCTTATCTTAATCTCGGGTACGCTTACGCCATGCTGGGGCAGTATGAGAAGGCAGTCGAGGCGACTCGCCAGACCCAGCATCCGTCCTCCGGCAACCTTGCGACCTACCTTCTCGCGTTGCAGCGCTTTGATGAAGCCCGACAGGTGATTCAGGAGGCGCACACCCAAAAACTGGACAGTTTCGTGCTCCACGGTGACCTCTACGCCCTGGCGTTCATTGCTAAGGATTCACAGGCCATGGAGGAGCAGCAGCGGTGGTTCGCGACTAACCCAGAGGTCGAGAATTTCGGACTGTCGCTGGCCTCCGACTCCGAGGCCTATGCTGGCCGTTTGAGGAAAGCACGCGAGTTGACAAGGCGGTCTGTAGAGTCTGCGTTGCAGGCGGATAGCAAGGAGAATGCCGCGATGTGGTCGGAGAACGCCGCCCTGCGCGAAGCTGCCTTCGGCGATTTCGCCGAAGCGCGGCAGGCAGCGTCTGCGGGACTAAAGCTCGATCCGGCAAGCCAGGGTGTCGCAGTAGAAGCTGCACTTGTTTACGCCATGACCGGCGACACGGCGCGAGCCCAATCAATGGCAGAGGATCTGAACAAGCGATATCCACTCGACACCCAGATGCAATCGCTTTGGCTGCCCGCGATTAGTGCGCAATTGGCGTTGGACCGCAAAGACGCTGCTGCCGCGGTCAACAATCTGCAGGTTGCAGTGCCACCCATTGAATACGGAGCGATCTTGTTCGTCGCGAACGTCTCCTGCCTCTATCCCACGTACATTCGGGGCGAGGCTTATTTGGCAGCTGGCCAAGGGACGGCGGCTGCCGCCGAGTTCCAGAAGATTCTCGACCACAGTGGCATCGTGTGGAACTGTTGGACGGTAGCCTTGGCGCATCTCGGCGTGGCTCGCGCCAACGCATTACAAGCAAAGAACACACAGAGCGCCGATTCCGACCTCGCCCGCGTGCGCGCCGTCGCCGCCTACAAAAACTTCCTTACGCTGTGGAAGGACGCCGACCCTGACATTCCGATCTACAAAGAGGCCAAAACCGAGTACGCGAAGCTGCAATAGCTGGTCAATCGACGGGAGGCTGAACCCTCTAGTTGCAAGAAGCGATGCGGCAGTTTGTTGACCGCGTGTCGAAAGTGGTCATCCCGCTCTTTTGAAATCAAGAAGCACATTTCAGGTATAATCGGCGCCACTTCCCGAAGTCAAAGGGAACTCCCGGGGTTTAACTGGCCGATAACCTAGAACGTAACTTCGCGATAGCGGACAAAGGAGAAATCGTGAATAGAAGATTAAGTACATCCTTGCTGATGATGGTCGCGCTTGTATCGGTCGTGAGTATCGTTTCCCAGGCGCAGCAGCAGTCGCTGTTGACGCACCACGTGCGTGAAGCAACGCTCAACGGGCAGGCGCAGTTGGTCGGGCACCTTCCCGCAACGCAGTCCATGCGCCTTGTCCTTACTCTTCCGATTCGCAACCAGGCAAAGTTAGATAACTTCTTGAAGGAAGTCTACGATCCTTCCAACGCATCGTATCGCCACTTCCTCACGGTGGAAGAGTTCACCGCAAGGTTTGGTCCCAGCCAGCAGGATTATGACGAGGTGATTCGTTTTGCAGAAACCCACGGATTTGCGGTAGTCAAGACCTCCCGTAATCGACTGAACCTGGATGTCACCGGGTCAGTGGCGAGCATCGAGGATGCCTTCCATGTAAGCATGGGCGTCTATTCGCTTCCCGGCGAAAGTCGTACCTTCTACGCTCCGGACCGCGAGCCAACGCTGGACCTATCGGTACAGCTATGGCACATCTCGGGTCTGGACAACTATTCGATCCCACGTCCCCAGTTCGTGCATAAGCCTCTGGGTGTTCAGCCGCTCGCGACGACAGGTTCGGGCCCTGGCGCCTCTTTTCTCGGTAGCGATATGAGGGCAGCGTACTACGAAGGAACGACTCTCACCGGCACCGGTCAGTCACTCGGCTTGCTGGAGTATTACGGCACCGATTTAACCGACTTGAATACCTACTATTCGAACGTCCACCAAACCAACAATGTACCTATCACTCTATTGTCCACGGACGGAACCAGCACCAGTTGCGTCTATTCACAGGGTTGCGATGACACTGAGCAGACCCTCGATATGACCCAGGCGCTCGGCATGGCTCCCGGCATGTCCAGTCTGGTGATGTACGTGGGATCGACCGATGCAGCCATTTTTAACGCCATGGCTACGCATAGCCCGCTCAACGCACAACTGAGTTCTTCGTGGACGTGGAGCCCGGCGGACCCCAGCACCGACAACCCTTACTTCGAGGAGTTCGCGGCGCAGGGTCAGAATTTGTTTCAAGCGGCCGGTGACAGCGGTAAGTGGACGTCGTCTTCTGAGATTTACCCGGCAGATGATGTGTATCTCACCTCGGTCGGGGGAACGGACCTGGACACCAGCAGTGCAGGCGGTCCCTGGAGTTCGGAGACTGCTTGGGTCGACGGAGGTGGCGGCATTTCGCCGGACCATTTTGCGATTCCTTCCTGGCAGGTGACAGCAGCCAACGGCTGCTCCTCGTGCTCCAAAACCTATCGCAACGGCCCGGACGTTTCGGCAAACGCGAATTTTACGTTTTACGTCTGTGCCGACCAAACTACCTGCACTGAGAATGAGTACGGTGGAACCAGTTTTGCCGCGCCGATGTGGGCCGGCTACCTCGCTCTGGTCAACCAGCAGGCGGTTGCGAACGGCAATCACACGGTTGGCTTCATCAATCCAACCCTCTACACGATTGGTGAAGGCTCGAACTATGACACCGATTTTCACGACATTACCAGTGGCAGCAATGGCTATTCGGCAACCGTGGGATACGACTTGGCGACCGGCTGGGGCAGTCCCAATGGAAGCGGATTAATTACCGCACTTGCCGGAACCTCGTCTGGTCCGGGCTTCAGCCTCTCAGCCTCGCCCACTTCAGTCACGGTGGCGCAGGGCAATAATGGAACCTCCACCATTACCAGTACGGTAACGGACGGCTTTGACTCAGCTATTACCTTGTCCGCCAGCGGCCAGCCAACGGGCGTGACCGTAAGTTTCAACCCGACCTCGATTACTGGGGCTGGAACTTCGACCATGACGATGACCGTGGCCTCAACCACAACGCCTGGCACCTATCCGATTACGGTGACCGGAACCTCGGGTAGCACCCAGGAAACCACTACGGTTACTCTGACGGTGACCGGGACGTCTCCTAACTTCACCATCACCGCATCGCCCACATCGCTTACGATTGATCCGGGCGACTCCGGCCACTCCACCATCACCACAGCTATTTCTGGCGGCTTTGACTCGTCGATTTCGTTGTCGGCCAGTGGCGAGCCAAGCAACGTGACGGTAAGCTTCAGCCCCAGGTCCATACCCGCGCCGGGTTCAGGGTCGTCGACCATGACAGTCACGGTAAATAGAAGAGCCAGGGCTGGAACCTATCCAATCACCGTGACCGGGAGCGGCGGAGGCGTGAGGAATACGACTACCGTCACCCTCACCATCCCGTAGTGGCAGTGAAAGCTAGTCGCTGTCTTGGCGTACATGACGAAAGGCCCGGACCTAGTGGTCCGGGCTTTTTCACAGCGGCCAACCATGAGGCCAAACCTGCGCCGGAAGAGGGAAAAACCGAATAGGTGTCTGGATGGAAAGCGCCGACCGCTTCAGTGGTGGTGTTTGCCGCCGCCCGAGTGGCCACCGGAATGACCACCGCCGGAATGCCCGCTGCTGGAGTGTCCACCGCCGTAGTTCTTTGGGGCTTTCATCTTTGGAGCGTGACCGCCGCCAAAGCTTTCAGACCCATGCCCACCTCCGAAGGGATGGAAACCGCTCGCACGCGCCTGCTTTTCATAACTGCCCCCATACCCCTTGGCCCCAAATTCACCTGAGCGCTGGCCAAGAGTCGGGCGCTGAACTCTGGCCAGGGAGTGATCGTCAATGGACGGACGGTGAACACTGGGCGATAGGCGGCCCTGCTGTACTCCACTCGCATATCCCGAGCCCTGATAACCGCGGCTGCCGTAGGTTTGGGACGGGCGATACCCTGAATAATTACCTGGCGGTCGATGAACGAAAGTGTTCCGAGGTCCTGCGGTGTAACCGCCGCGAGCGTAGCTATAGCTGCTGGGCGGCCGATGAACGAAGGCGTTTCCCGGTCCTGTAGCGTAACCACCGCGAGCATAGTTATAGCTGCTCGGGGGCCGGTGAACTGCTCCGTAACCAGTCGCCGAGTATCCGCGTTGGATTCCGGCGTGGTCGTATCCGCCGGGTCCGAAAGCTGCCGCGGCTCGCAGGCCGCCATGAGGGAAACCCCAGTCGGCGACGGTGGTGCTGCGTGAATAGTAATTCGAGTTATGGAAGAGTATGGCTTGGACCAGCCAGCTCACTCCCCACGCCAGCAAACCCCATGGCATAGAAGCAAAAGCGGTCACAGCAACGCCTGGACCCCAATGAATCAGCCCTGAGCCGAGAACAGATCCAAGGACCGAACCCAGCGTAGCAATCAGCGAAAATCCTGGATATGGTGTGACCGGCTGCCCGTAAACGATCCACGGGTTATAAGCCGGTACAAAGATAACCTGCGGATTCACCGGCGCCAGCTCGATGTTTCCGCCGACGTAGTTGACTGCTTCGTGAAGCGAGGGTTGCAGATTGCCTGCGGATTGCGCGCGGGCCCGCATCACCTGCACCGCTTCCAACACGTCCGACGGTTGGTTGAAATAGGCAGTACCCAAGTCCGTGGCCCAAGGCAGATTTTGGTCCATCTGCGCCAGCACCTGCGGGAACGCCGTCAGCGCCTTCACGCTCGGGTCCCAATTATGGACATTGGCTCCGGCTGCAATCTGCTCGGCGGACGCGTCGCCCTGCGCCTGGCGCCATTGGTCGGCGTCTTGGAGCTGGGTGGGATAGGTGGATGCAGTGAGCACCAAAGCAACCAGCGTGTCGGGATAGAGCGCAATTGGCGCCACGAGTTGCTGCAGGCGATCCGGACTCAGCGGTTGAGCGACTGACTGACCTAACGGCTGCGCCTCGGCAGCTTGAAAAGGCTGCTGTGCTGGATAGCTTGGGTCGTCTGACTGAATTTGTCCACTGTAATCCTGCTGCGGCTGTCCCAGTTGCATGGGAGGCGCCTGCTGTTGCGCAAACAACTCCGCCTGCCCTATTGGCAGAAGTAAAACCATGAGCAAGGCAAGAGTTCGTCTGAGCACTGGCAAAGGCGAATGCCTAAAGCGGCAGCAGTGCGCAAGCGCTTGAAAACGCAGGCCGGAAATACTCGGAGAGCGTAACACGGATGACTTTATTAGACTGCTCATTCAGTTTCACTGGCCAAGTGGCTTGCGTAACGTCGAATTAAGCCGCCATTGGCTGCCTCCGCGTGGGCAGCATATGACGAAGGCTTCGTCGTGCTCGAGCGGCCGATGCCAAGTATGGCCAGTGCGCCGGCCGAAGGTATTGCTCGTTCCTTTGAACCCAGAAGCGGAGCCCTTGTTGCGAAAGATTCAGGTCTCTCTAAGAAAAGCGGCCTGAGGGACTAAGGTGACGCTAAGGGTGTGCCGTCCGGGTTCGCATTGTGTGGCGCTGTCGCCTGCGAGCGCGAATGAGACTGGGGCTTGCACGATCTGGAAAAAGGTTAGCTTTTGGCGAAGCCATATTGTCCGGAAAGCAATGCTCACGCCGTGTCACAATCAAGATTATTATGATATCATGCCGATATCATGCAAGGATCGAAGGTGTCCGATTCTCCAATTCCCTTCCTGATTCGCATACCGGCCGATCTGAAGGCGAGCGTTACAAAGCTAGCCCGGCGCGAACATCGCTCAATCAATCAGCAAATCACGTACCTCCTCGAGAGCGCCTTACAAGCAACAGGGCACGAAGTCGATGGTTCGAAGCTTGGCGTTCCTTCGCGAGAGCGAAGGCCCTCTAGCTCAAGGTCGCAGCGGAAAAAAACTTGATGGCCGGAATCCCGGGGCCGGCCAGGTCGATTCTGCGAAACGAAGCCAACAAGTTTACTGTTGTAAAAAAGAAGTAAGGTGCCGCAGCTCGGAAATTTTACGGGTCAGAAGCTTATCGGTAGCCCAAGCCTCTGATACATATTGCGGTCCGGTATCGCAGCTTGCGCGGGCGGAATGTACAGGGTCGAGGCAGGGGAGAGGGGAGCAGAAGGCAGTTGAGAAAGCAGTACTGGTTGAATAACGGGTTCACAGCCGGGGAGAACTGCCGCCTCATACACAATTACGGTATGATCCGGGCGGTAATATTCCGATAGTTTCTCGAGCAAAAGCGGCAGGCCTAAATTGGCATAGCCTGTTTGCTGATACGTCCAGTGGCCGACGACTCCAACCTGCCACAAAATTACAGAACTTGAGGTATCGAGCTTGCGACGGTGCATCACAAAATCGGTGGCATCGTACACCTGGCAACCGCAGGCCGCTGGGTCGACACCCAGGTCGGCGAACAGACAATCCTCCGCGGAAATTCCCGGCAGCATGCGAGCTTCGTAACCTTCGCTTCGCGCTTGCCGGATGGCCGCATGCGACGGCAACACAAATACACCGGGATGTCCGTAGAAGACTGCGCAGGTCCGCTTCCCATCGCGCACTGACTCCATGATACGGTCGACAAAATCTTTGTACGTCTGCAGGCGAGGCTTGCCGTGAACATAATATTTCTGCAGGGATTCTGCGGCGGGGTTCAGTCGCAGAATCAGTGAGTCAGCGATCGGCTCGGAAACGATATAGAAGACTTTGTCCGCCCGCTTTATGAAGGCAATCGATTCGATCGTGAGTTGGCCGACGCTGCGTATCCCGGTGCCCACGATGATGAGACTTCCTGTTTTCATCGAGCTTAGGAAGTTGTCCCCGTCGCGCTTCCCCCTTTGGGAGATTGCGAACTCGGCTGATTAGGCTCTGGCTGTCCTGAGGTTTGGATGTTTGGCTGAGGCTGCGCGGGGTGGATAAAGTGGTGGACGACGATGGTGTATGGCTGTGCAGCCCAAATGGTTGGGGCTTGCGGCTGCGCCGACCAGATGCAATTGGCTTGCGGCTGCGCCTGCCAGATGCAGTGGGCTTGCGGCTGCGCGGCCCAGATGGTTTGGGACTGGGGCTGAGCGGCCCAGATGGTTTGGGACTGCGGCTGGGCGGCCCAGATGGTTTGGGACTGCGGCTGAGCGGCCCAGATGGTTTGGGACTGCGGCTGGGCGGCCCAGATGGTTTGGGACTGCGGCTGAGCGGCCCAGATGGTTTGGGACTGCGGCTGGGCGGCCCAGATGGTTTGGGACTGCGGCCCTGCAGCCCAGATGGTCTCGGCCTGGGGCCCTGTGGCCCAGATGGTTTGGGCCTGAACCCCCTGCTGGGCGGGAGAACTCTGTCCCGAGAGGCTCGCGTAAACCTTGGCTGGATCTCCGCTCTTGAGAGCTGTGCATTCATCAGCGTCCAGACCTGCCTGTTTCATTGCAGCGTCCGGATTTTCCAGGTAGCTTTTAAGTTTTTCAGGAGTTACGGCCAATTCCGACAAGAAATTCGTGAGCTTTCCCGGCATGGAAGCACTCCTTAAACAAGACTTGGACTTGAGGATAACGGAATTACGAACTGGCCCAAGCGTCGCTTAACTGCCTGTAGCCGACGCACTAAACTTAAGAGGTACTTGAAGACAGCCTTTCATATAACCGGACAATGCGTCATTGTCCCATGCGCCAACCCAAAAGGAGACCGGCCAGGGCAAATCTTCTGCAATCACCAGCCCCAGATCGCCCTCGACTTGCACAGGCCCCCGAATATCGAACTGGTAAGCGGAGCGAGAATCCAACAGGACCTTAAAAACCTTGCTCTGCCATACCTCCAATTCTTGGAAGGCGATAATAGCATACGCAGTCCCTCTGCGTAGCTGCTTTTCAATGCGGAACTCTGCGGGAAGGTACAGCATGCTATCGAGTGCACCCGAGTAGAGTGGAGGCTGCTTGCCCAGGTAAGGATTGACCCAGTGAAACGGATCCTTGATTTTCCAATAGATGCTGCAGACCGGATCACCACTTGCGGCATCTTCTTCGGTAGAACGATCAAGTCCAGTGACAAATAGCGCGTCGTCGGAAAACTTGATGTTGCGTTTAGCGAATTCAGCAACGAGTGGGGCAGCCTCAGGCAACTGCGACAGCAGAATCTCTGGCTTGGATTGCCGCGCGTCCAGTGCCTTTGCCGTTTCCGAAGTAACCTGGGACTCGAAAAGCAGATTCAATTCAGCCGGTATAGTCAGGGCAGCCAGTCTTTGTTGAAGACCCGCGATCAGGAGATCCAATGCCGCAATGTCGTCGGCCGTCGCGGTGCTCCTGGCGTGTTTCTTTTCTTCGATCCCCGCTTCCAGGTCGAGAATGCGTTTCTTTATGTACGCTGTGGGATCGAAAATTCCTGTGGCTTCGCGGACCTCGACACTACCTGACTCCTGCGCCACGGGTTGACGTCGCGCCAGAAGCGGCGAATCGAGGGGCATATCGTACATTGTCAAGTCCGGCTGCGCTAGATCCCAGAGGTCCCGCCTGCTCAGGCGGAGGTTTTCCCGGGAAATGGAAATGTGGAAGGGATCGATGATCTCGTATCCGGGAGTAGAGAAGACGCCATTGAGAGCCTGAAACACAGGGTCGTCCAGGAGATCGACGCGCGCGCCCAGCAGAGGATGCATGGCGATTTTCTGACCGTCGATGTAAACGGATTTCACGGACACGCCTACTTGCGGGACCTGGTGAGCCGCTGGTAGATACATAGCGCGGCTGGCAACGGCATCGTTCAAGCGAATGATGCGGTCGAGATCCGGTTCGTAGACTGTGGCAAAAGATGCGCCGCTTATGCCACGTTTCTCGTCGCTGGGGTCGGGATCACGAGCCAAGCGACATTGAAACCATCCCTCAAAATAAAGTTCGAGCATCTAATTGTTCGCCCCGGAAGGCGGCGTGCCGCCTTTTGCTTGTGCGACCGCAGTTTTCAAGCGCGAAGAGATGAAGTTGACGTTCTTGCCGATGAAGGCGAGACGTTCGCCCGCTTGCTTGTGTTCGGGTCGCAACTTTGTTTGCACCTCCCCGCAGGCAAGCGCAATCTGCTGGAGCCGTTCCCCGAAGACGGTCCAGGCGGCCAGCCTATGGGGATGCAAAATGTCCCGAGCAGAACTTTGAAATGGCGGACCGGCCTTCTGATCCGAATGGTCTTTGGCATTCAATTCGCCGAGAATCTCAGCTAACGGCCGGATGGCCATGGTCATCAGCGGCGCGAATGCCATGCCTTCCAAAACCTTATCGTCCGGGAAGGCGAAAAAGCGCGCCACCATTTGCAGCGTGATTTCATAAGTCGCGTCGAATATTTCAGCGACTGCCACCGCGTCGGGGTGCTCGAGCAAAGTACATCCCGGCCTGTCTGTGCCCATGATCGGATTGTCGACCGTAGCCCGCGCAGCTTCGAAACTGCCGGGCTGCGCCATGACTGCCTCGTACTCGTTCAGCAGGTGCTTTAGACGAACATAGTGGCTGGCCACACGTTTGTTGAAGGATGCTTCCCCGTTCTCAATAATTTCATCGATAGCCGCTAGAGCCGAATCCAGATCAGACACGGTGGGCAGGTCCATATCGTGGACATAGCGGTCCTGGATTCCAATGTCCGGATTGCCGGTTTGGAAACCCGTAAAAAGGCCATCGCCGGTGGGCTGGTGATCTTGAAAGCACATCCGCAGAAAACCCTTCCTGATTTGCCGGTAAAAGCCCCCGATCGTGGCATATTTCGGCTGGAATTCTCTGAGCACATTATCCATCCCGATCTCCGGCCTCGCGAGATTACGCAACGGATCCTGAACCGACAATAGGTCGAGTTCGCTCAGCAATACTTCGACCGCTTCCGCAAGTCCATCATCCTCATCGAGGGTTCGAAATGTTTCATAGAAGAACCTCCACACCGCTTTCAAGTCGCTGCCGCCGTAACAGGGAATCTCGACGCAGGTGTTCACGTAGCTGAAATTCAGCGTCTGTTTCGCTTGCAGCTCTTGTCCTGCCGGGGAATGAGGTGTCTGCCACCGCGACCAAAGATCCTGCCCGACTTCGGGACCATAAGGTATCTTCAGCCCACCAGTGACGCGCAATATGGGGACAAATGTCCCGCCTTCCGGCACCCAGATATCACCCGCTGCCCACTCCATTTCTGCGCAGATTTGTTTACAAGCAATCAAAAGAGCTGTCGAGTAGTCCTTACCCCGAATGCGCGAGAGAATGACCTGGCTCAGGTGAGTTACTTCGGGCATTTCAAATGCTAGAAACCTCTGAATTGTTTCCTTCGAGAATCGCTGAAGAGACAATCCCGGCAACTCGCCATAACGATCGGCAGCAATGGGAAACGTGGGATTCTGAAAATACGGCATGCCTCCAATTGCCGTGAGCAGGTTGGAGACAATTCCGAGGTGCTCCATCTCCTGGCGGGAAATAAGAAGAAGCACGGATTCCCAGTTTCGAAGATCTGCCAGGCGATGGGGAGGAACACCTTCTTCCGGACGACGTTTGATCGAGAACGCCGCAAACAAGTAAGCACAGCAGAGGCCATGCTCCAATTGGGCTGCATCGCAGAGCGCCTGAATCAGATCGCTGCGAGTAGTAATGACAGACGACCTTTCCGGCTCGCACTTAGGAGATGGCGGCGACATTCCTGGCTTTCCCGACGGGATGTCCACATTCGCTCCTGTTATAGAAGTTTGGCGTACTCGGACTTGGCCTGCTGGATTACGGGGACGTTGGGATCGGCGTCCTTCCACAAAGTGAGGAAGTCTTTGTATGCCGAAAGAGCGCGAGTACGGGCGGCATCCGCGTCGGCTCCTTGCGAAGTTTTCGCCTGCAGTGCATTGGCACGCGCTAAATCGAGATGGGCTATGGAACCGGTCCAGCAGTTAACAACCATACCGCTGTGGTCCAGAACTTTCTGGAACTCGTCAGCGGCAAGTTTGCCTTGGCCGGCAGCCAAGTATGCTCTACCGCGGATGTAGTTAGGGTAGAGACAAGAGACGTTAGTGAGGAACGGAATTAGTCCAAGCTCGATGGGAACAGAGGCTTGCAAATCCTCGATCGCAGCGGAAGGCTTCTTGCGGTTCAGGTCCACCTGCGCGCGAATCGCGGGCAGCCAAAGCAATTGCACTTGCGTGTCCAACGGAAAGCGTTTGCTCAGATTGTTGGCGAGAGATTCAGCTTGGGCAGAATCGCCCGCCATGGCGTAAGCCAGCGCCGCCTCCACGGTTGCACCCGAACTCGTGGGACCGAGCTTCAAACCACTTGCCGCTGCCCGTTTGGCATCCTCCGGATTACCGAACGCAGCTTCGCGCAGCGCTGCGTTCTCATACCAGACTGCTCCAGTCTCTTTGGAGTCCGCACGTATGGCAGAATCGACAGCCCTCTGCGTCAATTCCCGAGCCTGCCGCAAATGGCCGGCGTAAGCTTCAGTATCGGAAGTGAGTGAGAATCCAATATTCTCGTACTCCGGCTGGTTTGTTATCCAGCGTTCTTCTTCCGCCATGGCGGATGAATCCGATTTGAGAAAAGCCATGCTATAGAGGGCGTTGTGCAGCATGAAGGCCTCTATCTTTTGCGCATGGGCCTGCTGAATTGTCTGCAGGGCTTCGTCGAACCGCTGCACGCCAACCAGGACATCCGCCAGGAGTCCATAGGCGACGGGGCTCTCAGGGCTGAGCTGAATGCTTTGACGAAGCCCGGCGATTGCCAAGTCGTACTTTCCCAGTAAGGTGTACTCGATAGCCAGACCTTCATAAGGCTCGGCAAGGCGAGGATAGCTTTCAATCTGCTCCTTTCGTGCGTTGACCGCTTTCTCCAATTCTCCCGTCACATTCTCGTAATAGGCAGCAGTAATTTCCAGCTTCTCGCGCTCGCTGGCATGATCTCGCAGTTCAAAAGCTTTGGTGTAGTACTCGCGAGCTCGTGCTAATTCGCCCAAGCTGAAGTACATCCGGCCCACGTCGTGATAACCCATCGCAAAGTTGGGATCCAGTTCAATGGCCTTTTGAAAGTAGCGCAGAGCCGTGGCGGAATCTTGTGCATTCGCCTTGCGACCCAGGCTTAAGGCCTTCAAAGCTTCCAATGAAGAGGTCGTGGCGTCGGCAAGCGGGACGTCATATTTCTGCACTGAGGCCAGCGATTCACCTAATCTGGTGCGCAGTACGCTGGCCGCCTTTCCGACCGCGTCCAGCACCTTTTCCTTCCCGTCGGCGGTGACCTGTTCCTGTGCCAGCACGTCCCCGCTCTGGCAGTTAACCGCTCTTAGCTCCAATATGTATTGGCTGCCCAACCTTGCGATGGATCCTGCGATGTATGCCTTGCTGCCGGCGCGCTGGCAAAGATCGCGTGCCAGTTCGGGTGTCAACTGAGTATTGGCCGGACGGCCCATCAGTTTAATCGTCTCCGACACTTTGCTTTCGGGCAGAACGTTCAGGAACGGAGACTGATTCAACGAAACCATTAGCGCAGTTTTCAGCGCGTCGTCGAACACGCTATCCCCGGTGCTATTGTCGAAATCGGCGACTACGACCGTGTCCTTGTCGTTTAAGCCATTGCGTCGATGCGAGCGATAGTAAAGCCCGCCCACCATCAGTGCTGCCAGTACAACTACCGCGGAAGCAATTACGGTCCAACGTTTTTGATTTGGAAGGACCGGTTTCTCCCGCAGCTTTCTGATTGAGCTCGAACTTACTGCCGTATAGCGTCCGCTTTCGCTGTCGCGCTTCAGTCTTTGCAGATCGGCTCGAATCTCAGAGGCGTGCTGATATCGCAGTTCGCGGTTCTTCTCCAGCGCCTTGACAATGACCGCTTCCAGTTCGGGCAAAACCTGAAGGTTGACCTCGGACGGCGACGGAGGTTGATCGCGGAGAATCGCGCTGCAAATTTCTCCCGAACTGGCGCCGGTGAACGGCATCTTTCCAGTAGCCATTTCGTAGAGCACTGCCCCGAAGGAGAACAGATCGGTACGCGCATCCAGTTCTTTCGCGCTTACTTGCTCCGGCGACATGTAAGCTACCGTGCCCAGCATCATCCCTGGACTGGTGAGGTACTGGGCATTTGAATCCTGAGTTAAGGTTTCCTCGCCAGAGTCAGACGACTGTTTGGCTGTTATCTGGGCAAGCCCGAAATCGAGAATCTTGGCATGCCCCCGCTTAGTTATGAAAATGTTCGCGGGCTTGATGTCGCGGTGAACGATGCCTTCAGTGTGGGCTGCGTCGAGCGCATCGGCAATGTCGATGGCGATGGGAAGAAGCACTTCGGATTCGACTGGCTCGCCCGCAATGCGGTGCTTCAAAGTCACCCCGTCAAGGAACTCCATGGCGATGAAAGCGCGGCCGTCCTGTTCGCCGATGTCGTAAATGGTGCAAATGTTGGGATGGTTCAGGGCAGAAGCAGCCTGCGCCTCTCGTCGAAAGCGGGCAAGAGCCTGAGGACTGTGGGCTACTTTATCGGGCAGAAACTTAAGGGCTACGAAGCGGTGCAGCCGCGTGTCCTCGGCCTTGTAAACCACACCCATACCACCGCCGCCGATCTTTTGCAGGATGTGGTAGTGCGAGATGTTGGTGTCGATCATGTGGCGCGGAACTGAAGCGATGTCTGATGTTACGGGCGGACGGAAATGCGAGTCAATTCGCTTGCCGCCTGCTATTAGTCGTCCGACTAGAAATCATCCACAAACGGGGCCGGTCGAATTCAAGCGAAATTTCACGAGGACGCCAACAAAGAACCTAATGGTGAGGTAGTCCATGCCTTCGTTTCTTATGCTTGCTGCCTTTTTTCCGCGGCCGGCAAGGTTGCTGCGGCAATCTTCGCAGCTTGCGTCAACCGCCGCCAGATGAAAGACTATTTTTCCCGATCACTGCCGATGGCTGTCTCTGGCAGACTCTTGGGATGGTGCTCGTAATCCCGGTCTAGTTATATGGATCGAAGATCGTTCTTGAAAGCGTCTGCAGCTGCATCGCTTATGCCGCTGTGCCCTGGCGGTCTGATGGCGCGTCCGTCAATTCGACGAGTACGTCCTTCCGATCCAGGCTGGCCTTCTAAAGAAGCCTGGAAGCGTCTCAACGACGCGGTGGGCGGCAATCTGATTCCTGTCGATTTTCCAATGAAGGCATGCATGTCTTCATCCGAGAGTAGTGAGTGCAAAGCTCTTTTCGCTAATCTGAAAAATCCTTACTACATCGGCGACAACCCCGGCCTAACCCAAACCTTGGGGTGGGTCGATGCCTGGGCCACCAGACCCAGCGTCTATGCCATCGCTGCGAGAAATGTTAACGACATTGCTGCCGGGGTGGACTTTGCCCGCGAAAATAACCTGCGCCTTGTCATCAGAGGAGGCGCTCACAGCTATCAAGGCACATCGAACGCGCCCGATTCACTCCTGATCTGGACGCGCCACATGCATGACGTCACCATTGAGCATGATTTTGTCCCTCAGGGTTGCCGATCAACGCACGCTCCACAGCAGGCCGTTGTCATCGGTTCCGGAACAATTTGGCTGCAGGCCTACGACATCGTCACCACTAAGTCCGGCGCCTATGTTCAAGGTGGTGGCTGCACCACTGTCGGCGTCGCCGGCCTGATTCAGAGCGGCGGCTTCGGCAGCTTCTCCAAACATTATGGATTAGCCGCTGGCGGCCTCCTAGAAGCAGAAGTGGTTACCGCCGACGGCAAAGTGCGGATTGCAAATGCCTGCACCAATCCTGATTTGTTCTGGGCTCTGAAAGGAGGTGGAGGCGGTAGCTTCGGTGCAGTCAGTAAAGTAACTCTGCGCGTGCGCGATCTTCCCGAACTGGCCGGGGGCGCCGATTTCACCATCAAGGCTTCTTCAAACGACGCCTATCGCCGTTTGATCCGCCATTTCGTTGGCTTCTACCGCGATGCCCTCTTCAACGATCATTGGGGAGAACAAGCGCATTTTTCGCCGGAGAACAAGCTGGACATCAGCATGGTGCATCTTGGGTTGGACACGGAGCAATCGCAAAAAGTCTGGCAGCCATTTCTCAATTGGCTAGCGCAATCCTCTAATGCTTACACGATTGAATCTGAGCCGGACATTGGAAGCATGCCATTCCGGCATTGGTGGGACGTCGACTGGCGCAAGGAGCATCACCAGAACGTTTTCAAGTTAGACTCCCGCTTGGGCGCCTCCCCAGGCAACGTCTGGTGGAATGGCGACTCGGGGCAAGTGGGTTGGTTTGTGTGGGGATTTGAGTCGCTTTGGATGCCTGCATCATTGTTGCAAGACGATGCACAAGAGAAGTTGGCCAATGCCTTGTTTGCAGCTTCCCGCTTTTGCGAAGTCGAGCTTCATTTCAATAAGGGACTGGCAGGCGCTCCGCCGGAAGCCGTCGAAGCGGCAAAGGACACCGCCATGAATCCATCGGTTTGCGACGCGTTTGCTCTCGCCATCATCGCAGACGGTCAGGGCCCTGCGTATCCGGGCATTCCAAATCACGAGCCTGACATTGCTAAGGGCCGCAAAGCCGCTGACGCCGTGCACCGCTCGATGAACGAACTCCGTGCCGTCGCCCCTAACGGAGGAGCCTATGTGTCGGAAAGCAACTTCTTCGAATCCGACTTTCAACACGCTTATTGGGGCGGTAATTACGGCCGCATGGCGGAAATAAAGAAGAGATACGATCCCGAAGGCCTTTTCTTTGTCCACAACGGGGTCGGCTCGGAACAGTGGACTCGGGACGGTTTCGCGAAGCTCTGAAACTTGCGGTTCTTGGAAAAGCTAAACACCGCTCGGCAGTGAGTGACGATGCTTAACCGTGACTGTTCTGATGAAGTTCTTGATTTTCGCCCTCTGCATCTGGCTCGCGTTTGGGAACCCCGGCGCGCAGCGCGACGAGCACAGCCGCGATTGGCAAGCTGTGCCCGGATCTCGCTAGTTTAAAGATTCTGCTGTAGCTTTACTGACAGCTTTCGCTGACCATCTTGAGGTGGGTGACCTTCAAGTCCATCTGGGGCTGGCCGGCAGCCTCAGTTTTTTCCGTAGTTTCCTTTTGCTTCTCCATCGCCGACGACATGCTCTGCTGCATCCCGGTGACTGTGACTTTATGATTCACGTGCTCACTCAGATTCTTGTAACCCCATAGCTCGTACGTCTTGCCGTCATCGCCTTTCAGGTAATAACCGTCGGAGCTGGTGCCCTTCATCAGGCAGCCGGTTGCCGACATCTTGCCACCGCTCATGCCCATGTTGTCCTGCGCGCTCAGCAGGACCGGGAAAAGACCGAACAACACCAGGGGAGCTAAGAACACAAATAGTTTCTTCATTCGTGACATCGATACTGCTCCTTTCAACTCCGCTCGACCACGCGGCAGAAGTCAGCGACAAGGCCTTCCAACCAGCCACGCCGCTGAAAAGTGTGATTCGCTTCGGTGGGTGAGTGTTTCCCCGCCGTATTAACTACGGTATAAATAGTAGTACAAATAGGAACGTATTGCCACCCAGCCGTTCGCCGCTGTTCCGGACGCCCAAGTCCCCGCGTTGTGCAGAGAAGATCAACTGCTATGCCAGCTTTGGGGGTTACCCATTCCGCTCCGCCTGGCTATAATCAGAGCAGGAGTTCTGCTGTGACCCTCCGCACAAACATCGTCGGCGTCGCATTCCGTGTGTGCGGCGGTCTCTGTCTGCGTGCGGCGAGCTCGCAATTCATCTCCCGGCCGGCAGATTTCGCGCTGGCTCCCAGCACGGTCCGTCCCAATCTTTTCTCTGGCGATTAGTTCGCCGTTTTCCCATCCGCTTCCCGCGTCGTGGTTAGTTCAACCAGGCTGCACGCGGGTTGACCCAAGCTCCGGCTCCGTCTCGGCGGACCGTTAGCCTTTCGGAGGAAAACATCATGTCAGTCGATACCATCACTCCAGTCGCCGGCCCTCATATCAGGACCGCGCTGCCGGGGCCGAACGCTCGTCGTGTCGTTGAAGGCGATCAGCGCTTCGTTTCACCCTCTTACACCCGTTCTTATCCGATGGTGGCCAAGCGTGGCTGCGGCGTCATTGTAGAAGATGTCGATGGCAACGAGTTCCTCGACTTCTCCGCCGGCATCGCCGTGACTTCGACCGGACATTGCCATCCCGAGGTGGTGGCCGCCATTCAGAAGCAGGCTGCCGAGCTGATCCACATGTCCGGCACCGATTTTTATTACGAGAGCATGGTCACGCTTGGCGAGCGGCTTTCGCGCATCGCGCCAATGAAGGGGCCGCACAAGGTTTACTACGGCAACTCCGGCGCAGAGGCGATTGAAGCGGCGCTGAAGCTGGCACGCTACCACACCAAGCGGCCGAACATCATCGCGTTTTACGGAGCCTTTCACGGCCGCACTATGGGAGCTGTGTCGCTAACCGCCTCGAAGCCGCAACAGCGTCGTCGCTTTGCGCCGCTGGTTCCGGGCGTAACCCACGTCCCCTATCCCGATGTGTATCGCAATTGCTCCGGCGCAAGCTCGAAGCAAGCGGAAGACTACGCCCTGAGCTGCGCGCGTTTCATCGAAGACAAGCTGTTCAAGACCACGCTGCCTCCCGAGGAAGTCGCGGCGATCTTCGTTGAGCCGATCCAGGGTGAAGGCGGATACGTGGTCGCGCCGACCGTCTTCATGCAGGAGTTGCGCCGCATTTGCGATCGTCACGGTATCCTGCTGGTCGCGGATGAAGTGCAGTCCGGTGCGGGCCGCACCGGCAAGTGGTGGGCGATCGAGCACACTGGCGTCGAGCCCGACATCGTCTGCATCGCCAAAGGCATCGCCAGCGGGATGCCGCTGGGCATCATGATGTCGAAGGCCGAGATCATGGACTGGGTTCCGGGATCGCACGCTTCCACCTTCGGCGGCAATCCTGTTTGCATTGCCGCTGCGATGGCGACCATGGATGTGCTGGAGCGCGAAGCCATCCGCAATGCCGATGTTGTCGGACGGCACATCATGGAACGCATCGCGCAATGGCCACAGCGTCTCGATCTTGTGGGCGATGTGCGCGGCCGTGGACTGATGATCGGCGTCGAAATCGTTACCGACAAGAAGGTCAAAACCCAGGGCGGCGCCGAACGCGATCAGATTGTGCAATTGGCCTTCGAACGCGGCATCCTGTTGCTGGGATGCGGTGCTAACTGCATTCGAATTTGTCCGCCGCTCATCGTCAGCAAAGAGCAGGCAGACATCGCGATCGATGTGCTGGAAGAGTGCATCAACACCGTGGCCGGCAAGCCGCACCCGCGCGCCACGACTGTCGGCAAGCAAACCGGCTCTTAGCGAGAAGTGCAATGGGAGGAACGGGTGCCCCAGGGTCTCGCGCGGTTCGAGACCTGGGATACTCTATTTACATTCCCGCTCCCGCCTTCGCCGCCCGTTTCTTCCGCTGCGTGGGATGCACAAACCACGCGATCGCGATACTCGCCAGATACAGCACGATCATGGGTGCGGCGAAGATGCACATGTTCATGATGTCCGGCGTGGGCGTGATGATGGCGGCGATGACAAACATCAGGAGAATGGCGTAGCGGAAGTTACGCCACATCCAGCCGGCATTGATAATGCCCATCAGCGAAAGAAAGAAAACCAGGATCGGCATCTCGAAGACGATGCCCAGCCCGGCGATAATGGTCAGAAACAGGTTGGTGTATTCCTGGACCGTGATCATCGGCGTGAACTGCCCGCTGAAGCTGATCAGGAAATCCAGCGCCGCGGGATAGACCATCCTGTAACCGAAGTAGCCGCCCGCCAGAAACAATCCCACGGTACTGCACATGAAGGGCAGCACGTAGCGGCGCTCGTGACGATACAATCCCGGCGCGATAAATGCCCACACCTGGTAAAGCACGAACGGCGACGCCACGAAGATCCCCGCCAGAAACGAAATCTTCAGGTACATGTTGAAGGGATCGGTGGGATTCAGGTACACCAGCTTCTGATCGAGATGATGGTTGGCCAGCGCCGTCACGATCGGCTTCTGCATGATCGCGAAGATCCGCTCATGAAACCACCAGCAGATGCCGAAGCCGGCAACGATATAAAGAAAGCTATGAATGATGCGGCGCCGCAGCTCCTCCAGATGCTCAAGGAAGCTCATGCCGGTCATTTCTTCCGAGGCGCGTTGCTGTGCGGCTTCTACTGCGGGACTTGGCATGGTTTAGTCGCTGAGGGCCGATTTAGCGGACGAGGCAGGTTGATCAGTTACCGTAGTTGATGCTGAGGCCGGCTTGATCGCTTCACGATTAGTGTTCACGATAGCAACGAGTTCCTGCTTCGTGCGGCTCACCGATTCCGTGATTGGACGCATGACGCGCTCCCATGGCTGCTCCGGCGGAAGCAGTTGCGGAGCTTCAGCCTGCTTCCTGGCGCGCTCCCCCAGTTCGATGTTCAGCATTTCGCTTTCGATCTGACTGCGTAATTCATTGCTGGCGCGCTTGAACTCGGCAAGAAATTTGCCCAACTGGCGACCTACCTCAGGCAGCTTGCGCGGCCCAACCAGTACCAACGCCAGAAGAAGAATGAAAATCATCTCTGGCATGCCGAGGTTCATACGATCATGATAACTGCGCGATTAGCAGTCAGCAATCAGCAGTCAGCAATCAACATAGCAATACGTAACGAAACGTGTCAGACA
>CAWFUE010000042.1:0-85958 GCA_963818905.1 uncultured Acidobacteriaceae bacterium
CGATACAATGGCGACTTCTCCAGGGACGGTGGCATGGGCAGCAAGAGCAGCAATCCTTCGGTCAAGCGAACAGCCAAGAAAATCTCAGTCGACAGAACGGCGGCGTCAGCCCCACCGGCAAAAGCCGGGAGCAACGGATCCTCTCCGTCGAACGGCGAGACGCTGCGCAACCTGTACGCTTCGCTGCTGCGGTGCCGTTGCGAGCAAGAGCACTTTCGGCAATTGTCATTGCACAACGTGAGCGTCGCTAAGTACGAGCTCGCAATCGGGCAGGAAGCTATGACCGTGGGCGCAACAGCCGATCTTCTCAACGAGGACACGATTGCCTGCTCGCCGCGGCACCTGGCGGCACTCGTGACCAGAGGAATTCGGTTGGCAGAGTTGCCGGCGCTCGCCGAGCGAGGAGACGCCCACAATTTTGGTTTCAGCAGGTCGATCTCTCTTGCGGACGATCCTTTCAACTTTGGCACCGGCCTCGCGCTTTCGTGCAAGCTGGAGAAGAAACAGCGCGTGGTGCTCGCATTCTGCGGGCAAATCGCTCCGGCGCTGAACACCTGGCATGAGGCAATGCAATTCGCCGGCGTTCACAAGCTGCCGATCGTCTATGTGATCAGCAGCGGCGTTCAGGACCGGCAGCTTTTCGCCAGTCCGCCGGCTTATCTGGAACAGTTCAGTTTTATGGCGCGCGATTACGGATTTCCCGGCATCGTTGTCGACGGCCAAGATGTGGTTGCGGTCCGGCGAGTCGCGCAGGAGTCAATCCACCGCGCCAGAAATGGGTCAGGGCCGACCCTGATCGAGTGCCACATGGATCCAACGCGCGATCCGTTGGATTACATGGAACACTACATGAAAAAGCGGAGCACTTGGGACGACGCGTGGCGGCAAGGGGTCGCCGCTCAAATCCGTGGCGAGTTAGAAACCGCGAGCATGTAGCGCTGGTCTCGAGACCGGCTGTCGCGCGCGGCTTGCGATACAGGGCGTACGTTCAGCACCGGGTCGATGCCGTCGGCGTGAACGCCGCCAGTCAGCTGACCGCAGCTCGGTGCGACGATGTCTACAGCTTCTCGTAAAACTCGCAAGCCGAGCACGAGATGTACATTCCGCCGGGAATATTGCGCTCGCGGTCCTTCACCCGCTTTACGACCCGCGTCGGCTTGCCGCACTTCGGGCAATCCGTACTCTTCGAGGTGTCCATAACTTTCTTACGATCTGCGGTTTTTGCGATCTTGGCCATGTTTTCTCCTGAACGTTAGAAATTTCTTGCCACAGGCTGCTGCGGTAGCGAAGTCTACTTGGGCTGGAGTAATCGCGAGATCGAAGCGATGGGCGCGCTGACGGATGATGCGCTGCACATGTCTCTTGCCCACGCTCCTAAGGAGCGGCTTCGACTGCAACGGGATGTGAGGCGGGCGCCGATAAAAGCTGCGCCTTTCTCTACTCGCCTGGTAGCAGCACTATTTTACATGATTAGAAGGCCGTCCTAGTGGAAGGCAGCCGGCGCCCCACTCAAGCCGGTTCTTGCTTGAGTGGTGTTTTTCTGCCGCTATGAAGGGGCCGGGATCAACAAACCCTTGACCCACTGTTCCGCTACGCTTCACGGTGCGCCATGCGCAGCCGCCTCGCCACGCTTCGTCGGCAAAACCGGCCGCGGACGCAAACGAATGGATAGGGTTCGCATCACCTTCCGCGCCTAAAGCCGCTTTCATGCGCGTTTCTGTTCGCTGGGCTAAGCCCGGCGCTTCCACCGTTGCTCGTCACTGCTCTCGCTTCATCGGCAGGTCTTTGCCGCCAGTGTGCAGCACCATCTCGGTGACGCGGCCCGAGCTGTCGAGCTCGAAGCTGTACTCGTCATCTGCCGTCTTCGAGAAGAACCGCCGCTCACTTTCGGCGGCCAATTCCTGCTTGGGCTCATCATTTTCCTGGACGAACAGCGTGTTGCCCACGCGCGTGATCACCAGCACGATCTCCGGCGAAAAGCGATAGCGGCCAACGTACTTGGCCAGCAGCTTGGGATCGACCGCGACTTCCTTGTGCTTCGGCAGCTGCCGCGGCGGCAGCAGGTTATAAGGAGTGAATCCCTCCCACTCGATGGGCGTGTGGGTGTCACGCAGGAGCGTTTCCAACAGCTCCTTGTAAATCCCCTCGCCGTTCGAGCTATTGGTCATGATCAGAATTCCCATGCCCGATTTGTCGAAGCAGACTGTGTAATGGCGCCAACCTTCGTCGTGTCCTTCTTTGAAGAAGGCCTTGCCGTAAGGCGCCCAATAAAGTCCCCAGCCGAGACCGTAGCTGAGCTTTATCCCCTTGTTGGCCTCGGTGGTCTCAGTGTTGAGCGAGGGGAATTCGTGCTTCTCGAAGATCTCGATCTGCGGGCTCAGCATCTGCTCGCGAGTTTTCTGGTCGGGATTGCGGCTTTGCAGGATCGCCTGCAGAAAGTTTGCGTAGTCGTGCAACGTTGTCTGCATGGAGCCGGCCGCATCGGCCTGTTTCCGTCGCTCAGGTCCCAGCGAGTGACCGTACTCGTCGTAGCCCTTGGCAAAGTCACTTTGGAAACGCTCTTCCCAAACCATGCTGGTGCGTGTCATGTCATCGGGACCGAAGAGGTGCTCGCGCATCAGCTCGTTCACGGATTTCTTGGTGACCGTTTCGACCACGAACTGCGCCAGGTCGATGCCCTCGCCGGAGTAGGCGAAGCGCGAGCCGGGGGTGAAGTTGATGTTGAGCTTGTGATCATCGTTGAACGCGCGCCAGTTAGGAAAACCGGTGGTGTGGTCCAAACACATGCGCAGCGTGATCAGCTTGTAGCGCGGATCGCCGGCTAGGTCGGTGTACTTGGGATATTCCGGCAGCGGCTTGGGCAGATACTGATAGACCGGCTTATCCAGATCGAGCACGCCCTGCTCGACCAGATCCATCACCATGACCGCGAAGGCCGACTTGGTGAGCGACGCGGCGGTCATCACGGAATCGGGCGTAAGCGGCAGCTTGTTTTCGGTGTCGCGGAAACCGTAGGCTTTCAGGTACGCGATCTTAGCGTCGTTAAAGATGGCGATGCCGACGCCCGGCACCTCAGCCGATTGCATCAGGCGGGTGACCGTGGCATCCACTTCCGCGGCTGAGATTGTGCTGCCGTCGAGACGGCGGATAGAAGTTTGCTGAGCGACAGCGAACGAAGTCAGCGCGGCCAGCAGAAGTATTCGTCCGATCACCCTGAACTATACGCCGAGCAGCAGGTCGGAGTTCCATAGGGATTGAGCGGGTCACCGCCCAGCGGCCACGGACATCCGGGCCAATAAATGCACGTATCATCCCGACCGAGAGCTTCAGCTCGAGTGGAGGGACCTGCTGTTTCCGCCGTGGGTCTAAAAGCAGGTCCCTCGATTGCGTTCGATTGCTGTTGCAATCTCACTCCGCTCGGGATGACACGATTAGCGCAGGAATAACAGTCGGAATTTTTCTCAAGGCCGCCTAACTGCCTCCCTTGGCGAAGTCCTGCGCGAACTCCACCAGCGAGCGCACCGGAACGCCCGACGGTCCCTTAGCAATCCACGGCTTGCCGTCTTCCATCCAGGCCACGCCCGCAATATCCAGATGTATCCACGGAGTATCGCCGACGAATTCCTTCAGAAACATGGCGGCTGCGGTCGCGCCCGCCCAGCGTCCACCTCCGGTGTTCCTGATATCGGCAATGTCGGACTTGATCAGCTCGCGATAATCGTCCTCTTCCGGCAAGCGCCACATCTTCTCGCCCGACTTGGCGAGGGTCTGATTGAAGCGGTTATAGAAGTCGTCATCATTGGCAAAGACGCCGGCATTCACCATGCCGAGCGCGACGACGCATGCGCCGGTCAGCGTCGCCGCGTCGATGAGGTGCGTAGCGCCGAGCTCGCGCGCGTAGTGCAAGCCATCGGCCAGCACCAGCCGCCCTTCGGCATCGGTGTTGATGATCTCGATCGACTTCCCCGACATCGCAATCTGCACGTCGCCCGGCTTCTGCGCTTTGCCGGATGGCATGTTTTCGCTGGCGCAGACGATGCCGATCACGCGCACGTTCGGTTTGAGTTGGGCAATCGCCCGCATCGCGCCGATCATGGCCGCGCCACCGGCCATGTCGTACTTCATCTTCTCCATGCCCTCGCCGGGCTTGATGGAGATGCCGCCGCTGTCGAAAGTGATTCCCTTGCCAACCAGTCCCAGTACGCGTTTCTTGGGCGCCCGCTCCGGCTCGTAGCGCATCACGATCAGCCGCGGCTCTTCGTCCGAGCCTTGCGCCACGCTCCAGAAAGCGCCCATCTTCATCTCTTTGATTTTGTCGGGACCATAGATCTCACACTTCAATCCGACCTCATCGCACATGGCCTTGGCGCGATCGGCCAGAATCGTCGGCGTCATACGATTGCCGGGCTCGTTCACCAGATCGCGAGTGAAGTTTTGCGCCTCGCCGATAATGCGCCCCTGCTCCATCGCCCGCTTTAGCGATGGCTGATTCGCGCCCTTCGGCGCGACGATCACCAGCTCTTCGATTTTCTGTTTGGTGCGATCGCTCCGGTAGTAGTCAGCGTCGAAGTTGCCGACGAGCGCGCCTTCCACGACAACTTTCGCGGCGTCGTCCACACCACGAGGCGCGACGAATGCGAAGCTTTTCAGGTCTTTGGCTTTGACGTTGCGAACGGCAGCGCCGGCGAGTTTGCGCAGCTCGGCGGAATTGAATTTCTTCGCTTTGCCACCACCGAACAGCAGCAGACGCTTGGCCTTCAGGCCTTGCGGTTTGTGCAGCAGCGTCGCCTCCATCGGCTTGCCGGTGACCTCGCCTGAGGCGATGAGGTCGGCTGCGGCGGCGAGCACGGCCTTATCGTCAGTTTGTATTTTGGGATCGTGTTGGTTGGATTTGTCGCCGTTGCTGTTCTCTTTGCTTTCAGCCGCATCGAGCACGGTGACGACGAGGCATTCGGTTTCGATTTGCGAAGGCGGTGCAGTGCTGAGAGTAGTTTTCATAGTCATGATTCCGTTCTGCGGTCTCTTATTTCGAACTTTTGATTATCTATCAATCCGTCATCTCGAGCGGAACTGGGGCGACTTGACAGGCGGCTGAAAAGCTTGACCGCGACGAGAGAACCGCTGTACTCCGATTTCTTGTCGACGTCCGGGGCATTTTGCTTCCCAACAGCAAACAGACAACTGGCAACGGATACCCCCTCCCCTTTCGCTCGTAAAATATTGAAAACACAGGGGAGCGCGCGCAAAATATTGAACGCGTGAGGTTTACAGCCAAAATATTGAGCCGTCGAGACTTAAAGGGGAAAATTCGGGCGCGAAACGCTAGGAGCTGGTGGCTTGGAACCGACAACTGGCTAACAACGACCGGCAACTTTCCTTCCCCCAGACAATAATAGGGCAGGAGCGCCGGGGTGAAGGCGAATCCTACCCTAACTTGCATATCATGAGCGCAGGAAAGAGCGGAGTCAATCTAACTCTTAGCCTCTCTGCGTAAATGCAGGCTCGGCTTCCGGATTTGCAGTACAGCCCAAATCGCCGCTTTGAAAAGCTTCTGTTGATCCTCACATCTTGACAATCATAATGAGAGAGCCTAATATCGTGTCCCATGAACGATCAGAACACCGACGTCATCCAGGGCACGTTGGACATGCTCATCCTGAAGACGCTGAGTCTGGAACCGCTGCACGGATTCGGCATTGCGCGGCGAGTGGAGCAGATTTCACGCGGCGTCTTCAAAGTGAATCCGGGATCGCTGCTCACCGCTTTGCAGCGTTTGGAGCGCGCCGGCTGGCTCGACTCCGAGTGGCGACAGACGGAGAACTCGCGCCGTGCCAAGTTTTATTCGCTCACGCGAGCGGGCCGTAAGCGACTCGCCGTCGAGACCGCTGACTGGACGCGCCGCGCGTCGGCCATCGCGCGCCTGCTGAGAGCCGAGGGTTAGCCGATGTCGGTGTGGCGTCAACTCACCTATGGATTGCACCGGCTGATGAAACGGCCGGCGGCCGATCAGGATTGCGCCGACGAGGTGCAGCAATATCTGGACGACGCTGCGGCTGCAGGCCTGGCGCGTGGTCTCTCGGCGGAAGATGCCAGGCGCAGCGCGCGCATGGAATTGGGAAGCACGACAGCAGTGCGGGAGCAGGTGAGTTCGTATGGTTGGGAGAACGCGGTTCGCACCGCGATCGCGGACTTGCGCTATGCTGCGCGGCAACTACGGAAGAATGCAGGCTTCGCGGTTGTATGCGCGTTGACGCTCGCGCTTGGCATCGGCGCCAGCACGGCAATTTTCAGCGTAGTGAATCCGATTCTGTTCAAGCCGCTGCCCTATCCTCACGCCAGCCGAGTCCTGACGATCTGGAACACCTACGACGGTGGGCGATCGGAGATCGCTTTCGGCACTTATCGCGAACTTGCGGAGCGCAGCCGCTTATTCGAGGCGACAGCGGTCTTCGAGCCGTGGCAGCCGGCGATGACTGGCGGCGTGCAGCCCGAGCGCATCAACGGCCAGAGCGTTAGCGCAAGTTACTTTCGCGTGCTCGGCGTGGCGCCGGTGCTGGGCCGCGATTTCCTGCCGTCCGAAGATGTCTTCAAGGGACCGAAGATGGTCATCCTGAGTGATGGGATGTGGCGGCAGCGTTTCAGCGCCGACCCTACCATCCTCGGCCGTCAGATCAAGCTCGACGACGATAACTACACGGTTGTCGGCGTGATGCCGCGCAGCTTCGACAATGTGCCGTTGCCTTCGGCGGAGGTTTGGACGCCGCTGCAGTACGACACGCGGCAGTTGGCGAACTTCACCAGTTGGGAGTGGGGTAATCATCTGCACATGATCGCGCGGATGAAGCCGGGCATCAGCCTTAACCAAGCCACGCAGGAGTTGCAGCAGATCGCGCACACCCCGTGGCCGGAATTTCCGCGGCCGCGCTGGATCTCGCTAAGCCATGGACTGATCGTCGATTCGCTGCAGAACGATCTTACGCGCGGCGTCAGGCCTGCGCTGCTGGCGGTCGTCGGCGCGGTGATTCTGGTGCTGATGATTGCGGGCGTCAACGTCGTCAACCTTCTGCTGGCCAGGAGTGCGCAGCGGCAGGGCGAATTCGCGACCCGTGCCGCTCTGGGCGCATCGCGAGCGCGCATTACTCGGCAACTCATTACCGAAGGACTGGTGCTGGCCTTCATCGGCGGCGCGCTGGGCATGGGTGTCGCGGTTGCAGGCGTGAAGGCGCTCATCGCGCTCAGTCCGCCAGGGCTGCCGCGGATCGATGCGATCTCGCTCGACCGTATGGTGTTCGTGTTCGCGTTCGCGATCACAACTCTGATCGGAGTGGTGACGGGGCTGGCTCCTGCGCTGCGCATCAGGCGAGAAGATATTCGTCTCGGATTGCAGCAAGGCTCGCGTCGCACTACCGGTCTGGATTCCCGCGCGCGCCGCGCATTGGTAGTGACCGAAGTGGCGCTGGCGCTGGTGTTGCTAATCAGCGCGGGACTGCTGTTGCGCAGCATGCAACGGCTGTTGGCGGTCGATCCCGGCTTCCGCGGCTCCCACCTGCTGACGATGCAGGTGCAGAGCTCGGGACACCAGTTCGACAATCTTCCTTCCGCGCCGGGCGCAGGCGATGCCGCGCGGAGGCGTTTCTTCGAGCAGGCGCTGCAAGCGGTGCGCCGCGTTCCCGGCGTGAAGCAAGCGGCGTTCACCAGCCTGTTGCCGCTCAGCGACGATCCGCCTGTCGTTGGCATGTACGGCGCGCAATTCGAGCACGAAGATCCGCTGACTGGACACAATGTGTTTCGCTACGCGGTCAGCCCGGAGTATTGCCAGACGATGGGCATCCCGCTGCGCGGCGGGCGATTGCTCGATGAGCGTGACAACGCCGATGCGCCGCAGGCGGCGTTGCTCAGCGAATCGTTGGCCAAGCGGCAGTTTCCCGGACAGGATCCACTCGGCAAGCGGCTGCACGTCGGGCCACGCGATCGGCCGTGGTACACGGTTGTGGGCGTGGTTGGCGATGTGAAGCAGACCTCGCTTGCCCTGGACCAGCCGGACGCAGTCTATCTCGCAACCGAGCAGACGTGGTTCGCCGATGACCCGCTCTCGTTTGTGATTCGCACCTATGGCGATCCGGTGACGCTCGTTCCTTCGTTAAAGAATGCGATCTGGTCGGTCGACAGGAATAAGCCGATTGTGCGCGTCGTCACCATGAACAAGCTGCTGGCGGTGACCGAAGCCGAACGGCCCTTCGTCCTGACACTGTTCGAAGTGTTCGGAATTGTGGCGTTGGTGCTTGCGGCGGTCGGCATCTACGGGATTCTTTCCGGCAGCGTCACCGAGAGGACGCGCGAGATCGGAGTGCGGGTTGCATTAGGCGCATCGCGTGGTGACATTCTCTCGCTGGTGCTGCGCCAGGGAATGCGGCTCACCGCGATCGGAATCGTGCTGGGACTTTGCGGAGCCATTGCCGCCAGCCGGGCACTGGCGACGCTGCTGTTCGGAATCTCGCGCTTGGATCCCGCCGCCTATCTCGGCGTGATCGCGTTGCTGGCGGTGGTTGCGGCAACCGCGTGCTGGACGCCAGCCTGGCGAGCCGCGCGGGTCGATCCGTCCATCACCCTCCGCGCCGAATGAGTCAAACTTACCCCGTATGAAACCCTCGCCAGAGAGAACTTTTACCGATTTTGCACACCCGAAAAGAAAACCTGCACAACTTTTGCAGGAGTTGTAGCAGAATAGAAGTTCAAATACTTCAATCTGCTTGGGAGAGGCAATGTCCGTCCAAGGGAATTTTGGCAATCCTGAATCGTCTTCGCAGTTTCGCAATAGTGATCGCCTCAAGGTCGCGCTCATCGGTTTGGGAGTGGTATTTGCTTCGCTCGGTCTGGGCGAGGCGGTGTACCGGCTCGCGTTCTTCGACTTCGACGGCGCGACCGACCGTCTTCCTATCGAAATGTTGTTCGGCCTGCTGTTCGCCTGGATGGTGACGAAAGTAGTTGGGAAAATTCATCAGCATCGATTGGAGACCTCAGCCCGCATCGACCTGGTTTGGGAGCGCAATCACAAGATTCGTCACGCGGTCGAAAATATTGTGCCGTTCTCGTCTCCCGGGCACCAGCAGGCGATTCGCGTGATTCGCGACGAAGTTGAGCGCATCGAGTGGGCGCTAAGCGAGATTCGCTCTCGATAATCGCCCCCCACGCATTCAATTGCTCTAGGGGATTTGGGTGAGGCACGCCGTCAGAGGCTGCTGAAAAAGTCAATTTCGGGATGTTTTGAAGGGGCGCAGCTTCAGCTGCGCCGTTGCAAATCCATGACAGCCGGCCGAATGGGAACTGGCTTCAGCCATTGAGGTAAGTTCGCAACAGTCACCTCAGTGGCTAAGCTACGCCACCTCCTTGGACGCCAGCAAATCTTCAATTCGGATCGGCAGCTTGCGAACCCGTACGCCGGTCGCATGATAGGTGGCGTTGGCAAGCGCGGAAGCAACGCCTGTCAATCCAATCTCGCCGATCCCGCGTGCGCCATAATCGTCGAGGACGGTGTCGGGAAAATCCAGCAGGATGACGTCGATATCGGGAATGTCCTTGTTCGTCGGCACCAGGTAATCGGCGTAATTGCTGTTCACGGGATGACCGTTCCGAACATCGTAAACCGTTTCCTCGAACAATCCCATGCCTATGCCCATCACCACGCCGCCGAGAATCTGGCTGCGGCCGGTTTTGGTGTTGATGATTCGTCCGCCGTCCATCACCGTCACCCAGCGGGTCACGTGCAGCCGCGCGATGCCGGGATCGAATTCGATTTCGCAGAAGTGAGCGCCGAAGGAGTGAATGGAATACTTCTTCATCTCATCCGTGGGCTCCGTCCTGGCCTCCGCGTCCACCGAGGATAGCCGTCGCAAAGCGAGAATGTCCTGGAAGGGAACGCCCGAACTCGGCGGTTTGTCCTGCAAGTAAATTCGACCGTCGCTGACTTTCAGGGTTTTAATGTCGGCGTTCTGGAACGGCGACTTATCAGTCTTCGTAGCAACCGTACACAGAATTTCGCGAGCTTGCTCCGCTGCCTTGGAGATCGCGGGTAGCACCGTCGCCGTTGCCGCCGAACCGCCTGACGTGGGACCGGGAGGCAGATCGCTGTCGCCGAGCAGGACCTTGATTTTATCGATGGGCACGCCGGTTTTATCCGCCACGATCTGCGCGAAAATAGTGTAGGTTCCGGTGCCGATATCCTGGCAAGCGCAGGAGACGCGCGCGGTACCATCAATTAGCAATCGCACACGAACATCGGCGCGGCTGCGGCTGCCGGGCCACGTTGCCGTACCCATACCCCATCCCAGAATTTTGTCGCCATTGCGCATGGAGCCGACCTGCGGATTGCGCTTGCTCCAGCCGAATTTCTCCGCGCCCTGCTGATAGCACTCGCGAAGATGCTTACTGGACCACGGCCGATTGGAGCTCTCATCGTGCTCGGCGTAATTCTTGAGGCGCAGTTCCATGGGATCCATGTTGAGCGCGACCGCCAGTTCGTCCAGCGCCGATTCCAGCGCGACCAATCCCGTCGTCGTGCCCGGACCGCGCATCGGCGTCGGCGTTCCGTAATTCAAATGCGTGAGATGCTGAATGGCAAGCACGTTTGGGCAACTGTAAAGAAATGGCGTGGGCTCAATGATGCGGTCCACATAGTCGTCGACCATCGACGTTTCCTGCACCACGTCGTGCATGATCGATGTCAGCTTGCCATCGGAGGTGGCGCTGAGACGCACGCGCTGCTGCGCAGTGGGACGATGACCGACGGTAGTGAACATCAGGCTGCGCGGTACGACAATCTTCACCGGGCGGCCGACATGGCGTGCGCCGGCCGCGGCCATCAGCGTCTGCGGCCAGGGAAACAGCTTGCTGCCATAACCCGCGCCCACGAACGGCGAGATGACGTGGACCGACTCCAGCGGCATGTCGAGCATCTGGCACACCGTGTTGTGATAGTTCACCACGCCTTGCGTGGTCGCGTACAAGGTGAGTTTGTCCTTGGCTTGGTTCCACTCGGCGATGGTCGCATGCATCTCCATCGGATTGTGCGTCACGACGGGAGTGAAGTACGTCTGATCGATCTTGACCTCGGTTTGCGCGAAGGCGCTTTCCGCATCGCCACGCGAATACTTCATCGCAGGATTCTTCTCCGGAGTCGCGGACTGCAATTGGGTTAGCGGCTTCGTGCTGTCGTACTCGACTCGAACTTTCGAGGCGGCAGCTTGCGCTTCTTCGAAGGTCTCGGCAATCACCAGCGCAATGTATTGCCCGTAGTAATAAACGTTGTCGTCTTCAAATGGAGGCCGAGTCTCGCCGGCGCGAATCATCTGCTCGAATCCCTGCGCGGGCCGGTACATCGGCTCGACGTTGCCGTGATGAATGACGCCCAGCACGCCCGGCATGTTTTCCACAGCGCTGGTATCGATGCGAGTGACCTTGCCGCTGCCGATGGTGCTAGTCACGGGAAAGCCGTATGCGACATTCTCAATCGCATGCTCCACGCCATAGGGTGCCGTGCCGGTGACTTTCAGTTTGCCGTCGATGCGCGAGATTGGTTGTCCGATAACTGGCGTGCCCATCGTTCTTGCTCCAGCGAAAAATTACCGTCTGTTGTGATGCAGATTCGCGGCGGAACGACGTGGAAAGTCAGAAATCAGCAACGAGCGATTAGCAATCAGCAATCAGCAATCAGCAGCCAGCTGATCGCTAACTGCTGAGCTGATTGCTGATCTGTGACAAAATAGAGCTTTTGGTAGAAAAGGAACTTTTGCGCCGCTCCGGCTGAATGGAAATCTAGAGTTCGCTGTCGGAGAACTTGGTAGAATGTTAACCCGCCTTGACTAACAGCCGCTGAGGGGTTCTGACATTACAAGTACGCCTCATGAGAATGTGGCCGAAAGTCAGGAAGGTGATAATTTTGGGTTCTGTTAAGGGAAGCTTCAGGCAGCTGAGTTTTAACCGTTTTGCGTCGTGGAAAGTGCTTGGCGCTAGAGCTTTAGTGGTCTTCGGAGTGGGCCTGCTGGTTTGTCTGGCTCCATCTTCGGCAATAGCTCAATCCCAGCCGCCGGCGACGATACAACCGGCGAACCCTGCGAAACCTGACACGCAGGACCCAACAGCTTCTTCTGCGCCGTCTCAGGCGGACCAGCAAGCTACCGGAATCATCACCGGGACGGTAACCGACAAAGCGGGAGCGTTGGCGGTCGGCGCCAAGGTCGCGCTCACGGTCGACGGCCAAACTGCAGCGCGTGAAATCATGTCGGGCGACAATGGCGACTTTTCCTTCGCTAACGTTCCTCCCGGACCGTTTCATCTCACCGTTACTGCGCCGGGTTTCGATACTCAGACATACTCCGGCAATCTTGATCAAGGACAGGCTCTTCTTGTGCCACCCATCAAGTTGGCGGTTACCGGCGCCGTCACCGAAGTAAAAGTTGGAGGCTCGGCGGAAGAGATCGCGCAGGTCGAAGTCCAGCAGCAGGTAGAACAACGGGTGTTCGGTTTGATCCCAAATTTTTATGTAGCCTACAACGCAGATCCGGCTCCGCTTTTTCCCAAGCAGAAATTTTATCTTGCCTGGAGGTCCGTGATTGATCCCATCACGCTTTTAGGAACTGGGTTTGTCGCGGGGATTGATCAGGCTGCGGATAATTTTGGCGGCTACGGACAGGGTGCGGAGGGTTACGCGAGACGCTTCGGAGCAGAATATGGGGACGTGGTCTTTGGGACTTTCATAGGCAGCGCCATACTGCCGTCAATCTTCCATCAAGATCCACGCTACTTTTACCAGGGCACCGGCAGCAAGAAGTCGCGGCTGACGCATGCTCTCCTAAATTCGGTAGAAGCCAGAAATGACCGGACCAAGAAGTGGGAGCCTAACTACTCGGGCATCATCGGAAGCTTCGCCGCTGGCGGCATTTCCTATCTTTACTACCCGCCGGGCGATCGGAATACGGGGCTGTTCCTGCAGAACTCGTTGGTCCGCCTGGGTGAAAGCAGCGTCGCCGGCATTCTCCAGGAGTTCGTGCTGCGTAAATTCACTTCGCATGTGCCGAAGCAGGCTGCCGTTTCCGGCCAGCCTTGACGTCCGCCGCTATTACTGCGTCTGGCGGCTGGATAAGCACCTAACCCCACGCCGAGTCCTTGCGACGGATAGTTAGCAGGGTCCGCTCTGTCCGCTGAATGGCCAGTCGCTGACTACTAACTGCCGCTAACGCGGCGAGACTCCGGGCGGTTCGGCAGGATTCAGCTGGCTGGAGTTCCCGTGGAAGAACTTGCGGTCGACGTCGGGCCAGAATTCAAGAAATATATCTCCCAGGCAGCCATAGCCCAAAGCGGTGGCGGCGCGGCCGGCGGTCAATCCCACCCCGCGACTTTGGGACGGGTAATAAACATTCGATATGGTTCCCGCCGTGATTGCGCCTAACACATTGGAGAAGTGGAAGGTCTTGCCGCCGGAATCTTTGCGGGCTACGAACTCTTCCTCCAACGAGATCCAAAGGCGCTTTTTGATAGGACCTTCACCCACCCGGAAATAACGCGGATCCTGCTTGAAAATTACGGGATAAACGAAATTGCTAAAGAAATTGCTGTCGGCGTTGTCAGCCAAAGCTGCACCGTAACGTTTGCCGAATCCCGAAGCCCCCTGACCATACTGAGGAAAGGAATCCGTTGCCTGCCCCAGTCCCGCGGTTAGTCCGGCGGAGACAAAGGTGAACGGGTCATACATCGTCTTCGCCATCAGCTGAAATTTCTGCTTCGAGCTAAGAGGCGGCGCATTGCGAACGCTGGTCATGCCGAACATCGGCACGATTCCTAGCGCACGCTGCTTTTCCTCCTGCTTCAGTACTTCCTGGGAGGTCAATGGCTGTTGCCCGTGCGTCTGCGATTGGTTCGGTTTGGATTGCGCTGGCTGCTGATTGGCTGGAGGTTGGTTCGTCTGCTGATTGCCCGGCTGAGGCTGTTGCGAAGTATTGGCGACAGGCTGCTGCGCTTGCGTGTCAGCCGGCGCAGGATTGTTGGAAGACGATGTCTGTTGCCCGAAGGCGGCAGCGCAGGAAAAGCTGAAAACCACGGTGAACATGATACGGGTTAGCAATCTCATAACAGAAGAGCCACGGTATGTAACAGCGCGACAAGGTGTCCATAAGGGCCACACCCGCTGTTGGTGGTTGGATGCGAAGTCCAACCTGAGATGTAGTGTCGGCCACGGCAACACCCCAAATACTACTTCGCCCCAGATAGGAGGAAAATTCCAAAATCTGCTTATCCATCTAGTCTACCTGAATAGCCTTGATCGCACGGTCGAACTCGTCGGTCGTGGTGCGGTTCGCCTTACCACCGGGACAGGTGCCCCGTTCTATCACCCCAAGCGAACGAAAAAGGGGCGCGACGAGCGCCGATTTTGCAATTGGGAGGGCGTTGAAGCGAGTGACCTGTTGCACCCCAAATCTTGGTCAGGGCGGGTCGTGCGACTCACGCCGTGCCAGTGGCGGCGTGGCTAGTGGAGGCGCGGACCAGAGCCAGTGCGGTCACATCATTCTGGCTTGGGGTCGAGCGTATGAACTGCTGCAGCGCGTCAAGAATAAGCGCCGCGATCCGACTGGCGTCGGCATTCGGCGACTGCTCGAAATGCTGTTTCACGCGATCCAGTCCAAATTCTTCCTTCTTGTAAGCTGCCTCGACGACGCCGCGGGAAACCAGCAGCAGCGACGCCCCGCGTTGCAGCGCAGCCGTCGGAGCTTCATAGGTGGACGCGGCGAACAGTCCCAGAGGCAGTCCCGTGGCTGGCAACTCGGTGATGCCGGAGGGATCGCGCAATAAGCCGGGCGTGTGTCCGGCATTGACGTAGCAGATCGTGCCCAGGTCCTCGTTGTAACAACCGAGGAACGCGGCGCAGGAACGCACTCCCTGCGCAGTGCTGCGAATGGTCTGATTCAACTCGAGACAGAATTCCATCATGGCATCCGCCTCGTTGATTTCCGGATCGGCGAACTTATCCTTGCCCGCCGCTTGAAATACCCGTTGCGTGGCTTCGACGATGCCGTGGTTTTCCTCCGCACGGCCGGCGACATCGAGCAGTCCGAAGACCACGCGACAGCGATTCGCCCGCAGGAAGTGATAGAAATCCCCGCCGACCTTCTGCCCCTGAATCAAGCCCGCGATATCGGCTCCCGACAGCGGGGGGAATTCCGCGCGGACGGGAGCCCGAACCGGCGCAGGAGTTTCGCGTTGGAAGCCAAGTTTCACGGCAAAGTGGCGGGTTTCACGGCGCAGTGGAATCATAGCCGAAATCCAGCCGAATGCAAGATTCTTGTGGCCCGGATTGCAATATTTCGGAACCGCCATTGAAACGTGGCTGTTATCGGGAACTGCAATAATGCGATGGGCAACAGATTTTTCACGCACCGCATAGAAACCGGCGACACGTGCCTTCCGTCGGCCGAAGCCGACTCGGCAGTAAAAAGGAACCGCAATGCCGGGCCTGCAGGCCCGCACTACCTGGCACCAGAATAGTTGCCCAAGCGGGTCTGGCGCGCGGGACGGCCGCTTCAGGAGAGCGGCGCTACTCAATAACTAAACTACTTGGAGGTTGAACTCTGCGCATCATCAGCATTGGCGAGGTCCTGTGGGACGTAATTGGTCCGACGGAATATCTGGGCGGAGCTCCGCTTAACTTCGCCGCCCACGCCTGCAGGCTTGGGCACGAGGTCTTCCTGGTCAGCGGCGTAGGTGACGACTTCCGCGGACAACGCGCCCTCGAGGGCATCAGGAAGTGCGGCGTTTCAGCCGATTTCGTGCAGGTCGTACGCGGCAAGCCTACCGGCACCGCAGAAGTGGAACTCGCTTCCGACGGCAAGCCCATGTTTCGCATTGTCCGTCCGGCAGCGTATGACTTCATGAAGCTTGCCCGCGCGCAGATTAACCGTCTCGCAGACTTGCAGTCGCAATGGATTTACTTTGGCACGTTGTATCACACCTCGAAGACGGCGCTGACTTCCACCTTGCACTTGCTGGAGGCGGCGCCCGCCGCGAATGTTTTCTACGACGTGAACCTGCGGGACGGCCACTGGAATCTGGCGACGGTGGAGCAGCTCGCATCCCGCGCTGGGGTGGTCAAGCTGAGCAACAGCGAAGCCGAGTTCCTCGATGCTTCTCTGAACGCCGACGGCCATGAAGGTTCGGTGGAGCATTTCTGCCGCCGCTGGAGCGATCAATACCATTGCAAGACGATCTGCGTGACTCTCGGCGAGCGCGGTTGCGCCATCTACAAGGACTGCAACTATACCGAGCTGCCCGGCTGCAGGGTCAAGGTTGCCGACACGGTTGGGGCCGGCGATGCCTTCGCTGCCGCATTTGTTCACGCGCTCGAGCAGGGTTGGGACGCTCGCCGATGCGGCGCCTTCTCCAATGCCGTGGCGGCTCTGGTGGCCGGCCGTCCGGGAGCGATTCCCGACTGGAGTTTGGAAGAAATCCCGGCCATGTTGGACTCTGTCCCAAAGAAGCGGTGATGCCGCAGGCGCAACCGCCTGCGCCCCGCGAACCCCATAGCACGTCGATGACAAAATAGATCCCGCAACTCCCAATACCCGTGTGATCCACCTCACTGCGCAAGATTCGTCTGGGAGTGAGGATGTAACCATGCCAACCCTCGCTTCTCAAGCCATATCCCAGGCAGTAACGAACTTTGCCGAACTCCGTCGTCGCGCCCAGCCGCTGGGGCCAAGAAAAGTCGCCGTCATCGCAGCAGACGACGAGGTCGCTTTGACCGCAGCCGATGGAGCATTGCAGATGGGAATCGCGATTCCGGTGCTGATCGGCAACGAAGCCAGCATCCGAGCCAAGGCCGAGTCCCTCGGACTTCCGGATTTGCTCGCCGGAGCAGAATTTGTCGCCGCGGACGACGCGGCAGCGGCCGGAGTGCACATGGGGCGGTACGGCAAGGTTGATGTCTTGCTCAAAGGACATCTGCGAACCGACGAACTCCTGCATGCTGTGCTGGACAAGCAGACTGGGATCCGTACTGGTCGATTGCTCAGCGACGTGTTGCTGTATGAGGACAAGCTCGCGGGAGAACTCAGGCTGGTCGGCATTACCGACGGCGGGCTGAACATCGCGCCAAATTTCGAGCAGAAGAAGCAGATTGTACAGAACGCCATCGAGGTTATGCGATGCTTGGGTCTGGGGCGTCCGAAGCTCGCGATCATGAGCGCCACGGAAGCGGTCAACGGCTCGTTGCCTTCTAGCGTTGAGGCCAAACTGCTCGCCGACATGGGACAAGCCGGCGAGTTCGGCGATGTCGAGATTTGCGGGCCGCTGGCACTCGACTGCGCGCTGCTGGAATCGGCCGCCATCGCGAAAGGAATCAGCCATCCGGTCGCCGGTCACGCCGACTGCATGGTCGTTCCCAACATCGAGTCCGGCAATCTGCTGGGCAAATCCGTAAAGTATCTGGGAGGCTCAGCCTGCGCTCATGTGGTGGTCGGCGCCAAGCTCCCAATCCTGATTCCATCGCGCGTGGAGAGCGTCGACGACAAGATTAATTCGATCGCTCTGGGGGTGATCTTTGCCGCCAAGTGAACTCCGCGTTCTCGCCATCAATCCCGGATCGACTTCCACGAAGTTCGCGCTCTATGTGAACGAGACTGCGGCGCTGGTCAAAAACCTGCGGCACTCAGAGGCCGAGCTGGCGCCGTTTCGCGGGCGTTCGATTCTCGACCAGCAACAGTTTCGTGCCGCTCAGATCGAAGCTGCGCTTCTGGAAGCGGGACATACGATCGACGAACTTCAAGCCGTCGTCGGACGCGGCGGGTTGCTGCCTCCGCTGGCCAGCGGCACGTACATGGTGAACGACGATATGCTGGAGGAGTTGCGTTTGGCCAGGCGGGGCGAGCATGCTGCGAATCTCGGAGCGTTTCTCGCCAACCAGCTGGCACGCAAGGCTGCCGTCGAAGCGTACATTGTGGATCCGGTGAGCGTGGATGAGTGGCCGGAGCACGCTCGGTTGTCGGGATCGGCGCTGCTCGAGCGGCAGTGTTTGTCGCACGCCTTGAATTCGAAGGCGGTAGCCAAACGTTATGGGCGTGAGCAGGGAAGGCCTTACGAATCCTTGCGCCTGATTGTGGCCCACCTGGGCAGCGGGATTTCAGTTTCGGCGCACGCCCACGGTCGCATGATCGACGTGACCAATTCACGCGAAGAAGGCGCGTTTTCCACCGAGCGCGCCGGAAGCGTTCCGGTCATGCAGTTGGTTGAGCTTTGCTTCAGCGGACGCTACACGCAAAAGCAGGTGGAGGCGGCGCTGTTCCGCGAGGCAGGCTTGTACTCGTACTTGGGCACGAAAGATTTGCTCGAGGTCGAAGTTCGCATCGCTTCCGGCGATGCGCAAGCCAAACTGGTCTTCGACGCAATGGCCTACCAGATCGCGAAAGAGATCGGCGCCATGGCTGCTGCCCTCAAAGGGCGCGTTGACGCTCTACTCCTGACCGGCGGCATGGCCCATTCCGACCGTTTGGTCTCGGCGCTGCAGGAATACATCAACTGGATCGCCCCGACGGTTCGATACCCGGGGGAAGATGAACTTCAAGCGCTCGCGGAAGGTGCGTTACGAGTGCTGCGTCACGAAGAAGAACCGCGCTTTCTGGAACTAAGGGCCAAGGTGGGCACGGGCGATTGAGCGTAGAGCACTCCAGAACTTTATAGACGGCATCGGGTGGATTGGGTGGAGCGCGACCTTCAGACACGCAGCCGTACACCAACCCTGAATTTCCGCTACTCGGGTAGCACTTCGCCGCGTGTCTCCGTTGCCAGCGGAATAACCAGCAATCCGATGCCAAACGCGATCGCAGTGAACGCGACCGGCTTGCCCAACGTTCCCATTTGGATGACCAACCCGCCCACGCCGAAATTCACTGCCGCGGCAAAAAAGCGCCCGAACGACGTCGTGAAAGCAAACGCTGTCGCGCGCACATTCGTCGAATACTGCTCCGGTAGCCACAGGCTGAAGACGGCGAAGTTACCGCCAAAAAATCCCAGGAAGAACAATACGGCGATGAACGGATTCAATCCGTGCGGCAGGTAAAACGCCCAGCCAAAGCTGAGCACAATGCAGATCAGCATGCCGGCAAAATAAAATGCCAGCGTGCGCTTGCGGCCGAAGCGTTCGGCCAGCGGCGGAACCGCGAGGCATCCCAGAATCGTCCCCACCGACAGCAGTCCCATGCCCAATGAAGCTGTGTGCACCGCCTCCTTCTGCACCATGCCCGCGCGTTTCGCGAGGTTGATGATTGCCGTCGGAGCATACACGGCGCCGGCCCACAAGCCGCAGATCGCCGCCGCCAACAGCACCGTGTTGACTACCGTGCGCTGCGTATAGGGAGGACTGAAGATTCTGCGCAGCGACGAAAGCCCGCCGGTCGCTTTTGCCTTTGCTTTCTGCTCCCAGCGCGCCGGCTCTTTCACGCGGAATAACACGATGAAAGCCACAATCACCGGCGTCATTCCGCACCAGAACATGGCGCGCCAACCGAAGTGCGCACCTACGGTGTAATTGAGCGCGGAGGCAAGAAAGAAGCCGGCGTAATAACCCGTCTGCAGATATCCCGCGCCCATCTTGCGGCGATCTTCCGGCCATGCTTCGGCGACATAGGTTCCGGCGAGCGCCCATTCGCCGCCGATTCCGATTCCCGCCAGCAGGCGAAACAATCCCAGTTGCCACACGGTTTGCGACATCGCCGCAGCGCCAGTGAAGATCGCATAGACGAAGATGGTTGCGGCCAGCACGCGGGTGCGGCCAAACTTGTCGGCAATCGGTCCCCAGATTAGCGACAGTCCCCATCCCACAAGAAACAGCGCGAACAGCACCGATCCGGCGTAACCGACGGTTGCGGGCGTTGCCTTGATCCCCGACTTAGGCAGTAGCTCGTTCAGCGCCGGGCTGAGCACCAGCGCGTAGATGACGGAGTCCATGCCATCGAGCGTCCAGCCGGTCCATGCTCCCCAGAAGCCGGTAATTTGCTGGCGCGTGAGTTTGGTGTGGGTTCTCGTTGGCGGAATACTGACTGCCCGGTTGACCATGATGTCCTCCGCTGCTGCGGGACGGGCGCAAAAGAACATCTGAGCCGAGCTGCGAAGCAAACGACACAGAATTTTCGCTCAGCTTGGCCAGAAGCATATCACGGCATGTCAAAGCCGCAAGAAAAAGCTACGCGGGCAAAACAAAGCCCCACGTCAGATGAGATGGGGCGAGAAGGAGCAGTTATTAGTTCGCGTTGTTGGCAGCCATGCCGGCATCGGAGGTGCTGCCTGAAGTCGAAGTCGCAGTAGCAGCCGGCGTGCTGGCGGTTGACTGCGCCTTAGCTTTCGCTGTCTTGGCCGAATTCTTCGGCGGAGGCTGGTAATAGTTATTGCACTGGTATTCCGGATACGAAGTGCAATTCTGCGCGTATTGCTCGGCCTCCTGCTGGACCTGGAGTTGGCACGCCCGCAACGCGGACAGGCTCGACCAGCAGCTATCGTTGTGCGCATCCGGCAAACTGGTTTGCGCCGCCAAGGTTCCGATTGAAAGCAAGAAGAGAAGCGCTACAGGAATCAGCTTTTGGAATTTCATCATCTTTTCCTCCTCACACGCTGTATCAGATTGCTCGCGACTATCGTTCGCACGGACAACTTGCCCTCGATTTCTGCCAATGTTTTCACTCGGACAATTTCGCCTCAATTTCTGCCAATCGCGCGTTCAACTTCTTTTCATGTAGCGTTGTGCGCTGCTTACGCATCAATGATGCATGGATGTAAGAAGTTCCAATGACGGTCTGCAGTTGAACGAATGGCCCACGCGTCGCGTGGCGATATTGATTTTTCCCGGCCAACATCTGATGGGCCTGGCTGGTCCGTTCGACGTCTTCACTCGCGCATCCGTACACTTGAGCCGCTCGGGAAAAAGACGCACTCCCGCGTATGAAGTGGAATTGCTTCGCGCCGACGAATCATCGATAACCAGGAGCTCGGGACTGATCCTCTCTGGCGGCGTCCCGTGGAGGGAAGCGGCATTTCCCATCGATACCTTGCTCGTGGTCGCCAGCCCCGACATCGTTAGAGCGCGCATCGATCCCGAATTGCTCGCGTGGTTGCGCGCGCGCACGCAGGATGTGCGACGCGTCGGCTCGATCTGTGCAGGAGCTTTCGTCCTGGCTGCGGCGGGAATTCTTGACGGACGCCAGGCGACAACCCATTGGGAATTTGCCGATCTGCTTGCGCAACGCTATCCCCGCATTGCCGTCGATGGTGATCGCATATTCACGCGGGATGGAAATATCTGGACCAGCGCCGGTGTTTCCGCCGGAATCGATCTCGCGTTGGCCATGCTGGAGGAAGACCACGGCCATGCCTTGGCACTGGAGATCGCGCGACGCATGGTGCTGTTTATGCGACGTGGTGCGGGGCAGAGTCAATTCAGTTCGCAACTCGCGGCACAGGCTGCCGACCATCAGCCTATCCGCGATCTCATCGCGTGGATTTCGGAGCATCTGGACGCGGATCTTTCCGTGCCTGCGCTGGCCCGCCGTGTCGGCATGAGCGATCGCAATTTCAGCCGCGTTTTCACTCAGCAAGTCAGCACCACCCCGGCGCGATTCGTCGCCCGTCTGCGGACCGAAGCCGCCAAGGCGAAGCTTGCAGCCACTCCGGAGAAGCTGGAAGCGGTCGCGCAGAGTGCGGGGTTCGGTGACGGCGAAACTCTGCGCCGACATCTGCGCGGGGATGTGGAGCGATTGCCAACATCGAATACGCTCGCGGTCGGTGCGGGCGACTAACGGGCCCCTCTGATTTCAGCCCATAACTCCGAAGTTAGTACCGCGGTTTTCTGAGTAGCGTCGCTACACCCGCGTGTATGATCTCTTAGCTGAATCAGCAGTCAAGTAAAGGAGAGATCATGCCATACAGATTGGCTGTGAAGTACTTCGCTGTCCTGATGTTCACCATCGCCGCTTTGCCCGCCGCGTTCGCCCAGATGCCGAATCCCTACGGGCCGCCCATCAGCGTTGACGACGCCAAGAAAGCCGCGGCTCCCGCCATCGCGGAAGCGAAGAAAAATCACTGGACGATTGCCGTTGCCGTCGTCGATCCCGCAGGCACGCTCGTCTATTACGAGAAGATGGACAACACGCAACTCGCCAGCGCCGATGTTGCGATTGACAAGGCGCGTTCTGCGGCTACTTTCAAGCGGCCGACCAAAGCTTTTCAAGATGCCGTAGCCGCTGGCGGCGAAGGGCTGCGCGTATTGGCGCTTGAGGGCGCGGTGCCGCTTGAGGGCGGCTTTCCAATCGTAATGGATGGAAAGATTGTGGGCGCGATTGGCGCCTCTGGTGCCGCCAGCGCGCAGGATGCGCAGTGCGCCAAAGCCGGCGCCGATACCCTGAAATAGCCGGACGCCCTCACTTCATCGGCGGCACATAAGGAATGTAGTGTGCGAACAGCCAGCACAGAAAAAACACCACCGGGATATGTACGATCAGCTGCAGCACGCCATATCCCACAATGTCGCGCGCCTTCAATCGCAAGATGCCCAGCAGCGGCAGCATCCAAAACGGATTCACCAGATTCGGCAGCGCCTCCGATGCGTTGTAGATCTGCACCACCCATCCCAGATGCACCTGGTGCAGGTTCGCAGCTTGCAACACATACGGCGCCTCGATAACCCACTTGCTCCCGCCCGACGGGATAAATACGCCCAGCACCGCCGAATACATCGCCACCAGCAACGGGTATGTGTTGTGCGTGCTGACGGAGGCGAACAGTTTCGCCAGCGTGTCGGCAATGCCCGTGCCTACTATCATTCCGAAGATCACCGCGTAAAACGGGAACTGGATCAGCACGCCGCCGGTTGCCGGGATGCACTCGGCTACGGCATGCATAAAGCGCTTGGGCCGCCAGTGCAGCAGCAGCCCAACGGTGATGAACATCAGGTTGTAAGTGTTGAGATCGAGCGCGGCCAGCGCCCCTTGCGGCGAGGTGCGAAAGACGTCGACCAGGTACCAGCACAGTAGCGCCGCCACCAGAACATTCAGCAGCGGACTGTACTCCAGCCACTCTCCGGGCTTGGTCTTGGGCTCAAGGCTGGCGTGAAGCGGCCGGTACTCGATGCCGTAGGATTCGGCGGTTCGCGCGTGCTCAGGCGACGGTGTCGACAAGTACGCGATCACCACCGACAGCACGATCAGGATTGCCGTGGTTGCGATGCTTTCCCACAGGAACAGCGTCTGCGTAAGTGGGATCAGCCCGCTGATGTTGAATAGCGAAGCTGGTATGGCTGACTTGGTCGCCATCAGCATTGCGGCCGAGGACGAGAGTCCCATCGCCCACACCGCGCCCAGTCCCAGATAGGCCGCCGCGCCGGCTGCGCGATAATCCATCCCTTTGACCCGATGCGCCAGCTCGCGGACGAACAGTCCGCTGAAGATCAGGCTCAATCCCCAGGAGATGATTGACGTCAGCATCGAGAACAGCGCCACCAGGGCAACCGCACCGCGCGGCGTCTTGGGAATTCCGGCAAGCCAGCGAATTGCGCGATACACCAGCGGCGTCGACGCGACCACATATCCGCCGATGATGATCATCACCATCTGCATGGTGAAGGGAACCAGTGCCCAGAAATTCTTGCCACCCTGCACAGCAAGCTTGGCGGGACTTTGATGCAGCAGCAGGCCGACGACGTAGACCACCACAATTCCCAGCAGCGCAAACACCAGCGGGTCGGGAAACCAGCGCTCGCTCCAGTTCGCCAGGCCTAGCCCAATGCGGATGAGCGGCTGCCCCTCCGGTACAGCTTGCTTCTCTCGTGGCACGTGCATAGTCGCTCCTTTCGGCGCGGCGGCATGCTGCGACCCCAACCACCGCCGCCGTCATGCAAATCACAAATGCGTTGAGCTGTTCGGGCCATTGTAGCCCCTGCTCGGCGAAAGGAAAGTTGTTTCTCGTTGCCGGCAGATTTCGGGTCTGTCAGGTCAAGATCGGGCTAGCCGAGCAGCCGCGATAACACTAAAGCCGTCCAGCGTGAAAATTGCTCCGGCTTTAGCCGCTGAGAGACCACGTGCGATTTATTGTGCTGGCCGCGCGAAAAGCGTGGCGCGAGCGACGATCTCTTCCTCCAAAACGCCTTTGCGCGCAAAGGGCTCGACTGCCTCGCGGATATCGTCTTCAAACGCGGCGCGTCGCTCGCCGATCACTGCAGGCGAGGTGTTCGACTTCGATAGCGCGCGGCCAATCAACTCCGGAATCGTGACTTCGCGCCGCTCGGTGATCGATATCTCGCCGGCCAGCGCGAAACACGATCCCGTAAACCAGCTGCTGCCCTTGATGAGATACCGCTGCTCGTCCGGATCGTCAGCGTAGGAACGTCGCACCTGGTCGTAGGTCTTGACCCACGGCGCATCTGGGCTCTCTCGACTCGACGCTCCGCAGATTAGAATCCGCCCCGACGTCGGCAAGAGGCGCTCCAGCATCGGCAAGCTGCGCTGGCGGTCCAGCCAATGCAGCGCCCGCCCAATGGCGACGATGTCGTAGGTAGTCGGCGTTGAGAATTGCTCAAGTCGCCCATGCACAAACGAGACCTCCACGTGCGCCTCGGCTGCGGCGGCTCGCGCAGCTGCCATCATCGCAGGCTCAGGATCGAGCGCCGTCACTTCTCCGACGAACGGTGCGAACCCGATGGCAAGCAGGCCCGGCCCGCAGCCAACGTCCAACAGCCTTTCCGATCCGCCAAAGCCGAGTTGCTCCGCAACGTGCGGAAAAAATCGCGCAGGATACGGCTCTCGATAGCGCGAATAAAACTCAACGGTCGACTCGAAACGGCCCACGAATTTAGTTTTGCAGGAGAGACTCATAACCGCAAGCTGCGCGGGTTTGGCTGCGGTCTGTTACTGTTCTGCATCGCCCGGCGTCGGCATAGCGATGCTATATTGGAAGGTCGGGCGCTGGTCCCGCGCAACGCAATCTTGTGAATCCCGCCAGGTCCGGAAGGAAGCAACGGTAGCAGGCCAGTGCGTGTGCAGCGGTCAACTGGCGCCCGGCTTTTTTAGTCCGAGGCGCGAGCCCCCAGCTCAAAGCTCGAAGCTCTCCCGGTCGCTATAATGAATGGTCATTCATAGGGAGAATTCTATTGGCTAATTGTCGCCGCGCAAAAATCACCGCTCTCGGCACCTACGTCCCGCCTCGCGTCCTCAGCAATCAAGATCTCGAAAAGATGGTCGACACCACCAACGAATGGATTTTGGAGCGCACCGGCATCCGCGAGCGCCATCTGGTCGACAAGGGCGTTGCTGCCAGTGATCTCGCCGTCGAAGCCGTGAAGAATCTACAGAAGTCGCATCTCGTCGACCTGCAGGAGATCGATCTTATCGTGGTCGGCACGGTCACGCCGGACATGATGTACCCCTCCACCGCGTGTCTCGTCCAGCACAAGCTGGGTATCAAACGAACCTGGGGCTTTGACGTCTCCGCCGGCTGCTCTGGATTTCTGTTTGCGCTCGGCGCCGGTGCCGAATTCATTCAATCCGGCCGGTACAAGAAAGTTCTGGTCATCGGCTCCGACGTCAACTCCTCCATGACCGATTTCACCGATCGCGCCGTCTGCATCATCTTTGGCGATGGCGCGGGCGCGGTCCTGCTCGAGCCCGCCGCCGAAGACGAAGAGGTCGGCATCATCGATATCGAAGCGCAGATTGAAGGTGTCGGTGGACAGTTCCTCCATATGCCCGGAGGCGGCAGCCTCCATCCCGCAACCCACGAAACCGTCGACCAGAAGATGCACTACATCCATCAGGACGGCCAGCAGGTTTTCAAATATGCGGTGAAGAAGATGGCCGAGATGACCGAGCGCGTTCTGGCGAAAAACGGCCTCACTGGCCAGGATGTCGATTGCTTCATCGCTCATCAGGCTAACCGGCGGATCATCGTTGCCACCGCCGATCGCCTGAAGATGCCGATGGAAAAGGTCATCATCAACATCGATCGCTACGGCAACACCACCGCAGGAACCATCCCGCTCGCCATGCAAACTGCGCTGGAACAAGGCAAGCTCAAGAAGGGTAGTTTGGTGCTGCTGGCCGCGGTAGGAGCAGGATTTACCTCCGGCGCAACGCTGCTGCGTTGGGCGTATTAAATGCAGAACCATGCTCAGGCGATTACGTATCATGAATCATGACCACGACGCGGCATGACCCTGCCTATTTCCTGCGCTGTACCTGCACAGTACTCGCATTTTTTCTGATTATCCCGGGACTTTGTCGGGCGCAGGAGAAGACCAGCTCCTCGCGCGACCTCGCCCTGGTTGGTGGCAAGGTCTATGTCTCGCCGACCGCGCCTGCAATCAACGACGCGGCGGTGCTTATCCATGACGGCAGGATCCTGGTCGTTGGCAACCGGCCCGAAATCGCTATTCCGGACACTGATCAGATCATCGATTGCAAAGGCAAGGTGATTACCGCCGGCTTCTGGAATAGCCACGTCCACTTTACGGAAGAGGCATGGAACGGAGCAGCGAACGCTTCGGCGGATAAGCTTGAGCAGCACATGCAGGAGATGCTGACGCGCTGGGGCTTCGTTGCGGTCTTCGATTTGGGATCGTTGCCGGACAACACAAACGCCCTGAAGCGTCGCATCGCCAGCGGCGAGCTGGCCGGGCCCCAGATCTACATGGCGGGAGACATCTTTCCTAAGAAGATCCCCAGTTACCTGAGCGGCATGTCCGGTTTGCCGCAGGCCGATACTCCCGAGGAGGCACGAAAGCTTGCGATGGGGTACATGGCTGCCGGCGACGATGCGGTCAAACTATTTACGGGATCGTATCAGGGCAATAACCCCGTTGTCGTCATGCCGGAACCCGTGGCCAAGGCTGCGGTGGACGTAGCGCACGCACATGGCAAGCCGGTGTTCACACATCCGCAGAACCGTGCCGGAGAGGACAACGCGCTGGCCGCGGGGGTCGACGTGCTGGCACATACGATCCCGACCGAGGGGGAATACACCAAAGACGAGCTGACACGAATGAAGGCGCAGCACGTGGCCTTGATTCCCACTCTCACATTGTGGGAGGTGGTCATGGAGGGTGCTCCAGCGCAGGCTACGCAGCGCTTTGTGCAGGCGGGAGTCAATGAGCTCAAGAGTTATTTTGATGAGGGTGGGACCATCCTGTTCGGCACAGACGTCGGATTCACCCAGCATTACGACACAACGGAAGAGTACGTTCTGATGGCGAAGAGCGGCATGACTTGGCGCGACATTCTGGCATCGCTCACCACCAATCCCACGAGCTTCTTCAACGCTGGAGCGACAGGCGAATTGACAAGAGGTGACGCTGGCGATCTGGTGGTGCTCGACGGCGATCCTGCTGTCGACGTTCGCAACTTCGCCAAAGTCGATTACACCGTCCGCGCAGGCAAAATCATTTACAAGAAATGAAGCTGTCAGTCATCCGCTAGCGTAGATCGTGAATCGTGGATGGTGGATCGTTGATCGTGGTCGTTGATCGATCATGGATTGTAGGATCGGGCATGCGGCGGCGATTAGCCGATAGCGAACCACCATCCACGATTCACCATCCCCAATCCCCTAGCCCCTGCTCTTGATTCTGTCTTGGTTCTTTGCCGCATCCGTTGGAGCGACCGGCTCGGTCATGCGCGCTGGATCGAGAATTTCCTTGATCTGCGCTTCCGTCAAATCACCGCGCTCGCGCGCGATGTCGATAATCGACTTGCCCGTCTTCACCGATTCCTTCGCGATCTCCGCCGCCTTGGCATAGCCGATATACGGATTCAGCGCGGTCGCCAGCGACACCGTGCTCTGCACGTAATAATCAGTGCGCTTTTGGTTTACAGTGATTCCCTTGATGCAGAACTCCGTCAGCTGACCAAGCATGTTCGTCATGATGGTGATTGACGTGAGCACGCTGTAAGCCATCGTCGGCATCATGACGTTGAGTTCGAGTTGACCAGCCTGCACCGCGAGCGCAACAGCCGTATCGTAGCCGACGACTTGGAACGAAACCATTGCCGCCAGCTCCGGCATCACCGGATTGATTTTGCCGGGCATGATCGACGATCCCGGTTGCAGCGCCGGCAAATTGATCTCCGCCAGCCCGGTATTTGGACCGGAGGACAGCAGCCGCAGATCGTTTGAGATGCGAATCACTTCCAGCGCCAGGTTGCGCAGCCCTCCGCTCACGCTCGACATCGCCAGATTCGATTGCATCGCGTAGCGAAGATCATCGGCGGCGTGCAGCTTCTGTCCCGATATGCGCGACAACTCGGCAATCGCTTTGTGGCGATAATCGGGATGCGTGTTGATGCCCGTTCCCACCGCCGATCCGCCCAGTCCAAGCTCGCGCAAAAACTCCGCCTGCTCTCGAATCGATTTCTTCGCGCGCTTCATGGCGCCCGCGTACGCCGCGAACTCCTGGCCCAGCCGCATCGGAACCGCATCCTGCATGTGCGTGCGTCCCGATTTCAGCACGTGATGAAACTCTTTGCCCTTTTCGTCGAGCGCCGCAATCAGGCCATCCAGCGCGAGATAAAGATTTTCCAGCTCCAGCAGCGTGGCCAGCCGCATCGCCGTGGGGAACACGTCGTTGGTCGACTGTCCATAGTTCACATGGTCGTTGGGATGGACGTGCTTATACTCGCCGCGTGCGCCGCCCAGCAACTCCGAGGCGCGGTTGGCAATCACCTCATTGCTGTTCATGTGGAAGCTGACGCCCGCGCCCGCCTGGAAGACATCAACCACGAACTGGTCGTGCAGCTTGCCTTGCTGAACTTCTTTGGCAGCCTGGATGATCGCGTTCGCTGTCTTCGCGTCGATGAGTCCGAGTTCGCGATTGGCCAACGCCGCGGCTTCCTTTACCATCGCAACCGCGCGAATAAGCGTTGGATGCGCGCGCAATCCGCTGATGGGATAGTTCTCCACCGCGCGCGTCGTTTGAATGCCATAGTAAGCGTGGGCGGGAACTTTCTTATGGCCGAGAGAATCTTTTTCGAGACGCGTGCTGGACTGCGTCGCAGTAGACATGAGTTGCCCTCTATGTAGACAGATGATCGCGCAGGCTGATGCGTCGCCAGAATACTGTCGAGGGGACTGATAGTTCTACTTGCTAACTGCTAATTGCTAACCGCTAATTGCCGCTTACCCAATCTCCACCAACTCTGCGATCTTCGCCTGCCATTCCTTCGGCCCGGTCTCGTGGACGGATTCTCCGTTCACATCCACGGCCACCATCACTGGCATGTCCTCAACTTCGAATTCGTAAATCGCTTCCATGCCAAGATCATGGAAGGCCATCACCCGCGACTTCTTGATCGCCTTCGAAACCAGGTACGCCGCGCCACCCACAGCCATGAGGTAAACCGCTTTGTGGTCGCGAATGGCTTCGATTGCCGCGGGACCGCGCTCCGACTTGCCAACCATGCCGAGCAGGTTCGTCTCCTTCAGCATCTGGCGAGTGAATTTGTCCATGCGGGTTGCCGTCGTGGGGCCAGCCGGCCCAACCACTTCATCGCGAACTGGATCCACCGGCCCAACGTAATAGATGAACCGGTTATTGAAGTCGACCGGCAGCGCTTCTTTGCGCGTCAGCATCTCGGTCATGCGTTTATGCGCGGCATCGCGCCCAGTCAGCAGCTTGCCGCTGAGCAGCAGCACCTCGCCCGGCTTCCATGTCGCCACTTGCTCGCGCGTCACGGTGTCCAGATTCACCCGCCGCGCGCCGACCGGATCGTATGTGAGCTTTGGCCAATCTTCCAGTGACGGCGGCTTCAACGCGACCGGCCCGCTACCGTCGAGCACAAAATGCGCGTGGCGCGTCGCGGCACAATTCGGGATCATCGCGATCGGCAGATTCGCCGCGTGCGTCGGATAATCCCTCACCTTCACATCGAGAACGGTGGTCAGTCCTCCCAGGCCCTGAGCCCCGATGCCGAGCGCATTGATTTTCTTATACAACTCGATGCGCAGCTCCTCGGCCGTGTTCTTCGGCCCGCGCGCAATGAGATCCTGAATGTCGATCGGATCCATCAGCGATTCCTTCGCCAACAGCATGGCTTTTTCTGCCGTGCCGCCGATGCCGATACCTATAATTCCCGGCGGGCACCATCCGGCGCCCATCGTGGGTACAGTCTTCAGCACCCACTCCACGATCGAGTCCGACGGATTCAGCATGGCAAACTTCGACTTCGCCTCCGACCCTCCGCCTTTGGCGGCAACAATCACGTCCAGCTTGTCGCCCGGAACGATGGTCATGCTGATCACCGCAGGTGTGTTGTCCTTAGTGTTTTTGCGGGTTCCGGCGGGGTCGGTGAGAATGCTGGCGCGCAGCTTGTTGTGCTCGTGCAGATACGCGCGGCGCACGCCTTCGTTCACCATCTCCTCGACGCTCATCGTCGCGTCCCACTGCACATTCATTCCGACTTTGAGGAACACGGTAACGATTCCGGTGTCCTGGCAGATCGGACGATGTCCCTCGGCGCACATCCGTGAGTTGATGAGAAGTTGTGCAATGGCATCACGCGCCGCCGGCGACTGCTCTTTTTCGTAAGCGCTGGCCAGGCTCTTGATGAAATCGACCGGATGATAGTAGGAGATGTATTGCAGAGCGTCAGCCACGCTCTGGATGAGATCGTCTTGCTTAATAATTGTCATAACAACCTACGATAGGAATTCTTAGCCATCAGCCCGCGGAGTGCCGAGGACAATGCTTGAGGAGGCTGCGGGCACGTTCAAGCCTCGGGACCTTCACCAGTCAAAGCCAACCAATTCCGGAGGGCAACCCCAGATTATAACGAGAGAAGAACATCCGCTTGTGATCTGTAAACATCGCGAATGGTCATTGTCGGCTCGCTCGGGCAACGCAGCTCGAGAATCCTCAGGTTCCTACATCAATATCTCCAACTGCTCACGTCGGCTCCGGCGGGCGCCGTCTGCAACATGCGCGCGACAGCTTTGCGGATCACACGCTGATTCGCGGTCAACCCGGCAGCCTCGATCGGCAGGCCGTCGTTGCCGGTATAGCAATGCGGGCGTCCGGGTCCGTACTCGAAATCGCCGTCATAGTAGGGATAGTTGGTGGTCACTAGAAAATCCTGCATCAGATGCACGGCATTATTCAGGTAAAACGAATCCATGTCACCGACCGTAAAGTGTAGCTTGCCAACCAGATCGGGTCCCAGCGTCTTCCAGTCGCGCTGTAGGATATAGCGCAGGTCGTAGTGTTCCTTCCAGTAGTTGGCAACATCATGATCAATGACTCCGGTCATGGGATCCCAGATAGGTTTGGGATACCCGTCTTCGCCAGCCGGACTGAACACAGCCTGCCATATGTCGTATTGATCGGTCGAGCGTCCATGGCTACCGAGAACAGCTTCCCGCTGATTCATGCGGTCCATCGTGGTTACCAGGCTACCGTCGGTTTTACGCTCGCCCGGACGAGGTACCTTTCCCCAGTTACTTTCAATCCATAAGGCATTGTTGTCGTCATAAAGATTCACAGCCTGGTATGCGCGGAAGTCGATAGGATCGGGGCAAAAGCAGAATGCGTCATTAAAGAATTTGGGATAGAAGATTTGCATGGCTGCAGCCTCCCAGCCTCCGGTTGAGCCGCCATAAAGGGCGCGTGCCCAGCCCTGGCCTATCCCGCGGAACTGCTCTTCAACCTCCGGAATCACTTCTTGCGTAATGGCATCGCCATAAGGACCCACATTGGCAGAATTCACCGCGTAAGAGTCGTCGTAGTAAGGATTGGCATGCTGAAGTTGCAAGAGAAGAACGTGCGGCAGCCTTCCTGAAGTCCAATCTTGATAAAACTTGTAGGCATACTCTGCGCGCAGCCGCTCTCGACCTTTCATTTCGGAAGTAGGAGGTGCGTCCCGCCAATCGACTATCGCGCGAAAATCATGCGAATAGTGCCCCTGGTACACCATCAGCGGATAGTGCGCGTTAGGGTGCTCGTCAAAGCCTTCCGGTAATAAAATCACCGCGCCAATATAGACTGGCGTTCCCCAGAACTTCGTAAGCAACTCACTCTTGATCTTAAGATGCTTGATATATTTTGTGTCCTTCGGTTCTTCCAATGGGGGGATCTTTTCCGTCAGTGAAATTTTGACCACGCCACCTCGTGCAGGATCAACGTGAACCTTTACTGGCTTGCTGAACAGATTCCCGGGTTTGCGGTTCCATTTCTGCCCCTCGCCACGGTCGGGTGGGAGCTTCAGCGTGTGCCCGTTCGCAAGATGAAATGTTTCGTAGATATTCAGCAGTCCCTGCACGTAATAATCGCCGGCAGGAATTGAAACGAGGCTCTTGGTGGGATAACCAGGTGCGCTTGCGTCGATTGTGGCAACCTTCCCCGGGCCAAGTCCGTCCACATCCATCCCCAGAAATTGCTGGGTATCTGGCTCGTCGCTGATCTCAAAACGTGGTTCTTTCTTGTCATCGGTTGACAATATGACGTACACCCGGCCATCGAGCGGCGTTTCGCTCTGCTGCACCGGGAATGAAACTTCAAAACGCAAGGAAGAAGTATTCTGACTCGTTCCCCATGCGGCGCCAGCATTAGGAGCAAGAATCAGGACAACGACTGTGACAGAGGTACCAATCAGCCGCCATAAGCGACGCATATCTCAGCCTCCACCAGTACTAAGCAAGAACCAACTGAACAAGTCTACAGAATCACCGAATTGATCAGGCCAATGCCCACGGCGACACTTACAATGCTTCACTATTTCCGCGACGCAAAATAGCTCCGTTTTTTTGATATTTTCCGCATCTCAACGCAGTCCGTTCTAATATTCGAGAGGCGCCCTCGCGGCTGGCATCTCTGTGTTTGGGGCAGCGGACGCGCGTCGGGCGGTCAGGTAATCGTATAAAGTAATGATCGTGGGAGATGGCAATGAATGCAGCTTCAGCGGGTCACATCCTTAACAGCTCTGACTTGCCGGCACTGCCCTACGCGTCCTGGAAGGATACGCTCGCGACCTTGCACATGTGGATGCAGATTGCGGGCAAGATCCGCCTGCAGCTCTGTCCGCTGGTGAATCACTGGTGGAACGTGACCTTCTACGTCACGGCTCGGGGACTGACGACCTCGCTCATGCCTTATGGCGATTCAGCGCTCGAGATCGAGTTCGATTTCATCGACCACAAATTGTTGATCCAGACTTGCGATGGTTTGGGCAGGGAACTCGCACTGAAGCCGCAAAGCGTCGCCGACTTCTACCAGTCGCTGATGACGGCGCTGTCGGAGATGGGGACGCCGGTGAAGATCTGGACGGTGCCCTGTGAGCTACCGCCCGAACAAACGATTCGATTTGAGAAGGACCACGTGCACGCTTCGTACGATGCCGAGTCAGCGCATAAATTTTGGCGCATTCTGGTATGGGTTGATGCCGTCTTCAAAGAGTTTCGCTCGCACTTTTTGGGCAAAGTCAGTCCAGTCCATTTCTTTTGGGGAAGCTTTGATCTGGCGGTCACCCGTTTTTCCGGCAGGCGGGCACCGGAAAGGCCCGGTGCCGATCCCGTCACTCGCGAGGCGTATTCGCATGAGGTAAGCAGCGCTGGATTCTGGCCGGGCGGAGGAGCCATCGACGGGCCGGCCTTTTATTCCTACGCCGCGCCCGAGCCGGAGGGATTCTCGGCGCGCAAAGTGGAGCCGTCGGCCGCGTTTTACCACTCCGAAATGAAAGAATTTCTGCTGATGTATGACGATGTGCGCACGGCTAATTCTCCCGGCACAGTACTGTTGGATTTTCTGCAGAGCACCTATGAATCTGCGGCCGATCTCGCCCGATGGGAACGCAAGGCTTTGGAGCGCTGATTAAGGAGGACACTATGCCTGATACCTGCACTCACCTGGATACCATTAAGGTCAAGCATACGAATATTCATGTTTGTCCGGAGTGCGTGAAGCTGGGCGACAGATGGGTTCACCTGCGTCTTTGTCTCGAATGCGGCCATGTGGGATGTTGCGACTCATCCAAGAACAAGCACGCCACAAAACATTTCCATGCCGTCAAGCACCCTCTAATTCGTTCAATCGAGCTAGGCGAAGGATGGATCTGGTGCTACGTGGACGAAGTTTTTCCCGGCGAACTCTCTGACTAAATAGTCATCTTTAACCTGCTTTACGTTTCGACACGACACCTCCATCGACCCACAGCACCACTCCGATAATGAACGATGCGCCATCGGATGCCGGCCAGCAACAGGACGATGCGTCCTGTTCTCCCATTCGTTCAGACGAATCACTTCGGGAACTGCGCGGCTTGCTTTATGCTGGTGCTTATGCCCGCACTGGTCGAATGTGTACCTAATTTTTCTGAAGGGCGCGACAAGGCTCGCGTCGATGCCATCATCGAAGCAATGAAAATTGACGGTGTCTATCTTCTCGATCGCGAGATGGATGCCGACCACAACCGCTGCGTGATCACCCTGGTTGGCGATCCGGTGAACATCGCCGAAGCTGCCATTCGCGGCGTGGGCAAAGCGGCCGAGCTCATCGACCTGACCAAGCACACTGGCGCGCATCCTCGATTAGGCGCGGCCGACGTGATTCCATTCATCCCCATCGAAGGCGTAACGCTCGAGGATTGCGTTGCCATCGCGCGTCGCGTGGGTGAGGAGATCTGGAAGCGGCACAAAATTCCTGTGTACTTATACGAAGCTGCGGCGCAAGTTTCTGAACGCCAGAATCTTGAGAGCGTTCGCCGTGGACAATTCGAAGGCATTCGCGAAGAAATAAAAACGAATCCGGCGCGCAAGCCTGACTTTGGCGAAGCGGCGCTGCATCCCACGGCTGGCGCGACCATCGTCGGCGCGCGTAAATTCCTCGTCGCCTACAACGTCTACCTCAACACGCCCGAGGTCGATATCGCGAAAAAGGTCGCAAAGTCGATCCGCTTCTCCAGCGGCGGACTTCGCTATGTGAAAGGCATGGGTGTGCCCGTGCGCGGATTGGCGCAAGTCTCGATGAACCTGACCGACACCGACCAGACGCCGATCGCGCGCGTCTTCGAGTATGTCAAGCGCGAGGCTGCGCGTTATGGCGTGATCCCGTTGTCGAGTGAGATCGTCGGATTGATTCCCAAGAAGGCGCTGGAAGACGCCGCCGAATGGTTTCTGCAAGTGGAGAATTTCGATTCGTCGCTCATTCTGGAGAATCGTCTCGCGGCGGTGATGAGCGGCAAGATGGCGGTCGGCGGAATTCGGGCCGGAGTTGAGCCATTTGTCGAGCAGCTGGCTGCGCCGACGGCAGCTCCGGGGGGCGGATCGGCCTCCGCCGCGACCGCAGCAATGGCGGCGGCGCTGGGCAGTATGGTCGCCGCAATGTCACGCGGCAAGAAGGCCTATCTGCAGTACGAACGCGAGCTAAGCGACGCCCTCGCACGGCTTGCGGAGTTGCGCGAACACTTCAAAGCGGCCATCGATGCGGACGCCGAATCGTTTAATGAAGTGATGGCGGCCTTCAAGAAGGCAAAAGATCATCCCGACGCGCAGACCGAAGTGGAAGCGGCGACCAAGAAGGCGACGCTGATTCCGCTGGTTGTCGCGGAGCGGACAAAAGAAACGCGCGCCATCATCGAGTCGCTGCGCCCGATCACGAACCCGCGAATGGCCTCCGATCTGGCGGTGGGGACGTCGCTGGCGCGGGCTGCAATCGAAGGTGCGATGGCCAATGTGAAGATCAATCTCGGCGATATCAAGGACGCAGCTTTTCTTGCCGACGTGAAACAGCGTGTGGCAGCGCTAGAAAGCTGACCGGCGACGAAGGGCAAAGCCATACGGAATAGCCGCAGTCCCCAAAGAAAAAGCGGGCGTCCGTGAGGGACGCCCGTGAAGGTTCGAAGCCAACAGAGTTTTACCGCACCGCAGCTCCCGTGGTCACGCCGCCGTTCGATGCAGAAGCGTTGGTCGTCCCAGCTTGTTTCAGCCAGGCTGACAGGTTGCCCTGTTGCTGATCCCTCAGCGCCACGCAGTTATCGATTGATTCGATCACCTGGTTCTGATTGCGTTCCGTACCCGGGAATGGATGCTGCTCGAAGAACTGCTTTACCTCGGTCGCCCGTTCAGAGCTGCAAAATCCCTGCGCTCCGTAGAGGAAGATTCCCACGCCTCCCAATCCGCCGCCGGTCTTTTGCATCAGAGCGTTGAAGTTCGTCCGCATGAAGTCCCAGGTCGCAGCCTGACTGGTGGGATTTCCCAGCAGCGCTAGAAGAATGTAGAGATCCTGACCACGCACTGCCGGAGTCAACGTTGATTCCAAGGTCTGCTTCGTCAGCTCGGGTTGCGGAAATTCCGCAAGTGAATAGAAGTAGCTGTAATACTGTTCCGGTGAAGTGGCCTTCTGCATCTGTGCCTTGTACTCGTTGTAGAGCTGGGCGTCGCCATGCCGCGCAGCCACCTCGAGTACGGGACGTACCATGGTGCCATCGATTGAATCCGGATTCTTCATGTACTGCTGCACCATGGTCTGCGCCTGCTGAATCACCTGCGGATCGTCCGCCAGATTCCCTAATCCCTCAAATAAGTGGGCGCGCTTTTGCTTCTCTTCCGGGGTGTCGTTGGGACGCCCGTTGTATCCCAGTTGCTGCAGCACGGGAGAGAACTGTGTCCGTAGCCACGCCTGGAACTCGGGACGATCGGCGGCAGTGAGCATATCGTCGTGAATCATATCGAGGTGCTGGCCGAAAGAGCTGAGCAGCACCGACCCAGGCGTGTCCTTCAATTGCGCGCCCAACGCGAGATAGTCACCCACGCTGTGCTTGCCGACTCGCATTAGCGCCCACTCATTGCCAATCAGGGCGACACGCTCCTCCGGCGTCAGCGCGCTTTCCACGCCCTTGCCAAGTTGGTGCAGCCCGCCGGTGTCATAGTTAAAGCGGTAGTAGCCGAGCGCGTTCGAGTCGGGGAAGACAAAGTTCGAGCAGCCCTTCAGCGTGAATTCCTGCTCACGCTGTGTTAGCAGGAAACATTGCTGATTGCCGACCGAACTCCCATTGATACCTTTCGCGCAAACTGGAATCTGCCAGATCTGTTTGTCGGGCTCGTTGAACTGAGCCGGAGTATCGAAGTATCGCTTCTGCGAAAGCTTCAGGTTCGTGTTGCCGCCCTCGCATTTCGTCTCTACGTCGACAAACGGTACGCCCGGCTGCATGACAAATGTCGGCATAATTTCATCGATCGGCTTCTTCGAAGCGCGCGCCATCGCACTCCAGAAATCCGCCGCAGTCGCGTTGCCGTAAGCATGTTCCTTCAGATAAAGATTGACGCCCTTGCGGAAAGTTTCCGGCCCAAGGTATGACTCAAGCATGTGCAGCACTGATGCCGATTTTCCGTACGCGATCCCGTCGAACAGCTGCTCGATCTGGGCGCGCGTTTCGGCTTCCTGATGGATCGGACGGGTGTACTTCACCGAGTCCTCGGCCATGGCTCGATCGGCCTGCTGCACAACCTGCTGGCCTTCCATCCAGTCCGGTTTCCACTGCGCCAGCGGATGCGGCGTCATCCAGGTGGCGAAACCCTCGTTGAGCCAGATGTCATCCCACCATGCCATCGTAACCAGATCGCCGAACCACTGGTGCGCCATTTCGTGCGCGATGGTATCGGCAACCCCCTGCTGGTCCCCTACCGATGCATTTTTCTCGTCGACCAACAAGGCACTTTCGCGATAGACAATCGCGCCCCAGTTCTCCATGGCACCAGCCTGGAAGTCAGGCACCGCGATGTTATCCAGCTTGGGTAGCGGATACTTGATCCCGTAGTAGCTGTCGTAGTAGTGAAGGATGAACTTCACGGCTGCCAACGGAAACGCAGTCAGGTTTTCTTTGCCCGGTACAGTGCAGACGCTGACCCGCACTCCATCGGTGTGATCGGAAACGCATTTCCAATCGCCAACCGTCAGCTCCACCAGGTAGCTCGACATCTTGGGCGAAGTAGAAAACTTGATGGTGTGCTTGTCTCCGGGACCAGGCGTGTCGGAGACAACCTCGCCGTTGGAAATCGCGGTGTCGCCTTTGTCGACGATCGCCGTCATATCGAAGGTCGCCTTATAGGCCGGCTCATCAAAGCAAGGGAAGGCTACGCGCGCGTCCGTCGATTCCATCTGCGACACTTCATACTTCCTGCCCTTGTAGGTGCTCAGGTAGAAGCCGCGCAGCTTGTCGTTCAAATGTCCGGTGTATTTGATGTGCACTTTCGCCGCGCCGGCGGGAAGCTGCTTGTCCACGGTGAAGGTCGCCTGCTCGTTCTTGTCGTCGAGGGATACCTTGGCCGTCTGGGTCTGTCCACCTGCAGTCACGGTAACTTCGTGGAAGTCGATTTCCAGCGCGTTCAGTGTAATGGTATTGCCTGGCTTGCTGAGCCTCAGGTCGATAGTCTCGTCGCCCTCGTAGCTGTTAGTAGGAAAGTTGATGTTGATGATCAACGAATAGTGATCGGGAGATGCGCCCTGCGGCAGGCGCTGCGCAACCGCTGTGCAGCAGGCAAGAAGGCCGGCTGCAAGCACAAGCAGGATCTTTTTCATATTCACACTCTCAAAAGTTCGGAAGATACCCAGTAGCTACGAAAGGAATACGAGGGGAACAAAGCGATGGTTCCCACAAAACGATTAGGAATATATTAGACGATTAAACGCAGTGTGGGTGAGCGCGGGAGTAGTGCGGAATTGCCGTGTCCGTTTTCGCACAATGATTACCTCGCTTTGTCCACAGACGAACACTACAAGAAGAAGCTAGCCGATAGCACTTACGCGCAGAATCATTGCTACACGGCTTGTAATTATGCTCCGTACTGCTTTGACGATTCACCGCCAGCGATAATTTTGCGCCAATTCCAGCTCGCTTCCTCGACGAGACTATGTATCTTGGGACCACGCAAACGCTCGTGAACGGTGGCAGCATCTCAGCCGTCTCCGCCTAACTCTTCCTGCCGCCGGTGTTATGCTTGTAGCAACTAGCTTGCAACAATCAGTGAGGCTCTGCGGAGCAGCTGCCTATGCTCCAGAAACGCATCGACGACCAGCCATCCATCTCGCGCCAGATGGTGCGCGAGGCTGAGTCGGTCTTTCACGATCACCTCAAGCGTGTCGGCCTGAAGCGTACCGGCCAGCGCGACACTATCCTGCGGACGTTTCTCGATACCCGCGACCATCTCTCCACGGACGAATTGTACCGGCTGGTGAAACGGCAAGATGCCGGTATCGGCTTCACCACGGTGTATCGCACGCTGAAGCTGCTGGCTGAGTGCGGCCTGGCCAGCGAAGTTGCTTTCAACGACGGCATCGCTCGCTACGAGCATCAATATCAGCGGCGCAATCACCATCACATGGTTTGCACCGAGTGCGGCAGCTCGGTGGAATTTTTCTCCGCCGAAATCGAGCGCGTCGAACGGGATGTCGGCCGTAAGAACAAATACCTCACCACGCGTCACACCTTCCAGATTTACGGCGTCTGCGAGAAATGCCAAAAGAAAAGCAAGCGGGCATAAGTTCAGAGATCGCGCGATTTTCGAGTCGCCCCGGATAACAGAGGGCACGGATTTTGAGGTAACGCACTGCTGCCGGGGTTTGCCGATAGCCGACAGCTGAGAGCCGCCGTGCGACAGTTTCGGTACAATGTCCCCGCATGTTCACTCTGACCGAAGCTGGCGAGCAGATTCGCGCGCTCCGCTTGTCTCCGGTTGAACTCACACACGAATGCCTGGCGCGCATTGAACGGCTGAACCCCTCACTCAACGCATTCATCACGGTGACTGCCGATCTCGCGCTGCAGCAGGCGCGTCAGGCTGAATCCGAAATAACCTCCGGCAACTATCGTGGGCCGCTGCACGGCATTCCCATCGGTCTCAAGGATCTTTTCGATACGGCGGGCGTGCGCACCACGGCAGCCAGCAATCAGTATCGCGACCGCATACCGGCGGAAGACGCTGAGGTCGTGCGCAGGTTGCGGCAAGCCGGTGCGGTTCTCGTTGGCAAGCTCAACCTGCACGAGTTTGCCTTCGGCATGAGCGGTGTGGTCAGCGCCTTTGGTCCCGCCAGGAACCCCTGGAATCCGGAGCGAATCACTGGCGGTTCTTCTTCAGGTTCGGCGGCTGCAGTTGCAGGCGGTCTGTGCGTCGCTGCGCTAGGGACCGACACGTCGGGCTCCATCCGCTGTCCTCCGGCAATGTGTGGCGTTGTGGGACATCGCCCCAGTGCCGGGCTGATCAGCTTGAAGGGAGTTATTCCACTCTCGCCGTCGTTCGATACGGTGGGGCCAATCACGACCACCGTGCGCGATGCGGTTGCCGTCATCGACGCCTTGATGTCATGGCCAGGATTTATGCCTGTGCTGGGGGAAGATGTTTCGGAGCTCAGAGTTGGAGTTGCGCGCAAGCTTTTCTTCGACAACCTCGAGCCTGACGTCGCATCGTCACTCGAGGCAGCACTCGAGATAATTGGCAAGCTGGTTGCGGAGGTTCGCGAGGTCGAAGTGCCGGTGGATAACTTTCGCACTATCTTTGACGCGGAGATCTACGAATATCACGAAGCCATGGCCGCGAAGACTCCAGAGCTGTACGACCCGCGAACTCTCTTCCGAGTTCAGAAGTGTGCGGACATTAGCGCCACCGCCTACATTCGCGAACGGCGGCGGCTGGCGGAATTCCGCGCGCAAGCGGGACAGATTTTTGAGCAGGTGGATGCCATCATCACTCCGACTGTGCCGGTTGCCGCGCCAAGAATTGCTGAGTTGGAAGCGCTGGCGATCGCAGAGGTGCGTCCCTTCGAAGTGAAATATCTGTTGCGCAACACCGCGCCTTTCAGTGCGCTATTTTGGCCGAGCACATCGGTCCCGTGCGGCTTTACGCGTGATCGGCTGCCGGTGGGTATGCAGATTTCGAGCCGGCCGGGAGGCGATTCTACTTGCTTCCGCCTGGCACATGCGTTTGAGCGGGCGACCGAGTGGCACAAACGGGCTGCAACCAGCGATTAGCTGTTAGGAACGGCCTTTTAGTTTTCGGGCGGAATGGTGACCGCCGCTAAAATGCTAACCGCCAGCTGACGGCGGCTTCTTAAATCCCACGAAGACCGGTTCGGGCTCTAGGTCGATACCAAAATCATCATGCACCCGTTCCTGGACTTCCCCTTTTAGCGCGAGGATGTCGGCAGCACTCGCCCCGCCGCAGTTGATGATCGCCAGTGCATGCTTCTGTGAAATGCCTGCCCGTCCTTTGCGAGAGCCTTTTGGAAATCCAGCGTGCTCCACAAGCCACGCCGCCGGCAGCTTCCGGAATCCATCTGCTGCCGGATAGCTGGGTAGCTGCAATCCGGCCGATGCAAGCCGCTCCGACAAGCTCTGAAAAAAGGCGGCCGGCACGACCGGGTTCTTGAAGAACGATCCCACGCTGTGAGAGTCCTCGTCTGTGGGAACAATCAACATTCCCTTGCGATGCCGGATCTCGCGCACTGCTGCGCGCACTTCTGCTAGCGTCGGTTCAGCGGAGCGTCCGGCGAAGAATTGCAGCAGCTCAGCGTAGCGAAGCGTTGGTTTAGCTCCCTGCTGCAGCGCAAATGAGACATTCAGGATCACATAGCGGCTCCGCTCGGTCGTATTGAAGATGCTGCTTCGATACCCAAATCTGCACTGCGCATTCGAGAATGTTTTGACCTGCTGCGATTGCAGATCGAGGGCGCGTACTTCTTCAATGGTTTGCGAAACCTCCTGGCCATACGCTCCGACATTCTGCACGGGGGTAGCACCGACACTGCCGGGGATTCCGCTCAGGCATTCGAGTCCCGCGCAATCCGCAGCGACGGTTCGCGCCACCAGCGCGTCCCAATCGCATCCCGCACCAGCCGCGAATGCTGTGTTGCCGTTCGCGCTCTTGATCTGCGAGATTTCGTCGACGCCGATCTTCAGCACCAGTCCGAAGAATCCCGAATCTGCGATGACAACATTGCTGCCGCCGCCGAGCACAAACAGCGGGAGTTCACGCGACCGGGCGAAATCGGCGGCCTCGATCACCTCGGCTTCGGTGCGACCTTCGGTGAAATAGCGAGCCGGCCCGCCGACGCCGAGCGTCGTCAGAGGCGCAAGTGGAACGTTCTCCCGGGTCAGCATTGCGATATGGAAACTATAAATGCAGAATGGTTTCGCGGCTCAGCGGGCATAGCGCAATTGGCTCTCGGACGCGGGCACAGGTCTGGAAGGCTTATCGCCCGCCGCGAAATTGAATGATCCTGCGACGGTCGCGCTTTGAGGGCCGGCCCTCAGGCGCAGGAGCGAAACTCTTCGTCGCTTTTCGTTCCTCTGCGGCCTTCAGTCTCAATTCACGGCTCTCGTCAGTTTCTGCATAGAGTGTCTGCGCAATCGGTGCCGGACCACGCGTTTCGCTGAGTTCGAGGACCTTCACCTGAAAGTCGCCGCTGTCATTCTTGATATGCAGCAGATCGCCAACGTGCACCTCGCGAGCCGCTTTAGCCGGCTGATGATTGGATTGAATTCTGCCAAGCTCACAAGCTCTCGTTGCCAGAGAGCGAGTCTTGAAGAATCTGGCCGCCCACAGCCACTTGTCGATTCGAACCATGCTAGTCAGTTGCCAGCACCTGCCAGTTGCAAGACGCTTGTCATTATTGGCGGTAAATCGCCGGCGCCTACGATCTTAAACTGAGAACCGGCTACTGGGCACTGATTACTGGCAACTGGTTCAAGGCGTAAGATTGGCCTTTGCAGCATGGGAGGTGCTCGTGCTCAACCGTCGTCGATTTATTGCCGCCAGCCTTTCCGCCGGCGCCGGAGTTGCCGCTGCGCTCGGATTTCGCGGCGATCTGCTGGCGCAACTACAAAATTCTCCATCGTCGCTGCCCGATCCGGCGCTGTATGTCCGCGATGAAGAGAGCTACTGGACGGAGCTGCGCAAGCAGTTTCTGATTCCTGAAGACGAGATCTACCTGAACAATGGAACGGTTGGATCGAGTCCCGCGCCCGTGTTGCGTGCCGTCTTCGACGGTTACACCTCGACCGAAAAGCTGGACGAGACCGATCCCGAAGACTATCCCATCTGGGGCTACGGCCCGTGGAACGAGTTTCGCGATCCACTGGCTGCGTTTGTGGGATGCACGCGCGACGAGATTGCCCTGCTGCGCAATGCCACAGAGGCGAACAGCTACATAGCCAACGGCATCGACATGAAGCCCGGCGACGAGGTCCTGATGACCGACCAGGAACATCCCGGCGGCGAGCAGCCGTGGCAATTGAAGGCCAAGCGCTACGGCGTGGTGGTAAGAAAAGTTGTGCTGCCGAAGCCGGTGACAGACACGCCGCAGGTGTTGAACCTGTTCAGCGACGCAATAACGCCGCGGACCCGCGTCATCTTCTTCAGCCACATCACGACCGTGACGGGCGTGGTGCTGCCAGCGAAAGACATATGTGCTCTGGCGCAATCGAAGAACATTCTGTCGGCGGTCGATGGAGCGCATGTCACCGGTATGATGAAGCTCGACCTGCACGAGATCGGTTGTGATATGTACAGCTCCAGCCCGCATAAATGGCTGCAGGCGCCGAAGGGTTCGGGGTTTCTGTACGTGCGTAACGACAGGATTGATTATCTCTGGAACACCATCGCAACTGAAGGCTGGGATGACAAAACGATTCGCGCCGAGCGCTTCCAGCGGATTGGCTCGTCAAATGTTCCTTCGCTGTGCGGGCTGCGCGCGGCCATCCAACTGGCAAATACGATCGGCATGGAGCGTATCGAGCGGCGGCATCGCGAGCTGTGCGATTACATGTTGGCAGCGATGACAAAGCGCGGTGCGGGGTCATGGACCTCGCCCGATCCGAAGTTGCGCTGCGCGATTGCGACCGTGAATGTTCCGCCGATCCAGCGCATGAAGCTGGAGGATTGGATGTGGACAACAAAGAAAATCAGGATTCGTGGTGGGGATCCGTCGAAGTTGCGATTATCGACGCCATATTATCTGCGGAAGAAAGATATCGATGCGTTTCTGGTGGCGTTCGACGAATACAAGCAGAAGAACGCTTGAGCTTACGAGTGCGCCGCGTCCTGCGCTCGGCCTTTCCATTCGCCGCCGCGGCCCATCCAATATTTCACTGCCGAGTGAATGGTGGCGGCGACATAGAACAACGCGCTGAGCGGCAGTGTCAAAGCCCAGAGCGGGTTGAGTTCATAAAAGCGCACCATCGGCAGATAGGCAGCGCTGATCAGCAGATAAGCCGCGCCGCCGATCGCCGCGAGCATCGGGGAGCCGCTTGCCAGCAGCGCCACCGGCAGAACGAATACCAGCAACATCCCAAGCACCGTTCCCAGCAGCAGCCACAGGGAGTGGCGCAACTGGTTGAATGCGGTGCGCGCGATCATGCGTTCAATTTCAGCGAATGAATTGTAGGCACGCAGGCTGTGCGTGTCGGGCGTTAAGCCGAGCCATACTTTGCCGCCGGTCCGTTTGACCGCACGCGCCAGCGCGCAATCGTCGATGATCTCCTGGCGGATCGCAGCGATGCCTCCAATGCGTTCGAGCGCCGCCGGATGAATCAACATACATCCACCAGCGGCACCGGCTGTTTTACGCTGCGGATCGCGAATCCATCGCGGCGGATACAGCATAAGAAAGAAAAACACGAACGAGGGTATGAGAAGCTTTTCGGCCACGCTACGGCAATGCAGCTTTACCATGAATGATGCGAGATCGTAATTGCCGGCCTTGGCAATGCTGGCCAGCTTAGCGACATTGTCCGGCGCATGCTCTATGTCAGCATCCGTCAGCAGCAGAAAATCGGGTTGCAGCGTAAGCGCCTGCTCGATGCCCTGCTGCACGGCCCACAGCTTGCCCGACCAGCCCGGCGGCAGAGGTAGCCCGCTAATCACGCGAACGCGATCGGCTTGCGGACTCTGCGCGGTCGCTTGCCGCACTGCGTCGGCAGTGCCATCCGTGCTGTTGTCATCGACGACGAAGATGTGGAGCGCGTCAGCACAACTCTGTCGCAAAAGCGATGTAATCGACCGCCCGATAACGTCCGCTTCATTGCGAGCGGGAATGATGACCGCAATCACGACGCTCTGGGCCGCGATTTCCTATGGCGATGCCGCGCGTCCATACACAGGTATGCTAAACGAGCGCAGCTACGGCAACTACGAATTCGGCTAAACTGCTCTCGAGGAGACTCTACCGGACAGATGCCAGCGAACCCAACTCGAGGCGAACGATACCGGCCGCTGTTGCTGACGCTAGCTGTGTTGTTTGCCGCGGCCACGGTGGTTTACAGCGTCGCCTGGATGTATTACCAACGCGTCTTGATCCCGGTCGAAGTCGGCATGGACACTGAGCCTTCGCCCGGCGGAATGATCGTGCAGAACGTGTGGAAGAACAGTCCGGCGGAACGCTCCGGGATGCGCCCGCAAGACGTCATTACAGCCATTAATGGCCGCAGCGTCAAGTCCCCCGCAGCTTGTGGGCAGATTCTGGATGAAGTCTGGATTGCCTCTCATCCTGGCGAGACCGTCAACCTGACCATTCAGCGTCCGGGCCAAGCGCAGCCTTTGTTGCTGACTCCGGTTTTTCGCGCGGTGCAAGGTACCGGCGACGTCTCCCTGGCGCGCAAGGGAGCCATGGAGGTCATCGGCGTCTACCCGCTGTTGTTTTTGGTGGTGGGGCTGGCAGTTTTGTTCCTGCGAGTGGAGGACAGCAATGCCTGGCTGTTGGCGCTCGTGTTCGCCGGATTTATCTCGGAAGCGGCTATGCCAGACGCAATTGGAGCGGCTCCGCACCTCTTACAGAGATTCATGTATGCCTCGCAGACGTTCATGAAAAGCCTGCTTCCCGGGTTGTTCTATTTCTTTTTCGCAGTGTTTCCCACGCGTTCGCCGATCGATCGCAAGCTTCCGTGGCTGAAGTGGGGGTTGCTCATTTTCGGCGCCTGCTTCGGATGGGGCGGCATCCGCCACGGAGATATGGAGGCGCTGCCCTCCATTTCTGCAATCCTCGGCAGACCCGCCGTCGACATGACGAACACGGTCGTGGGTTATGGGGCCGTAATACTGGGTATGGCCTCGCTGCTGTGGAATGTGATCTCCGCGCCCAGGATGGAAGACCGGCGCCGGCTGACGGTCATGTTGTGGGGAACCATCGTGGGCGTTACGCCGGCCGTACTGATCGGTATACCGTACGATCTGGCTCATCACGGTCCACCTTTCTGGCTGGGTTTTGCTGAAGGCGTATTCCTGTTTCTGCTTCCGCTGTCGTTTGCCTACGCGGTGCTCAAGCATCGCGTGATGGCTATTCCCGTGCTCTTGCGCCGCAGCGCGCGTTACCTGCTGGTGGAGCGAGGTTTCGCGATTCTGATCCTGCTGGTCTCGGTGGGCATCACGCTGTGGTTTGGACAGGCCTATGCGCGCCGCTTTTCCGCGGGATCGAAAACCGCCATACCGATCGGCGCGACCCTTGGCGTGCTGCTGATCTCCGGCGCTACGCAAGTGCATCGCCGGGTGCGGACGCGGCTGGATCGCGCGTTCTTCCGTAGCGCCTATGACGCGCAACAGGTATTGGAGAACCTTGCTGAGAATGCCCTCTGCGTAACAGACCGCGAAGAACTGGCGACTGTGCTGCACGAGCAGATTGAAGATGCGCTGCATCCCGAGCCTCTATACGTCTACCTGCAAGCCCGCGACGGGCATCTGCAGGCGTTTGCGGGCGATCCGCCGGCAGCGGCCCTGAGGCTCTCGCGCGATGGAACGGGTCTGAATCGGCTGGTGGGCCGCAGCGAGCCAGTAGTATTGGATCCCGCGATATTGCGCGGAACGCAATTGGAGCCGCTGCGTCCGGAGTTCCTGGTGCCGATCTGGGGTTCGTCCGATCAGAAGATGCAGGGCCTAATCGTGCTGGGGGCGCGGCTGTCGGAAGAGCCCTACTCAGCGCGTGACAAGCGGTTGCTGGCGTCGGTTGCCAGTCAGGCCGGTATCACTATGCGCAGCATCGCGCTCGCGGAACAGATGGCCGAACGGATGGAAGCCGAGCGTCGCAGCGAGCAGGAGATGCAAATCGCGCGCCAGGTACAGAGCCGGCTTTTGCCGCAGCAGGCGCCCATGCTGAAGACGCTCGAAACCGCCGGAAAATGCATTCAGACGCGAGCCGTCGGCGGCGACTATTACGACTTTCTCGATTTCGGATCGGGCAAGCTGGGCCTGGTGCTGGCCGATATCTCAGGCAAGGGAATCTCCGGCGCGCTGCTGATGGCCAACTTGCAGGCTAACCTGCGTGGCCAATACGCGCTGGCGATTGGTGATCTGCAACAGCTGCTGCGTTCGGTCAATCACTTGTTCTACAAGAACACGGAGACCAATAACTACGCCACGATGTTTTTTGCCATTTATGACGACGCGAACCGAACCCTCCGCTACGTCAATTGCGGACACAATCCTCCGCTGCTAATGCGCGCCAACGGAGATGTCGAACGGCTGCAAGCCACTGCGACGGTGTTGGGGCTTTTTGAGCAGTGGGATTGCTCGGTAGCTGAACAGCAGCTAAGCTCCGGAGACGTACTGGTCATCTACACCGACGGCATTTCGGAAGCCGCAGCCGGCGAAGAGGCAGAGGAGTTCGGCGAGGAGCGCCTGATCCAGAATGTACGAGCGAACCGACTGAAGGCGGCAGTGGAGATGCTGGACGCGATTATTGTCGAGGTGCAACGCTTCAGCCAGGGCGAACAAGGCGACGACATGACCTTGATTGTGAGCCGGTGCCGCTAGTCGCGGCAGATTCCGCAAGAGGAACCCGAATTGATCTCCAATCAGGCGCCGGGCTGTTCTGCTACCGATCCAGCGCCAACTTGGTCTAATACATAGGGCGTCAGCGCGCCCGCGGGATCCTGTGTCTTTTCGTACGGAACAAATCTTCATCCTTCAACGTACTAGAAAACAGAACATCACAGTGCTGCCCGGGAGCGGAGGAGCAGTGGCGAACGGTAAGAATCATAAGAAGAAGCGCTGGGTGATCGTGACTATCGTCTCGGTCGCCATCGTGGCGCTGGTCATTGTAGCGGTGGCGGCCACGCGCGGCGGCACGAAGATCGATCCCACCAAACTAGCCAAGGTGGAGCGCGGCGATATTACCAAGAGCGTTGTGGCGACCGGCAAGATTACTCCCATTACCAAGGTTGAGATCAAGTCGAAAGCCAGCGGCATCGTGAAGAAGCTCTACGTCGATACCGGCGATCGCGTGAAGCAGGGCCAGGTTTTGGCAGAACTGGATCGAGTGGAGATCGAGGCGCAGGTGAATTCTGCCAAGGCGCAGCTGCTGTCTTCGCAGGCCAATCTCAAGAGCGCCCAAGCCGACGAGAAGCGTGCCGAGGTCGATGCCGAGGGCGTGGACATTCCGACTCTGCAACGCGCTTATCAGCGAGCACAGGAGATGTCGAAGGACGGCGTGGTCTCGCAGGCCACCCTGGATGACGCACAGAGAAGTTACATCATGGCCGTCAACAAGCGTGACGTGGCGCGGGCGCAGTTGACCGTCAACAAAGCCAAAGTAGCGCAGGCGCAGGCCGAAGTGGAAAAGGACCAGGCTAGTCTTAGCCAGTACGAGGAGCAGCTCAGCTATACGACGATTACCGCACCCATCGACGGCATCGTGCTTTCGCGCGACGTGGAAGTGGGTGACGCGGTTAGCTCCATCCTGGTGCTGGGCTCGGGCGCAACGCTGGTGATGACGCTTGGCGACACCAGTGAGGTTTACGTGAAGGGGAAAGTGGACGAGAGCGATATCGGCCACGTGTATCTGGGGCAGCCGGCGCGCATTCGGGTGGAGACTTTCAAGGACAAGACCTTCACCGGACATGTCACGAAGATTGCCCCTATGGGCGTCGAAAAAGACAACGTAACGACGTTCGAGGTGCGCGTCTCAATCAATAATCCCGGCGGCGAATTGAAAGCCGAGATGACCGCCAATGCGGAAATCATTCTCGACGAGCATCACAACGTGCTTATGATCCCGGAAGCTGCCATCATGTACGACAAGGACAAGAAGGCCTCGGTCGACATTCCCGATCCGCACGGCAAAGAAGGCATGAAGAAGATCGCCGTCAACATCGGTATTTCCAACGGGGTAAAAACCGAGGTTACCTCCGGCCTCAAACAGGGCGAGCAGGTTGTGCTGCAGCAGTAATCGCGGAGGATTTCTCCATTCGGTGCCCTACTCAAGCCGGCTTTTGCTTGAGTGGAGGGTTTGGATCTCGTTCATCATGCAGGAGAGAAGTCATGAACCGACGCTGCACCGCAGTTCTGCTTAGCTTCTTCTTCTTTCCCATTCTTCTCCACGCCCGCTCTGAAGGACACTTTGATCGCACGCTGCAGGTTTCCGGAACCGTCAACCTCGACGTGGCCACAGGATCCGGCGACATCAGTGTTAAGACCGGCAGCTCGAACCAGGTCGTGGTGCATGGAACGATTCACGCCAACAGCTGGTTCTTCAGCAACGACAACGCAGTGCAGCAAGTGGAATCGAATCCTCCCATCCAGCAGAGCGGCAACAGCATTCGTGTTGGCTATAACCTGCCGGACGATGTGAAGCGACACATTTCCATCGAGTACGAAATCACAGTACCGGCGACGACCTCTGTCGCTGCTCACAGCGGCTCCGGCAATGTCGAGGTGAGCGGAGTTCGCGCCGAGGTGCAGGCCCAAACCGGCTCCGGCGATATTCGGGCGCGCGATATTGGCGCGCGCCTGCATACCCAAACCGGCAGCGGCAATATCACTGCCGATAATGTTGGCTCGCCCTTTTACGCTCGGACCGGCAGTGGTGACATCGACGCCAGCTTGAACGGATCGGGCGATGTCGATGTGAACACAGGCTCGGGAACCATCAAGGTGCGCGGCATCAGCGGCGGGGTGCATGCCCGTACCGGCAGCGGCGATATCGAAGCTGACGGCGCAGTGACCGGTCCGTGGGAGCTGCACAGCGGGTCCGGAAGCATCCGCATGGCGCTGGCATCGAACGGCGGCTTCAATGTTGATCTGCACACCAGTTCGGGCGCAATTCATTCCGACCTGCCGATTACCGTGCAAGGCTCAATGGGCGGGCACGAGCTCAAAGGAACAGTCCGCGGCGGCGGGCAGACCGTTGAAGCTTCTACCAGCTCCGGCGATATTGATATCCGATGATGTGCTGCGAAACTCGGCCCGATCGGAAGAACAGAAGAGCCGTGTGCTAACCTCGTCATGAACTCCTCACCGAGGCGAAGCGAATGAGTCAACCAGAGCACAATCTGCAAGTGGATTACATTGAGTTTCCCGCGACTGATATCGAAGCCACCAAGCGCTTCTATCAGGATGTCTTTGGCTGGAAATTTCAGGACTACGGTCCGGACTACACCAGTTTTCTTGATGGCCGTTTAGCCGGCGGATTCAACAAGGACGCGGAGATTGCCGGCGCCGATGGGAAGAAAACTCGCGGCCCACTGATTGTGATCTATGCCACGTCATTGGAAGATACCTATGCCAAGGTGACGAAGGCGGGCGGGAAAATCGTGCGCGAGATCTTCGGCTTCCCTGGCGGCCGTCGCTTTCATTTTTCCGATCCCAACGGAAACGAATTGGCGGTCTGGAGCCAATAGGGCTACCTGGGAAGATATCGCCGACGCCCAGCCCTCGCAGTTCGCAGAGGCAACATCATTCTGCGATCGCAGCGTGCCGGGCGGTGAACCCTTTTGCTCGCCGCTTGCCCACAGCATAGAGCACCACGCCGCCGCCAATCACGGCGATGGTCAACACCATAAGCTTGGCGACGGCCACCGCTTTGTGCGGCTCGTCGGAATTTGGAACGATTGACGCCAGGATGGCCGCAGAGGTTCCCACGAAACCTAGAACGCTGATCGCGATGGCAACCGGCTTGCCTCCCGGCACGCGGACGATCTCCGGTCCCGCCGGCTCGCGCTGCAGCCGGATCAGCGCTGCGAACATAAACAAAAAAGGCACAAAGGTCGTGATGATCGTCATGCTCACGAGGATCTCGTAAGCGCCCCGCACCGTACTGCCCAATTGGCCCAACACCACAAACAGCAAGGAGAACAATCCTTGCACGATTAAAGCCACGTGAGGCGTCTGCCAGCGCGGATGCAGGCGGCCGAACGCCGGCGGCAGGTAGTGGTCGATGCCGGCGACGAACGGCAGCCGCGAGGTCGCTGCCAGATAGGCGCCAACGCTGCCGAGATTGGCCACGCAGATTACGAGCGCGACCGCCGGGCCCAGTCCATACCAGCCGATGCGCCCAGCGCTCGAAGTGATGGCCTGCATGATGCCCTCCAGGCCATTGAGTTGCTGATGCGGCAGTACGATCAGTACGGCGATTGTGCCCAGCATGTAGCCGGCTGTGATGAGCACGCCGGCAAGCAACAGCGCGCGGGGGATATTGCGGCGTGCGTCTTTGATTTCACCGCCGAGAAACGAAGCCGACTCGGCTCCGGTGAATGCCCCCATCAGCGTTGCCCAGACGGCGGCGTTGCCCAGCGTGAATGACGGCCGGAGGGAAGTCGGGTCGAAGCTGGTGGCGGAGCCGAACTTGCGCAAAGCCAGCGCTCCAATGACACACAGCAAGCCTGCCGGCAGCCACGCTCCCACAGCGCCAACATTGCTCAGCCACTTGGCGATGTCTAGGCCGACGATGTTCAGCGCCAACGCCAGCGCCAACCCGCAAAAAGAAAATACGAGAAAGAACATTGCACTGCCCTGGAGCGCCTTGCCCTTGTCGCCGGCGACGTAGAGCGCGTTGCTGGCCGCGAAATACAGCACCGCAGGAAAGTACGGCAGGTTGCTCATCCAGTAAGTCCATCCCGTTATGAAGCCTGTAAAATCGCCGAAGGCGCGCTTGCTCCACACATACATGCCGCCTTCCTGCGGATAGCGGGACGACAACTCCATCACGCAGAGTGCCAGCGGCAGAAAGATCGCGACCAGGCCGACCGCCCAGATGACCAGTGAGCTTGGCCCCGCCGCGGCTGCCATGGGAATCCAGCGCAGGCTCAAAGTGGCGACCACGTAGAACAGCACTAAGTCACGCAGCCCTAGCGCCCGCTTCGGCTGGGGCTCAACCGCCGCCTTCAGCTGTAATATCGTCGAGTTATCGCGGGTGCTGGACTGCTGCATAAAATTGAGAATAACAACCGATTGGCATAAATCGCTGTTCTTACTACCACAATGTGAGATATACTACAATGTCAGATAATAGCGATAGAATTCCTGATCTCTCTTCCATCCCAGGCTTTCGTACAGCCGCTGCGCTGGAACATTGTCTGCAGTCGTCTCCAGAGTCAGACAGTTAGCGCGTGTCGCCTCCGCCAACTCACGCGCCTGTTGCACTAGCGCGCGTCCCACGCCATGCTTTCGTGCCTCGGGCACGACGTACAGATCGTTCAGAATCCATTGTCTCGTCAGTCCCACCGACGAGAATACGGGATAAAGCTGAACGAAACCCACCGTGCCTCCACCTTGCCGCGCCAGAAAAATGACCGATTCTCCTTTGCTCAGACGCGCGAAGAGAAAGCGCCGCGCCGCTTCGACGTCAGGAGGCTTATGGTAAAACTGGCGATAAGCATCGAACAGCGGCGCGACATCGCCGACATCGGCCGGAGTAGCGTGCACGATCTCGAAATTTCGTTCCACAATAGGCATTAGGAAAAAGAAACACGGCGGCGGCTGATCGTCAACTCTTTTCGCGACCTCTCCTGTTATGATTTCTGCCGCGCCGATTGTTTCGTCAAAGCGAAACGATGACGGACGCACCTTGGATGGGGGCACCAGCGTTTTGGCCGGTGTAACCACAGCCCTGAACCCTGGCCTTTAGCCACGGTATTAAGTCGGCGAATTGTGATGCATTCCCTGCGCGGCATTATCGCCTCCTATGACGATCAGGCTCCTCTGGAGCGTGCCCAAACGATTCCTGCCTCCTGGTATACCGATGGGCGTGTCGCCGAACTGGAGCACAAGAATGTCTTCGGCTGCACCTGGCAACTTGTGGCGCGCGCCGATCAGCTAAGACGAGCGGGAGAGTTCGTCACTGCGGATTTGGCGGGTGAGCCATTGGTCATCGTTCGCGGCAGCGATAACCAGCTTCGTGCTTTCTATAACGTATGCCGCCATCACGCGGCTGCGGTGGTGACCGAGGATCAGGGCACAGCGCAGATCTTTCGCTGTCCCTATCACGGCTGGAGCTATGGACTCGACGGCTCGCTGAAGGGCGCGCCGGAGTTCGAGAGTGTCTGCGGATTCGATCGCTCGCAGAACGGCTTGCTTCCAGTGCAATTGGAGACGTGGGAGCAGTTCGTCTTCGTTAACCTAGACGCAAAGGCCTCGCCTCTGGCCGATTTCTTGGGTGGGCTAGCGCAGCGCATCGCGCCGCTGCATCTCCAAGCGCTGCATTTCTTCGAGCAACGCTCGTACAGCCTGAACTGCAATTGGAAGGTCTTCGTCGACAACTACCTGGACGGTGGCTATCACGTTCCTCATCTGCACAAGGGTCTTAACAGCGTACTTGACTACAAGCAGTACACTATCGAGACCAAAGACCGCTACTGCCTGCAATCGAGTCCGATGGTGGCTTCGAATCAAGATGCGGATACCGCTGCGACTCGCACCGGCGATCGCGCCTGGTACTTCTGGCAGTATCCCAACTTCATGATCAATCTTTACCGCGGCTATATGGACACGAATCTGGTTTTGCCCGACGGCGTCGATCGCTGCACCGTGATCTTCGACTTCTACTTCGACGACGTGAGCGAATCTGCCGCCGAGCGTAATCGCCAGAGCATCGCGGTGGGCGAGCGCGTGAACGATGAAGATGTTGGAATTTGCGAGGCCGTGCAGCGCGGGCTGCACTCGCGGGCGTATGGCGCAGGACGGCTGTCCGTGCGCCGCGAAGCGGGAGAACATTTGTTTCATCGGCTGCTGGCAGCGGATTTGAAGAAGATTTCGCGTTGGTCGCAGGCCGGATCGTGAGCTGATCAGCAAGAAGAATATTGGAGGTACAAGATGGCCGAGAAGAAGAATATTGTCATATGTTGCGACGGCACCGGTAATGCCTATGGGGACTGCAACTCCAACGTGGTTAAGCTTTATGCCACCCTCGATATCAACGACAAGCAGATTGGGTATTACCATCCGGGCGTCGGAACCATGGGAGCGCCGACCGCAGACAACAAGCTCGAGGAGGAGTGGACCATTGTCAAGGGTCTAGCGTTCGGCGCTGGGTTGATGCCCAACGTAGGTGATGCCTATCGTTATCTCATGGAGATGTACCGCGAGGGAGACGACGTTTACCTCTTCGGCTTCAGCCGTGGTGCTTATACGGCGCGTGCGCTGGCCGGTGTGCTGCACATGTTCGGGCTTCTATGTCCCGGGAATGAAGGTCTCATCCCGTACGTCACCCGTATGTACGCGCGCACTAGCCGCGAGATGGCCGGGCATCATGACACCTTTGCCGTGGCACATGGTTTCAAGAAGACATTCGCTCGTGATATCACGCTGCACTTCGTGGGTGTCTGGGACACAGTGAGCTCGGTCGGCTGGATTTACGATCCGGTGAAGCTTCCTTATACTGCGCGCAATCCGATCATGCGGATCGGCCGGCACGCCATCTCCATTGACGAAAGGCGGTGCTTCTTCCGCGATAATCTCTGGGGCGCACCGTACCAGCCAGGCGAGGGGGATTATCCGTTTTCCCAGGCGCAGGATATCAAGCAGGTATGGTTTGCGGGTGTGCACTCGGATGTAGGCGGCAGCTACCCAGAACCGGAGAGCGGTTTGTCCAAGCTGGCGCTGGAATGGATGCTGCGCGAAGGGTCGCTTGCGGGTCTCAAGGTCGATTCCCACCGCGCTGCAGTTGTCCTTGGGCGTATGCCGCTTGGTCCTGAGCACAAACTACCGTATGTTCCGCCCGATCCTCAGGCGACGATGCATAACTCACTCACGGGCGCCTGGTGGATTCCGGAGTTCCTGCCGCATGAATATTGGGACAAGGATACCCGCACCACGATGTGGACCATTCCCCTGGGAGCGCCGCGCCAGATTCTGGTGGACAAGTCAACGGTAATTCACGAGAGCGTGCAGCAACGGCTAGACGACGTGGATGACTATAGGCCTGCAAACCTGCCCTCCCGGAATCTCAGGGATGATTTCACGATCGAGCCGAGGATCGATTTCCCGTCGAAGGCCTTTGCCGCAAATCCTTGATGATTTCGCGCGCCGCATTCGCCCCAGACGCTCCCGTCAATCCGTTGCCGGGATGGGTTCCGGAGCCGCATAAATACAAGCCCTCGATCGGCGTGCGATACTGCGCCCAATCGAGCAGCGGGCGCATGGTAAACAACTGGTCGAGCGCCAACTCGCCATGAAAGATGTGACCGCCGGTGAGGCCGTAAGTCTGCTCCAAATCCTTGGGCGTGATCACTTCGCATCCCTCAATCAGCGACGGCAAGTCTGGAGCATACTCCGCGAGGGTATTGACAACTACATCGCCGAGTGCGTCCCGTTGCGAATCCCAGTCTGTACCGCGCAGCTTGAAGGGCGCGTATTGCATGTAAATCGACATCACGTGCTTACCGGCTGGAGCTAGTGATATGTCCCACAATGTGGGAATCGTAGCCTCGATGTACGGATGCAGCGAAAACTCGCCATATTTCGACGCATCAAAGGCGCGTTCTAAATAGTCGATCTCGGGGGATATCTGGATTCTCCCCGACAATCGTGCAGCCGCATCGCCGTCGACTCCCTTGAACGCCGGCAAACCGCACAGTGCAAGATTCACTTTTGCTACCGTGCCATTCATTCGATAATGCAGCAGCCGTTGCAGAAGGCTCGGCTGCAAATGCTGCGGTTCAATCATCCCGAGCAAGGTGCGCTTGGGATCGGTGTTGGAGACGACCGTTCGTGCTTCTATCTCCTCGCCATTCGAGAGAATGACCCCAGCCGTCCCCCCGTCCTTGACCTTGATTCTTACGACTTCGCAGGAAGTCCGAACCTCCGCGCCGGCAACCTGTGCGGCTGCAGCCATCGCGCTCGTGAGCCCCCCCGTACCTCCCGCAATGTAGGACCCCGCACCAGCCAGATTGCTGTCCGAGGCGCTGCGCAGCAGCAGTGTTGCACTGGATCCGGCCGACCAGGGGCCGAGAAATGTTCCAAAGATTCCCTGCGCGGCAATGGTTCCACGCAACAGCTCTGTCTCGAACCATTCCGCAACGAGATCCGCAACCGCCATCGGAGCCCAGCGCAGCACGCGGTAAAGATCTTTCTCGCCCAGTCCGCGGATCTTACGACCGGTTTTTAGCAGCTCCCACAGTTGGTTTACGGAAGGCTCGTCGATGTCTGGCGGCGTAACGCTCATCAACAGTGCGATTACTTCGGCAATGCGCGCTAGCGACTGCTGAAACTCAGGATATCTGGCAGCATCGTTTTGCGAAAACCTGGCAATCTCCTGTTGAGATCGCGTCGTATCGCCATACAGCGCAAGATTGCCGCTATCGGCCAACGACAGCACGCGGATGGTGGGAGTATAGGTCTTCAGGCCGTGGCACGGCAGTTCCATGTCTCCCACAATGTCAGACCTGATTGGGCCCGCACTGTGGGACAGTCGCGAGCAGCGGAAGCCGGGATGAAATTGCTCGGTGATGGCGCAGCCGCCGACGATGGGACGACGTTCCAGCACCAGCGGTTTGAATCCGGCCCTGGCGAGATAGAAGGCAGCGACCAGCCCGTTGTGTCCCGCCCCGACGATGACAACATCGCGAATCTCGGCCATCCTTAGCTGGTCCCCTTTGCGTGCTTCAGGATCTCGAGCGCTGCCAACCGTCCGGGCGCACCCATGATCCCCCCGCCAGGATGCGTCGCCGAACCGCACATCCACAAATTCCTGATCGGCGTTCTGTATTGTGCCCAGCCCGGCACGGGACGCAGAAAGAACAACTGCTCCAGCGAGAGCTCGCCCTGAAAAATATTTCCCTCAGTCAGTCCCCATTCGCGCTCGAGATCGAGCGGCGTGACCACTTGCCGTCCAAGGATGATGCTCTTCAGATTTGGAGCATGCTCCGCGATCGTGTCGATCACGTTGTCGCCGAAGGCTTCGCGCTTCTCGTCCCAGTTGCCCTCTTTCAGCTTGTATGGCGCGTATTGGACAAAACAAGACATCACGTGCTTGCCCGGCGGCGCGACAGATGGATCGGTCAGGCTGGGAATCACAATATCGATGTAGGGTCGGCGCGAGTAGTCACCGTACTTCGCATCGTCGTAGGCGCGCTCCATATAATCGACACTGGGAGAAATTGAGATCGCGCCGCGCAGATGATGTCCTTCGCCAGGTAGAGAAGTGAAATTCGGCAGCGTGTCGAGCGCGAGATTGACCTTGCCCGATGATCCGCGAAATTTGTAGCGCTTCACCTCATCGCGAAATTCTTTGCTCAGGTGCTTTGGTTCGATCATCTTCAGAAACGTGAGGTTCGGGTCGACGCTGGACGAGATGATGGGAGCGAAGTACTCGTCGCCATTTGCCGTTGCAACCCCTACAGCCTTGCCTTCCTTCAGGAGAATCTGCACCACCGCGCTTTGGGTCTTGATCTCCACCCCGAGCTCGCATGCCGCGTCGGCGATTGCATTTGAAATAGCCCCCGTGCCGCCGCGCGCGAATCCCCAGGCCCGAAATGCGCCATCGATCTCGCCCATGTAGTGATGCAGCAGGACATAGGCCGTCCCCGGCGAGCGCACGCCAAGAAATGTGCCGATGATCCCGGATGCCGACATCGTAGCCTTGAGCACATCGGTCTCGAACCACTGATCGAGAAAGTCGATGGCGCTCATCGTCATCAGCTGCACCTGGTTGTAGCGGTCTTCGCCGCTGAGATCCTGAAAGCGCCGCCCGAGGAAAAGCAGCTTGAACAGATCTTTAGGATTCAGCGTTGTCGGATCAGGCGGGACCATGGCGAGAATGGGTTTGACGAAGCGGCACATCTGCAGCATGGCTTTGCCGAACTCTTCGTAGGCCTCGGCATCGAGGCGCGAGTGGCGCCGCAGCTCGCGCATGGTCTGGCCGTGATCGTTCACGCGCCACAGATAATCGCCATTCGGCATCGGAGTGAATGTTCCGTCCAAAGGAAGAATCTCTAGTCCGTGGCGAGGCAAATCAAGATCGCGGATGATTTCCGGTCGCAGCAGTGACACGACATAGGAGCACACCGAGAATTTGAAGCCGGGGATAATCTCTTCTGTCACCGCCGCGCCGCCGACGAGGTGACGCCGTTCCAGCACCAGGACCTTCTTGCCAGCGCGCGCCAGATAGGCGGCGTTTACCAGGCCATTATGGCCGCCTCCGATGACGATGGCGTCGTATTGACTGACGTTATTTGTGGCCATGAGCGGAATCAGACATTGTAATTTGCTCTCCCACCCTTTCGCCAAAGGAGGCGAAAAGATTGGGCACCCAGCATTCGTCGGCGCCCGGTGGAGGCGCGCCTCTGCTCACGATCACGCCTTGAAATTCGCGCTGCATTTATAATGCGAAACTTCAACGTGAGGAAGACACTGTGCCCGTAGGAACAGCCGTCCATGAGAGGACCTTCGCTCTCTGTCGAAGCCTGAACTACCGCGAGTGGTCTGGCTTCTACGCGGTCAGCGTCTATGAGACGCATCATGAGCACGAATACAACGCCATTCGAAATGCCGCCGCGCTCATCGATGTGACGCCGCTGTACAAGTACATGATCACGGGGCGCGACGCAACCAGCTTCGTCAACCGCGTCATCGCGCGTGACATCAAGAAAGTCGCCGTGAACCAAGTGATTTACTGCTGCTGGTGCGACGAAGACGGCAAGATAATCGACGACGGCACCATCACCCGCCTGGAAGAGAACCGATACCGATGGACTGCAGCCGATCCCAACCTGCGCTGGTTCCGGCAGAACGCAATCGGGCTCGAAGTGCAGATCGAAGACATCACCGAGCGGGTGGCTGCACTCGCTCTGCAAGGACCAACCTCAGGCAAGCTGCTGAAGAGCGTAGCCGAAGCCGACATCGAAAATCTGAAGTACTTTCGCAGGACAGCCGCGAAGATCGGCAATATCAACGTTGATATATCTCGTACAGGCTACACTGGCGATCTGGGATACGAGATCTGGATTCCGTGGCCAGACGCGGTAAACGTCTGGGACACGTTAATCAAAGCCGGAAATCGCTTCGATCTTCATCCCACGGGAATGCTGGCGCTGGATGTGGCGCGAATTGAGGCAGGGCTCATCCTCGCCGATGTGGACTACATCAGTAGCAAGAAGGCATTGATTCCGTCGCAGAAGTACAGCCCTGCAGAGGTTGGTTTGGCCAAGCTGGTGCATTATGAGAAGGAAAACTTCATAGGCCGGCGGCCTCTGCTGGAAGAAAAAAAGCACGGGCCAAAGCGGCAATTGGTTGGGCTGGAAATCGATTGGAACGAAGTCGAGGCGGTGTTCGATCGCATGGGTCTGGCGCCGCAGACTCCAGCCACGGCTTCACGGGTTCACGTGCCGGTTTACAAAGGACGTGAACAGGTGGGCAGAGCGACATCGACGACGTGGTCGCCTCTGCTCAAACGACTCATCGCGCTGGCCAGCGTGAACTCGCAACATGCGCAGCCTGGATCGAAATTGCATGTGGAGATGACGGTTGAGGCCGTGCACCACAAGGTTGCGGCGACGGTGCGGCAGCTCCCGTTCTTCAATCCACCGCGCAAGACAAAAACGCCTGTATAACTTCTGCACCTAAAGAAGCAAATAAAAACCGCCTCGCGAGACGGTTTTGCATTCGCGACGCAACGCTTCTTACCCGTTTCCAGTTGTAATCTTGACCGGCGACTCTTCCGGCGGATACAGCAGGCGCTCAACTGTCCGGTCCATCGTGTCGAGCAGGCTATCTTCCGGGGAAGGGATGCGCGCATCCTGCAGCGCCGAGTTCCAATCTTTGGAGCGCAGCACAACGGAGTCACTCACTTTGCTTGCAGAAGGTGCGGCCGCGAGAGTGTAGCCCAGCCAGATGATCACAGTTAGCAAATACGCCGCGCTGTTGATCTGGCTCAATGTGGCACGATGCAAAATCCCATGATGGCTGGCGCCGGTAACGACCAGCATGTCGACTGCGGCGAAGAAGCCAAATCCCAGTGAAATTCCGAACAAGAAGCTGCGATGGGGGATGCCAAGATACTCGCTGAAGAGTAGCAGGAAGAAGACCAAACCACATTGCATCAGGCGGAGGCTGCGGTCCGCCAACAGAATCATGTCCTGAACAACGTTATATTCGGGTTTGTGCGCGGCGTTAATTGCCCACATCACTCCTACTAAGAACACCACCAGGGCCGACCATCGGAAGAGAATTACACCCAAATCACGCAGAGCCTCGTACGGCCGGAACGCATCCTTGAAAATTTCCTGAAGAACAGCGAAAGACAGCAGCACGCTGAGCCCAATGCTTACGTAATAGGCGTAGTAGTAGATTACGTAGGAGTAGATATTCGCCAGAGCCAGGAACGGTGACGAAACCACTTGTAGAATTGTGTAGTTGAAAAAGAAAGGATAGTCCCGGTGGAGCCCACGCCTGAACATGCACACCAAGACCCCTGCCTGGAGCACAGGCGCGGGAAACCAGAGCACATAATCTATGAAGCGAAGATGCATAACTCCAAGCGAAATGATAAGCGTGGAGTCGGCACAATACAAGCGGGATCTTTTCCGCTATAGGTAACCCCGCGGTGATTACTAGCTACTTGCAAATCGGGTCAAATAAGTCCACTTTGGGAAATCTGAACCACCGATCATGCACTCCTAGCCAACCTTCGCCAGCGAAAGATCCTGTGCAACCGGCCAGTCTTCACCGGCGATCTGGCGCAACTGGTCGCCACAATTCATTCCCGGCGGGCAAAGCGGCATAGGCGCGCCTTCACCGGCGATCTGGCGCAACTGGTCACCACAATTCATTCCCGGCGGGCAAAGCGGCATAGGCGCGCCTTCACCGGCGATCTGGCGCAACTGGTCGCCACAATTCATTCCCGGCGGGCAAAGCGGCATAGGCGCGCCTTCACCGGCGATCTGGCGCAACTGGTCGCCACAATTCATTCCCGGCGGGCAAAGCGGCATAGGCGCGCCTTCACCGGCGATCTGGCGCAACTGGTCGCCACAATTCATTCCCGGCGGGCAAAGCGGCATAGGCGCGCCTTCACCGGCGATCTGGCGCAACTGGTCGCCACAATTCATTCCCGGCGGGCAAAGCGGCATAGGCGCGCCTTCACCGGCGATCTGGCGCAACTGGTCGCCGCAATTCATTCCCGGCGGACAAAGCGGCATAGGCGCGCCTTCACCGGCGATCTGGCGCAACTGGTCGCCGCAATTCATTCCCGGCGGGCAAAGCGGCATAGGCGCGCCCTCACCGGGAGCCAATTCGGCTTGGCTCGATTTACAAATACTTCGTACGTTGCAGCGTGAAACTGACGACGAGTTGTCAGTGACGTTCGGCCGTCCTAAAGCAGATGCGGTCGGCGAACCTGTGGCAGCGCAAGCCACGCCAGCGAATATCAGCGCAGCAAGGGAAATAACCAGGACGTTCTTCATTGCAGTCTCCTCGGTCGTTGTGACCCGTGAGTTCAAAAGCGCGTGTTGAGCGACGCGGAGTCGTCATCGGGAGCGGACGACAGCGCGCCGGGACATGGCGACGCTCCTTCTCCGAGCAGAGGGATGGTAGCGACTGAAGTAATGGAGATTGCACTGCTGAAAGCACTGAGAGCTCCAGCCAGCATCAGGGTGGCGAGGACAGCAATGATCAGTTTCTTTATCTGCTTCACGGTGCAACCTCCAATTCGGATGCAAGCTGACAACAACTCAGCTTCGCTGCTACTACGTTCCTATGGCCAAATACTTCGCAAACATTGACCGAACTGACGAAAACTAAATTTCAGAAGAGCCGATGAAAAACCATAACCGTGTCACGCCAAAGTGGAGTGTCAAGCACTTGGCAGCCAAGCACGTTTGCGTAGGGCGGCTATTTCTAGTGCTATTTACCAACTGGTAACTAACAGGGATAAACTCCAAACCCCGGAGCAAGCTCCCCGAAAAACCACTGCATTCGCGCCAGTCTTGCATGCGCGGAGTGACACTACACCGCTTCGCATTATAGAAAATTCGCACGAGTTTATTAACTGAAATCGGGCCCAGGAAACGTACTTTGGTACATGTACTAACAGGTTAGGCGCTTAAGTGCCATGTCAAGCCAGGTTTCATCTGCTCAGCGTTTACCCCCGGATAAGCTTGATTATCGCTTATCCTGTTTCTATTTTGAAGTAACGAGCGAAGGGGTCATGAGCGATTTTCCACCTGGTGATGGTAACCGTGCGCACGGTGATGAGCCGTCTTCACAGTTGAGCGGCCAGCGAAAGAAATTGAGCCTGCAGGTTTGCCCGAACTGCTCGCAAGCTCTGCGCGAGGATCACTGCAAGTTGGTCTGCCCGCGTTGCGGATATTTCCTGAGCTGCTCCGATTTCTATTGAATCGCTGGCAGACGGAGTGGCGAAATCATCTTGCTCCTTGGCAGCGGCTTTTGTCTATCCGTATTTTTCTGCCTTTCACCTAAGTTGCAGAGCATGGTGTAACGTTGAAATAGGGTCGATTTCATCTTAGGAGGACAAATATGCAACGCACAGCCAGTGCCCATTGGTCAGGTGGCTTGAAAGACGGGAAGGGAACAGTATCAACGCAAAGCGGAGTATTGAATCAGACGCAATATTCATTCAGCACCCGATTCGAGAACGGCGTTGGAACCAATCCCGAAGAGCTGATCGCGGCCGCCCACGCGGGCTGTTTCACCATGGCGCTGTCGGCGCAATTGGGAAACGCCGGTATGACGGCGGAAAGTCTCGATACCACGGCGAAGTTGACTTTGGACAAGACCGACGCCGGCTTCACCATCACCTCCATTCATCTGGATGTAAAGGCGAAAATTCCCGGCGCTGATAAAGCGAAGTTCGATGAAGCCGCGCAGAATGCCGAGAAGGGATGTCCGGTTTCGCGCGTCTTAAACGCCAAGATCACGATGGACGCCCAACTAGTATCGTAGCGGCACAAATGGCTGCTTCACTTCATGTGGCGCAGCCAACGTCACCCCGCTCGGCTGCGGAGCAGGACGCGGGTGTCAAGTTTCCGCACTCAGAAACTGCGATCTGTGGCGGAGAAAAGCGCCGGAGAGCGATGTCCGGAACACCGGCAAAGCCTGCCTGCTATGCGGCGACCGCATCAACTTTGGGCGCGCAGTATTTCGCGGATCTCGCGATTAACGCGAGCCGCGTCCTGTGAAGCCTTGTCGATCAGTCCCAGCCACTTCTTGTTGTTGTCGTCCAGTTTCGCCTGCGCCAATAGATACGAAGCCTGCATGATGGTTTCAATGTAATTGCTGAGATCATGAGACAAAGTGCGCAGCTTCATTACTGTCTCATTCTGTAATTTCTTGACCTCTTCCGTTGCGGGTTGGGCCACGTTTCCTTCTCCTGCTACTGCAGTATGCGAACCGACAGGGCGTAAAAAGAGTTCGGATGTCGGATGCCGAATGCAGCCTTCCGCGTTGCTCGGTGACGCGAGAATGCCGACGAGAACATTAGCACATCTGTTCGCCAGTCTCCATCGCGGACATCACTAGCACCTGGACTGCCATATTTCGGATGGCAGCAGGGACTGGTATGATGGCGGCAACAGCCGCGCCGCCGAGTCTTCTTTCTGATGAATCACATGCGATTGAAAACCAAACTGGTGCTCGCCATCAGCGGCATGGTGGTCGCCGTGGTTGTCATATTCTCGTATTTTTATGTGTCGTACCTGGTCCGGCAGCGTATAAGCGAGGCGTATGACAGCGCCGACTTTGTTGCGAAAGAGATTCGGGAAGCTGCGCGCGTCGCCAGTCAGATCGATCTGGGTAACACCTTTGTCAACCAAAATGATCCTAAACAGGTAGAAGCGGTTTTGGATGAGGCGCTCAAAGCCAATCCGGGACTGAAGACGCTGCTGGAATCGGTCGTTGGCTATTCTCCGACCATTTCCGATGCCGCCATCGTAGACGTTAATGGCCGCGCCATTGTGTCTACCGACACTGGCGCCATCGGCAGCCAATTGGAAAAGCGCGCCGACTTCCAGGATGTTCGGACCGGCAGCTTCCTGCGACAACTCAAAGTGGTCTTCGGCGCACCCCGCGTGTACAACGTTTACCTGCCTTTGCAGCGGGAAGGTCAGCCGTTTGGCGATATTCGCGTTGGCATCTCCACCGTTTTTTTGGAGAGCGAGGTGCAGCCCAAGTTGCGCCGCGCTCTCAGCTTCTCGATCGTCGCCATTCTGGTGTCGCTCGCTTTGGCGGCTGGGGTGTCGAACATCGCTTTGCGTCCGCTGGAGGCGATTGGCCGTCGCCTCGATCAGATGACCGCCGGTGTTCCTGATACGACGCCCGATCCCGATCCGCGCAACACCGATGAGTACGGCCTCGTCCACAACAAAATCGATCGTCTGGGACGTCAAATTCGCGACGTGAAGGAAGTCTTCAGCGCCCTTAAGGAAAACCTCGACCAGATCATGGGCACCCTGCAAGATGGTCTGGTCCTCTTTACCCGCGACACGCGCGTGGTGCTGGTGAGCGCGTCCGCCGAACGCTTTATCGGCCGTCCGCGCGGCGAGATTCTGGGCAGTGCGGTTGAAGGCGTTTTCAGCGACGCCAACAAGCTTGGACGCATTGTGCTGGACGCCTTCGCTCTGCACCAGCCAATTCCACAGCGCGAAATCGAATTGGAGAACGGCCGCCGCATTCAGATTGCGCTCGACTTCATCGCTGAGCGTGGCGAGCGTATTGGGGCGCTACTAACAATGCGCGACGCTGAGTCGGTGAGGCGCATCGAAAACGAGATCGAACTTTCGCGTCGGCTGGCCGCGATCGGCAGGCTCACCTCCGGCGTGGCGCATGAGGTCAAGAATCCGATCAACGCGATCGTGGTGCATTTGGAATTGCTGCGCGAAAAAATGCATGAGATCGATCCGGACACTCGCCGACACATGGACGTTATTGGGCGCGAGATTCATCGTCTCGACCGCGTCGTGCAGATGCTGGTGGACTTCAATCGTCCGCTCGAGCTGCGGCTCACCGATTTTGACTTGCGCCGGCTCATTGAGGACGTCGCATTGCTGGCGTCGCCGGAAGCCGCTCGGCAGGGCATCAAGGTGGAGACGCAATTGAGCGAAGAGCCACTGCCGGTGCACGCGGATGCAGACTTGATCAAGCAGGCTTTGTTGAACGTGATGCTGAACGGAGTGCAAGCTATGAGCAGCGGAGGCGTTCTCCGCGTAGTCGCGCGCCAGCAGGACATGGCTGCCAGCATCGAGGTGCATGATCAAGGCAGCGGCATTCCGCCGGAGGTTCGCGATAAGGTTTTTAATCTATATTTCACAACCAAGAAGACCGGCAGCGGCATAGGGTTGGCGATGAGCTATCGGGTTTTGCAACTGCATAACGGCGCGCTCGATTTTGTCACGGAAGTCGGTCAGGGCACGACGTTTCGCCTCATTCTGCCGCTGGCTGGCGAGAAAGAGTACGAAAGAGCGGAAGTAACAACACAAACATGAGGTGGGGGAATAGCCGTTCAGCGCTAGACAAAGGACCGCTGTAATTTTCGTCCCTGATATTTATCATGGGTGTAACGGATGCGTTCGCCTGCTTGGCCATTTAAGCTCTTGAAGCCATCGCAACGGCAGGGTCGCAGAGCTGCAATGAAACTTCAGCGCCAACTCGTCGCATATGCGATTGCAGTAGGGCTTCTCTTCGCCGCCTCTGGCTGCGCCAAGAAGCGGCCACAGCTCCCCACGCAGGCGACAGCCCCAGCCGAACCTATTCCTTCGAACTTGCCACCGGAAATTTCCGAGGAGACTCCGCCACCGCCGCCGCAGCCGGCTCCGACGCCGGAAGCGCCACCTCCTGAGGAGCCCAAGCCGAAGCCCGTGCAGCACCATAAGCACAAATCAACGCAGCCCGCGGTCACGGCTCAGAACAGCAACCCGAGTTCCGCGTCGGCGGCGAACAACAGCAATACCACCATCGCTGCGGCGCATCCTCCCACGAATCCGGCAGCCGAGACTCCACCCGACACAGCGATCGCCGCAGACGTAAGCAGCGCTCAGTTATCGCAGCAAAAGCAGACAACTGCTCAATTGATCGACGATACGCAAAAGACCATCAATGGTTTGAACCGCAGCTTGTCACATGATGAGCAGGAGATTGTCGTGCAGATCCGCTCGTATGTAAGTCAGTCGCTCGACGCCACCAAGGAAGGTGATTTCGAGCGAGCCTACAATCTTGCGACCAAGGCCCACCTTTTATCGGCCGCGCTGGTGAAGAAGTAGATCGGATTCCGCGTTACGGTTCCCTCCAATCGCAGTGACCTTTGTCAGACCATCTTCCGATGAATGTTTGGTGGCTGCGGCAACGAACGCCGTAACCAGTGGATGTTGGCTGCCGGCCAGCGCGGAACGCTCCGGCTGAAACAGCGTGGCGAAGAAGAAGGGATGCGTCGGAAGCTCGACTGCTCGCACTTCACCGTTGGGCGCGATCACACCGACCCGCAGGCCACCTGCTACGAGACGCGAAAGATAATCGGAATTGATTCCGTAACTGCAGCGATACGTCTCGCGAATCTCGTCTTTCCCATAAACCTCGTGCAGACGAGTTCCCGGCACCAGGTGCAGGGTTTCGGTGGCGTCAATTAAGGCGCAGGCGAGATTAGCGATTACCGGCTCGGAGGCTGCGGGGTCAACTTCCGTGTGTCCGGCTGCGCGTATCTTCAAAACATTGCGCGCGAATTCCACGATCGCGTGCTGGCATCCGCCGCAGGTTCCGAGGAATGGGCGATGGTTCTCGCGTGCAAATCGAATAACGCGCAGCGCACCTTCCATCGAACGATACGGGCTCGCGGGGACGCACCAAAAGCCGGCGTAGTCTTCTAACCCCGCGTGCAGCGCCGCCTCGGTCGCCAGCCACTCCCATCCGACGTCAGCGCGATCGGTCGCCAAGGCCAGCGCCTTTGGAATGGCCTGATGAGCGGTAACGTTCGCGTCGTAATCGCCAATCAGAGCAATGCGTATCATGATTTTGTCCTTGCGGTGCGAACCGCAACCTAGCGTCGCCCTTCCCGCTTCTGCGCGACGATGAGTCCGCGCGGCGTCGGCAGCATTACTACAGAAATCAATCCTTCGCGCTCCAGCTTTAGAGCGGCCTCGCGCACCTGCTTCAGATGCGAGCTGGCGTCGTGCATCAGGATCAATCCAAACGGCGAAATCCGCGGCAGAAACCGCCGCACTTCCTGCTCTCGAATCGGCATGTCGCTGTCGCTGAAGAACAGATCGATCGTAGCATCGACTTTCATCTCCAGACTTGATTCGTTGCGCAGATCGATGAGATCTCGAAACTTGGACGACTCGATCTTCTGCTTCGCCTGCTCAAAAACTTTGGGATCGTATTCGCAACTGATGATGCGGCCGAAGCCATTCAACCGCAACGCCTCTGCAATCCACAGCGTGCTGACCCCAAGGAAGGTTCCGGTCTCGACGACCAGTTCCGGCTTGGTGGTGGTCACCAGCGTGCGCAGGAATTCCAGCACCTCGACCTCGGCCGTCATGGAGTCGTACATGCTCCAGCGCTCCGGGTGCGGGCATTCCGGTGTAGGCCGGTGATATTCCGGCACAAGCTGGCCTGCGCGCTGGATGTTCTCGCGCATGATGCGGTGTTCTTGTTTCTCTTTGCGGAGTAGTCGACGCAGGGACACCGAAATCCTCTCGAAAGCATTTAGCACTTAGCCAGAGGAAGAAACGCCCACACGTAAAAGGCCAGGTTTGACTAAGTGACAACTGCCAAGTGCTAAATACTAAATCACAGCATCCCTCCGGTTTTAGTGGTCAGTATGCTTAGCGCCAGTTCCAGATTGGCGATGGCCGCTTCCAGATCCGGATGTTTATCGAGCGTCTTCTGTAAGCCGCTGAGAATGCGATGGGCCTCAGCTACGTGTTGAGCGGCGTCGCGCTCTTGCTTCTGCAGGTTGGTCTCCGTGCCTTGCTGGGAATTTTCTGTCATCGGTCACCCGAAGGACATCTTAATCGCAACTCCGCAACTTGCAAACCGTAGCGCAGAATCAGGAGGCCTCATACAACACGAATTGATGGGTTCGCTTGATTTCGTGCAGCCAGTGTTCACCAGCGAGAATGTCTTGGTGCACCGGATTGTGGTAAATGACAAAAATCTGGCGCGGACATGCGAGCAACGAATTGCGCAGATTCGCTAGCATCTCTCGCCAGACATGTCTTGGGAAAGGATTGAAGAGATAGAGCACGGTCGGCTCGGCGGGAAACCTAAAGTGGCGTGCATCACCGACGTGGGATTCGACGGCGAAGCATTTCTGTTGATCGTTCCGATAACGCGCGATGTTGGTCAACGCGATCGCATTTAGCTCTTCCAGCAGTTCGACTCCGACGATCCGGCGGAACGGAAAGCTGGAGGCCATCAGCAGCGTGCGGCCTTTGCCCGAACCGAGATCGATGAATGTGAAGCCGTTCATCGCGACCGGCAACGACCCCATCATGGCGGAAAACAGTGCCGGTTCTGAAGGCTGATACTGCCCGCCGGAGAGCCACTCGCGAATCCGCGTCCGCAGAGACACCGTGGCCCAGGTGGTGTCGACGCCATGCTCGAAATCGAAGTCGATGTCGCCATAACGCGACTTGCGCCGCTCCGGAGTGAGGTCGCGCACAAGATCCATGAACTCCCGACCGTAGAAACGGAATGTGCCACCGACGCCGCGATATCGCAAAGAATCGCGCACCCAGGCAAGTGCGCCGCTCGAGTTAGAGGTCACACGCTTCGGCACGTTGAGAATAGTAAATGGGCGGAATACAAGGAGCGGACCATCACCAAGCGCCACGACGAAATTCCCCCAGCACCTTAAGAATTTGGAATTGTCATTACGAGCGCCGGTTTTGGCGCGAGGAATCTGCTTTTTTGTGGGCGCCAAGAAGTAGACCCTCGGTTCTCCACCCCAGTGCACGCAAACGAGGGGCAGACGCGGTGCTGAAGTGCCACACTGCCGCCCGATCAGGCGAGATCGAAGAGCAGAAATTCAGCCTGTCCGTTGCCGCCGGTGTTATCGATTCTCAGCCTGGTTTCGCCGCTGATGGCTGCGCCGTCGCCCTTTTCCAGCTTCGATCGGTTGACATCCACTTGACCGCTGATCAACTGCAGCCACGCGTGACGTCCCGGCTTCAGCTCAAGATCGACCGACTTGCCGTTGTCGAGCAGCGAAGCATAGACGCTCGCATCCTGGTTGATGGTTGCCGAGCCGTCGTGGCCATCCTGCGAGGCGATTAGCCGCAACCGATTCTTCTTCTCTGCAGGCGAGAACGTTCGGTCTTCATAGCTGGCCTTCAATCCTTCGGCCTCGGGAAGAATCCAGATCTGCAGCAGGTGCACCGGCTTGTCCGACTGGTTGGCTTCGCTGTGCATAACGCCCGTGCCTGCTGACATGCGTTGCACGTCATCGCGCTTGATGGTCGCGCCGCGGCCCATGCTGTCGCGATGGCTCAGCTCGCCGTCAACGATGTAGGTGAGGATTTCCATGTCGCGATGGGGATGCATGCCGAAGCCGCGCCCGGCGCTGATGCGGTCCTCGTTGATGACCCGCAAGTCGCGAAAGCCCATATGCCTGGGATCGTAGTAGTCGGAAAACGAGAAGCTGTAGTGAGTGTCCAGCCAGCCATGGTTGGCATGGCCGCGCTCTCTTGATGGTCTGATGGTGATCATTGTCCCGCTCCAGGTCCATTTGATGCCCAAGCAAGCAAAAAGTAGCGAATGTGTTGTAACACACAAATCACTTCAGGCCGGCATTTTCTGCCGCCAGCCTGGCCATGGAACTCCAGTCCATGTCCTCCATGCCGCGGGCGACAGCGGTCAGCATGTGATCGCGAATCAGGCTGCCGAGCGGCAAAGGGGCGTCGACGCTCTCCGCGGCAGCCAAGGCCAAGCGCACATCTTTCAGCCCCAGCCGCATCCTGAAGCCCGCCGGCTTGTATTTCTGGTCGGCGATCAGCGCGCCATAGGTTTTGTACACCGGCGCCGCGAACAACGAGTTCGTCAGAAAATCGACGTATTGATGGGGATCTATTTCGTACTTACGCGCCAGGGCAATCGCTTCGCCGAGCGACTCGATCACGGACGCAATCAGAAAATTCCCGCTGAGCTTCACCACGTTCGCCATCTCCGGCTTATCGCCCACCACGAAGACTCGTTGCCCAAGCGCCTCCAGTACTGGGTGGCAGCGTTCCACAGTAGTTTTCTCTCCGGCCGCCGCGACGAACAATTTGCCCGCTTCGGCAGCTTCGGGTCGCCCGAAGACAGGAGCGGCCATGTAGTGCTGATCGCGCTTCTGGTGCGCCTCCGCCAATTTACGCGACAGCGCAACGCTGATGGTGCTCATTGAGATGTGGGTTGCGCCGCGCGGCAGAGTTTCCAATACTCCGCCCGCTTCCAGCACGGCCGATTCGACGGCATGATCGTCGGCCAGCATGGTAATGAGAATTTCGGCGTGTTTGGCGGCTTCACCCGCGGTTTTGCTGACATTTGCTCCTTCGGAGCGCAACTCTTCGGTCTTGGAAGCGGTGCGATTCCAAACCGTCAGCTCGTGGCCAGCGCGGATCAGGTGGCGCGCCATCGGTGTTCCCATGTTTCCCAAACCTAGAAATGCAATCTTCATTTGAGTGCCTCGCCAACAGAAGTAGTACTGACACTCTTGGATGTTTCTCACTCAGAAAATGGTGCCGAGTTGAGAGCGGGCGCGTTTCACGGTTTTGCGAGGCGGGTATTTGTAGCAGCACCAGTTTGGAACGCGCAACAAATCGCTTCCCTCCGTGCACCTTCCGCATCTAGTAAATTGGAGCGATAATCAGCCTATGCGGTGGTGGCTTCTGTGCGCGGCGTTATGTGTTCTGCTCGCGCTCCCGGTCTGGGGACAGAGAGGGGGAGGCGGACACGGCGGCATGGGCGGCGGTGGTCATATGAGTGGTGGCGCTCGGGGCTTCTCGGGCGGTGGCTACCATGGAGGCTACGCCGGCGGCTATCGTGGGTACGGCGGGGTAGTAGCTCGCGGCGGTTACGGAGGCTATGTCGGTTTCGGGTACGGTTATGGCTATGGCGGTTACGGTCGCGGTTGGTACGGCTATCCCTATCGAGGCTGGGGCTATGGCTATGGCCGCTGGGGTTATCCCTGGTGGGGTTGGGGCGTCGGGCTGGCTTGGTATCCGGGTTGGGGCTGGGGTTGGGGTTGGGATGACTCCTCCTATGATTCATATAATTCCTACCCGGCAGATAACTATGCGTCGACTTACACAGCTCCGCAGTATCCCTCATATGTCTACGTGACTCCCCCGGATTACTCGCAAAATGATCAGACTCAGGACCAGATCAGCCGCCTGCAAAGCGAAGTCAATGAGTTGAAAGCACAGCAATCGCAGGGGAAGGGGACGGGGCTGGATACCACGCTCGTCTTTCGCGATGGCCACAGGGAAACAGTTCAGAATTACGCCATTGTCGGCAAGACACTATGGGTCTTCAACGAAACGCGCGCCAAGAAAGTTCCTCTCTCCGAGCTTGACTTATCCGCCACTAAGCGTGACAACGAAGATCGCGGCGTCGAGTTCAACATTCCATCTTCACGCTGATGGTCGCGCACGAGCCGCCCGGCTCACCCGCCGCTGTGCGGCTGGTTTGATCCTCCATTTGTGCAATTTGCTCGATCGAACAGTTCTCGACGAGAGTCCGTCACAGCCGCCCTTGGACTTCTCGTTCGGCATTGAATTTCTTGATTCATGCGATCACATTTATTGCACTATTCATGTGGCATTTACTTCCTTGTCAACATGGCCGCTCACACTGGTTTTATGGCGTGGAATGTCTTGATCACGACTGGACACGTTGGCATAGATGGCTACCGTTCGCACTGAAGCTCTGTTCGAAGCGCTAGGACTGCAACATAGCCGCTCCATTGCTACTGATCAGCTTCCGTTCGCCGGTTGCGATGCCACTGCCGGGAGTGAAGACGAACTCCAGACCGTAGTGGTGGGACCAGCAGGGCAGTGCGATCTGCCGCTCAGCATTCGCGAATCACGCTTCTTTCGCAACATCGCTCGCCGCAGCGCCAGCGGCGAGGCGCCACGCCGCACCCTGCTGGAAGTGCAGGCTTTTCTCAACGACACTCGTAGCGTCTGGGAGAACAGTTGGATACGCTTCCCCGAGTCGCGCCTGAGCCCGTACGCGGTCGAGGTTTTCCGTGCCGATCTCCAAGTGGTGCGCGACGGCTCGATCGGCGAACGTTCGGATGCGTCACGTTTTCGCTTCACTCAGGCAGGCGAGCCTTGGCTTCGCATTCCCATCAGCTACGCGCTCAAGCTGGCGTTAGCCGATCTCGTCGGCACGCAACCGCATATGCCGGAGCCGATGCGGCAGGAAGCTGCGCGGCTGATGCGGCACTTCCTCAACGACAATACTTCGCCAGAGACAACATCGTTTCACATCGTCGATGCAGATTCCGGGCGGTCGCTTGGCGAGCAGGTTGCGCGCGACGCGGCCCGGCGTTTTCTTTTCACCACCCTGCTGGTCTCGTGGGCCAACCAGCGCTTCGGATTGCTGGAACACGGACAGCGCGCGCTGGTGTATCACGCACCAGTTCCGTCGGTGCATCAGGAAGAGCTGTCGGCGTGCCTCTCCGATTCGTTCTATCGCGAGCTGTTTATGAGCCCGTGCCTCTCCGGCTGGAGTGATGGCGAGGCAAAGTATCAGTACATGCACCTTTGTCATCAGGTGCTGAGCCGCAGCCAGCTCAATGCGGTCGCCAAGCTGCGCGAGGCGGGCATCATTGCCAACGACCTGATCGTGCTGCCCAGCTTGACGAACGTGAGCCTGGCGAATAACGGCATTCACATCAGCATCGGCAGCCGCTTGCTTGACCGGCAATTGCGATGTCGGGATGGGTTGCTGCCTCACGAAGAAAAGCGCATCGGCGATCTGGCCATCAAGATTTACGAACACTTCCTCACACTCTTCGTTGGAACCTACACCGCCGCTCCTTACCGCATCGGATTCACGCAGTTTCATCCTGAGCGCCTGCTGTCGTTCCTGCCGCACGAGCTCGATTTCACTCATCTCCGCCTGTTGTGGCGCGAATGGAAGGAAAAGGCGCAGCTCAGCCTTTGCGGACACGCGATCACGCCATACGGCCCGCGCTGGCTGGATCACCTGATCGCTCGCGGGTTCAAGCTTCGCGGCGATTGTGTGCCTGACGCGCGTCTGCTCACCTATCCTGTAGCCTGGCTCGCGACGGAGCATTCTTCTGCGCTCGACGGAACAACGGGCAACATTCAGCGGTTGTCGTCGGAACTGGACGAGCTTGGCATCGTCGATCAGCGCATGTCGTTCTATATGCCGCTGCGGCTGCGCGAGCACGGGCGCGACGGCTACGCGGGATTTGAGGCGCGCTACTACAGCCTCTTTCCCAGCTACGATCGCGATATGGCGCCGGCGACGAGCCTGCAACAGTTTCTGCTGGCGCTCGCTTACCGTATGGCGATGCAGGGCGATGTGACACATGACCAGATTCCAGAAGATCCCCCTTCCGAGAGCGAACGCCGTCAGCCGTTCTTCTTTTCTGCCGTAGGAGTGCCAGCGTTTTATGTGCGCCGCAATTCGCGTAATGAATTCCTGCGCAAGATTCTGAGGCACTGCAAGAAGATCCGCACGAGCCGCCGACATTCCGGCTACTTCCGCATTGCGATACAAGACTACCGGCACGCGCTGCTGACCTACGTTGACGAAACGGCGCGCGACCTCGCCGACGCGATGAACATCAGCACGACACTGAGGGACCTCGCCAACCGATGCGATGACGAAGAGCAGCAAGCCAGCCACCGGTTGCTCGCCAGCATCATGGGCGACTCCAGCAAGGCGCCCATGGCAATGGAAGCGCGCGAGTTCAATCGCATGGCGGAAGATTTCTATCGCGAAGGTCTGCGACGGCAGAATCTGCGCGAAGCTCTTGCCCATCTGCGGGAAGACATGGCCGACGTGGGGCGCACGGCGTGCAGCGAAGTGAGGGGATGTTTGCGTCACGGCGTGCGCATACAGGATCCACAACGATTTGTGGCGAACATTGAAGAACGCGTGTTGCGGGACGATCTCTCGCTGCACGAAATTTCCGCGTTGTTGAACCTGCTGGTTCTCCTGAGCCGGCAGGAACGAGAACGCCGCATCCAGGGAGATCGATGAATCAGCCGCAACATCAGTACATCGATCGCGCGAGCGGCAATGCGGTGCGCGAGAATCTATTGGGAAATGCTGTCATAGCAGCGCTGTATTCGCCTGCTTTGGAGAAAGCGGCTATAGTAACGCGACTTGCCTCCAGCCGTTACATGTCGCGCGTGCTTGGCTACTTGAACTACGACAACCTGCTGTTCTCACGCGCCACCGGCATGCTGAAGTTCCTGCGCGACTCCGGCATTCAGCTTTCCGAATTCGTCGGTAGCTTGTCGGAGTACGACACCGCGCGAACAATTTTCGAGCGCCAGATTCGCTACTGGAATTGCCGCCCTATGCCCGCGAATCCGCGCGCCATCGTTTGTCCCGTCGACGCGCGAGCCCTGGTCGGGTCGATGGAAAAGTCCTCTGGCCTTTATCTCAAGCAAAAATTCTTTTCCTTCCCCGAATTGCTAGGCGAGGGCTCGCCCTGGCAGCGTTCGTTTGCAGGGGGAGACTATGCGGTGTTTCGTCTGACGCCGGAGAAATATCACTACACCCACACTCCCGCGTCGGGGCGCGTTCTCGACTTTTACACGGTCGCCGGCCGCTATCACCCGTGCAATCCCAACGCTGCGGTGCAGTTGATGACGCCGGTTTCGAAAAATCGCCGCGTGGTCACCATTCTCGACACCGATTGTCCAAACGGATCAGCTGTTGGAAGGATCGCGATGATCGAAGTGGTGGCCCTGATGATCGGACAAATCGAGCAGCGGTATAGCGAGTGTCGCTACGAAAATCCGCGGCCGATCGAGCAGGGAATGCTGCTACGGGCGGGCGCGCCGAAAGCGTTGTTTCGGCCTGGAAGCAGCACCGTGGTTCTGCTCTTTCAGCGCGGCCGCATCCGGTTCGCGCAAGATCTGGTGGACAACCAACAACGAGCCGGAGTCGAGAGCCGCTTCTCGCTCACGCTGGGAGAGCCGCTCACGGAAACCGACGTAGCAGTGCGCTCGCTGCTGGCGCTGCCGGCAAAAGGGGAACGGTGAACTCGTTTTGCAAGCGGCACACGCTGTCGCGAAGCGGAAAGTTTTGAGATGAGGATCATGTTGAACATCGGTTTTGTCATCGGTCTTGCGACCGGTCTCTGCGCACTCATTGCTTGGGGCGTACGGACATTACCGGCTGAACGCTGGCAGATGCTGGCGGCTGTCCCGATTACAAAGACGGCGGATGGCTCGTGGCGTGGCCTGAATCTCACCTTCTACGGTTTTTTCAGCGCCACCGGGACGACATTCGGCTTTGCCATCATGTTGCTCCTGCTCGCATCGGTAGGCGTTTCGCCCGTCGTCAGCCTGCTGCTGGTGCTGTTCATTGTATTTGTGTGTGTTCCCGCGTCGCGGCTGATCGCCGGCATCGTAGAGCGCAAGCGAAATACATTTACGATTGCGGGTGCGGCGTTTGTCGCGACCATTATCCTGCCGCTGCTGGTTCTCGTTGCGCGGCCCGTGGCTTGGCATGTTCTGCACCGCGAGATTCCGACTTTGAGCTTGTTCGCCGCTGCGGCCATCGCATACGCGCTCGGTGAATCCATCGGACGGCTAGCGTGCCTGAGCTTCGGATGCTGCTACGGCATCCCGCTACGCGAGGCGAATCCGGTCATCGCGCGGCTCTTCCAGAAACACAGTCTCGTCATTCGAGGCTCGACCAGGAAGGCGGCGTACGCCTCTGGCCTCGCGGGAGAACCGTTGATCCCCGTGCAAGCCATCACCTCTGCGATGTTCGCGATTGCGGGAATTGCGGGAATGGCGCTATTTCTCGCGCAGCAGTTCCGCCTGGCGGCACTGATTCCGGTAATCGGAAGCTGGGGTTGGCGTGCCTGCTCCGAATGCTTGCGCGCGGATCATCGCGGAAGCTCTCGCATCTCGGCCTACCAGTGGATGGCGATCGCCGCGATTGTCTACCTCGGTGTTTTTCTTATTGTCGTTCCCGCGAATACAGGACCAGTTCCTGATCTCGCAGCGGGATTGGCGCAGGTGAGTTCCGCCATCGTATTGCTCATGCTACAGCTGTTTTGGGTTTTGCTCTTTCTTTACTACGGACGAAGCCGCGTGACCGCTTCGACGCTCTCGTTCCATGTCGTGACTGAACGGATTTAGAACGCCCCTGCTAGAACGGTCTCGTCGCCCCGAACTTTAGTCGGCGCGGCCGGCCGCTGCCGAGCGCGGATATTCTTAGTCCCGGCGCGACCGCGCTCAAGCGCACAGAAATCGAAAATGCCATTCCAGACCCGCTCGAAATCGGCATCTTCGAAACCCGAGCCTGATTCGAAAAGATCATAGCTCTGGTATCGCCGTCCGCTGCATTTACACGCCGCCGGAACCAGCTTGTAGTGGCCGACGATGTCCATGTGATCAGCCTCGACCAGAATCGTATCTTCGGCATTGGGCCAGAACATGGAATCCGTGTTGACGATGCCATCATTGTCCCATCGTTCGATTGCGGACGGCGGTTTCGGCACGTAAATAGACGGCTTCGGAGCAGGTGGCTCATTGCCCCCGGGATAGTCAAATGGCCCACCGGCACACGCGCGATAAACGGTGCGGTAAACGATGCCGGACTTTGCGGCCGAACGTTCCCGCGGCGTGCACTCCGGGTAAGTGAGAGGATTGAGCAGGTCCCATCGCGGCGCCTTCTTGTCGTGCACGAACTTATACGGACGAGGGCCGAGCGTTGCATAGGAACGTGTAACGATCCCGGCGCGCTGCCAGTTGTCGAGTTCTTCCTGACGCATAATTGGATCAAAACGCGCTGGGCTCTCGGGAGGACAATCGTCGCCCTTAACTGCCAGATCGTCAATCGCGTGAAAATCCGATGCCATGTGCCGCAGCCACAACTGCACTTCGGACGCGGCTTCCTGCGCCGTCGCCACACGCGTCGGATCATGGCTGTCACCGGTTTCGGATTCGCTGATCACATCGCGCACGGCATCGAACAGCCCGATTTTGGTTGTGCTGCTGGCACAGTCCCAAAACCATTTCTCCGCCATGTCGAGAATAGGCACCTGCGATCCGGCGAATCCGGCGCGCAGGTCGGCCACCGCGAGCTGCCGCCACAGTTTGTAGCTGCGCACCCAATCTGCAATGTTAGTACCCCATTGTGGGACAGATAGGAAAACCACGCGCTTAATAAGCGCCAGAATGCGCTTTGACGTAATCATCGGGTCGGGGTCGGCAGCACCATCGACGGGATATCTGCGATTCTCTGCGATGCACAAATCCCAAAGCAGCCAGCGAATGTCGAGGCCGCCGGTCGAGTGCCCGACCAGCGCAATCGAGTCGCTGGACTCGAATTCCCCGCGGGCGATTCGCTTAGCAAGATAATTTGCCAGTCGGCCGGCGCGCGTACGGACCGCTGCAGTGGGGAAATTGTCGAAATAATGCAGATCTACATCTGTGCCGCGGTTCTCGGGGAGCTGTTTCCAGCGCTGAAATTCAGGAGTGACCCCGGCGTAGTACTCAAGTTGGCCGAGCGCATCGAAGCCGGCGAAACCAGGAACGAGCACGATGTGGACGCGAGCGCGAGACGAGGGGTTGCGAGGCATAGTTCACCTCCGGCTCCCAGTCTAGCGTCCAGACACCGCTGAAGTCAGTGACAAGCACCCTCGCACAAGTATGATTGTGAAAGCGCCATGGAAAAGCTGATTCTATTCTCTCTGCTCTTTCCTTCGCGCCAGAAGATATCCTCGAATTAACTCGTTCAGATCCCCATCCAGCACGCGATCCACATCCCCGATCTCCACTCGCGTGCGCAGGTCCTTCACCATACGATAAGGCTGCAGTACGTAGGAGCGGATCTGCGAGCCGAAGTCGATGTCGAGCTTCGAATCTTCGACGAGCTTGGTTTCCGCGCGCTTCTTCTCCAGTTCGTATTCGTAGAGGCGCGAGCGCAGAATGCTCATCGCCTTCTCGCGATTCTTGTGCTGCGAGCGCTCGTTCTGGCAGGCGACCACAATTCCCGTCGGGATGTGCGTGATACGCACTGCTGAATCGGTCGTATTGACGTGCTGACCGCCCTTGCCGCCGGAGCGATAAGTGTCGGTGCGAATGTCTTCCGGCTTGATGTCGATCTGGATGCTCTCGTCGATTTCCGGCGAGACGAAGACGCTGGCAAACGAAGTGTGCCGCCGCTTGGCCTGATCGAAGGGCGAGATGCGCACCAGTCGATGCACGCCGATTTCGCTGGTCAGCAATCCGTAAGCGTACTCGCCGTTCACGCCGAAGGTCGCGGACTTGATGCCCGCTTCGTCGCCCGGTTGGTATTCATACAACGACGTCTGGAAACCCTGACGCTCAGCCCATCTCAGATACATCCGCATCAGCATTTCGGCCCAATCTTGCGACTCGGTACCGCCGGCGCCGGGATGAATGGTCACGATCGCATTGCGGTCGTCGTTGTCACCCGAGAGCAGCGTCTCGGTCTCGAGCTTATCGACCAGCGCGCGTAGGTCATCGACTTCGCGCCGCAGATCGGCCGAGACGTCCTCGCCCTCATGCGCCAGGTCGAAGTAGGCGTTAATGTCGGCCGAGCGGCGGACGAGCTCCTCGTGGGTCGACAGAGCGCTTTCCAGCCGCTTCTTCTCGCGCATTACGTGCTGAGATTTTTCGGGATTCGACCAGAGCGTGGGATCGGCAGTCTGCTTCTCGATCTCACTCAGCTTTTCGCGCAGCTTGGGCGCGTCAAAGATACTCCTGTAGATCGCGAACCTTGTCGCGTAAGGCGGAATATTCCTGTTCTAGTTCTTCGACCATCTTTTTGTGAACAACCTCTCGACGTAAAAGCTAGGAGCTAACAGCTATCTGCGGCTGCGTCATCTCGCCAGGCCTCATGTAGTGCAGCAATAGTCCCGCCAACGTGATTATCGCACAGAGGAACGGGAACCAATCGCCATGCCGGGTATAGAAGGTAGTAGACTCTTCCAGACCGTAAGACCCCTGCAGCGCAGTACGCTGATTGCGCGGCGCTTCGGCGACGACGCGGCCGTAAGGATCAATGACAGCGGTGATGCCGTTGTTGGTATCGCGCAGCAGCCAGCGATTGTTTTCCACCGCGCGCATTCTTGCCATGTTGAGATGTTGCCGCGGAGCTCCTCCCTCGCCATACCATCCGTCGTTCGAAATATTCACGAAAAACTCGGCGCCGTTCGCGGCGAATTGCCGGACTTCGTTGGGAAAGATTGATTCATAGCAGATGAAGACTCCAGCCTGCGCGTCTCCCAAGCTTAGAGGCGCGCGCGAATGTCCACGCGCGAAGGTCCCAATCTGGCGCGTAAGACCGCCGGCAAAGCTGAACATTTTCTCGAACGGCACATACTCGCCGAAGGGCACCAGGTGGATTTTGTCGTAACGCACGGTCCACGCTCCGGTGGGCGCAATCACCGAGGCTGAGTTGTAGACGTCGGGCCGGCGGCCAACTTCTCCTGTGTGGTCGATGCCCAGCGAGCCGGCGATGATGTAGGAATTGGTATTGCGTGCGATCTCCGCCAGGGTGTGACGCAAGTGAAGATCGGTAGCCCAGAACGGCGCCGGGGACTCCGGCCAGATGATCAGTCCGGGCGTGTCAGATTTGGCGTTCCGTGGGCGCACACTGAGCGTCTGCAGCGAACTGAGCGTTTGCTGGAAGTAGTCGGGTGACCACTCGGCTTCGAGAATCGGAATGTTCGCCTGAACCAGGGTCGCGCCACGCGACACCGGTAGAGCTGCCGGTTTTTCGAGCTTTCCCGCATGTAAAGCAATGGCTGAGGCCAGCGCGGCCGTCAGCAGGAACTTGCGTCGCGCGTATGGGACCAGAAACGCCGCTGCAACGGCAGTGTTGACCAGCGCAATCTCGAACGAGATTCCGTAGGCGCCGGTCACCGTTGCAATGCGAGAGAGCGGAATGTTGTCGATTTGCGTGGTGCCCAGCAGATCCCAGGGGAAGCCGGTGATGTAGGTGCGCGCCAGTTCGACTGCGACCCAGACGAAGGGCGTAAAGACCAGCGCGCGGAGGCTGAAACCGTTGCGGCGGGCGGCAATCAAGGCGAGCAGTAATCCGAACAGTCCATGGTAGAGGCCGAGATATAGGGAAAACATGACGAGCAGCAGAACCGACATCGCGGTTCCGATATTGCCGTACACGTGCATGACGTGAAAAATCCAGGAACAGCTTCCGAGATACCAGATGACGCCGCTGACGTAGCCGAGCAGAAATCCTTGCCATGCCGTGGCGGGCGCCAGGAACTGGCCACCGTCGGCGAGCACCATCATGACGTCCTGCTCGCGGCATTTAAGAATGGCGTAGATGAGCGGCGCCAGCGCAACCCAGCCGAGAAGATAGATAGAGAAGTTAGGGAAGATCAGCACCTGAAGAACGCCTGATAGGCAGGCGAAGATCCAGGCGTTCGGGCGGATTCTTCTCACTGAGCGAGTTTAGCAAAGAGACGCAGTGTTCAAGCGGGTCGTAGCATTACGAGTTCGTTACAAGAACCGCAGAACAAATGGCGCTATCGATGTCGCTAGCCGAGATTCTCCCAATTGTCAGGATCGGTGTGAGCTTGACTGAGAATGCTGTGCTACGTGCCGACCGGAATCTCATGCTTCTGCGGGACGATCTCTGTATTCGCCAATGCAACAGTCGCGCAGCGGCGGGATGGGGTTGGACAGCGTAGAAACATCGAACGCGATACGTCCCGAAGGATAGGCACGACACTGCAAGCCTGAGAGAGCCGCCGCTCTGCGGCTCGGCTTCCTCTTACACCGTAACGGGGGCTTCCGCACCCGCCTAAACCCATCCTGCCGCGTTGCGGCTGGTATCGCGCGTCTGACCCCATGCCTTACTTGATCGCCACTAGCTTGTTCATCAGCTCCGAATAGTCTTTCTTCTCCACTCCGTGCACTTGCCGGTTGTACTCGTCCACCTTGGCCGAGTAGTTCATGGAACAGAATTTCGGGCCGCACATGGAGCAGAAGGCCGCCTCTTTGTAATAAGCGTCGGGCAGCGTCTCGTCGTGCATGCTGCGGGCGGTTTCAGGATCGAGCGAGAGCGCGAACTGCTTATCCCAATCGAAGGTGTAGCGCGCGTAGCTGATGGCGTCGTCGCGATCCCGCGCGCCGGGGCGATGCCGCGCCACGTCGGCGGCGTGGGCGGCAATCTTGTAGGCGATGATGCCGTCTTTAACGTCTTTGTCGTTGGGTAAGCCAAGATGCTCTTTAGGAGTCACGTAGCAGAGCATTGCCGCGCCATACCAGCCGATCATGGCTGCGCCGATTGCCGAGGTGATGTGGTCGTAGCCAGGCGCGATATCGATGACCAATGGCCCTAGGGTGTAGAAGGGCGCGCCGTAGCAGAGCTCGACTTCCTTGTCGACCTGTTCCTTGATCTTGTCGAGCGGAATATGACCAGGGCCTTCGATCATCACCTGCACATCGCGTTCCCAGGCTTTCTTGGTCAGCTCGCCCAGAGTTTTCAGTTCGGCGAACTGCGCTTCATCGCTGGCGTCTGCGATGCAGCCGGGACGCAGGCCATCTCCCAGCGAATAGCTCACGTCATGTTTGGCGAGAATCTTGGTGATGTCGTCGAAACGATCGTAGAGAAAATTCTGCTTGTGATGATGCGCCATCCACTGTGCCAGGATCGCGCCGCCACGGCTCACAATGCCAGTGATGCGCTTGGTGATGAGCGGCAGGTATTCGACCAGCACGCCGGCGTGGATGGTCATGTAGTCGACGCCCTGCTCGGCTTGCTCTTCGATCACTTCGAGCATGACGTCCGCGTTAAGATCTTCAATGCGCTTCACGCGCGCCACTGCTTCGTAAATCGGAACCGTGCCAATCGGCACGGGCGAGTGCCGCAGAATGGCCTCGCGAATTTCGTGGATCCCGCCGCCGGTGGAAAGATCCATCACCGTGTCGGCACCATGGTGGACCGATGTGTGCAGCTTCGTTAGCTCTTCGTCAACATTGCTGGTCACGGACGAGTTGCCGATGTTGGAGTTAATCTTGCACTTGGACGCGACGCCAATGCACATCGGTTCAAGCTCGGGATGATTGACGTTGGCGGGAATGATCATTCGTCCCGCTGCGACCTCGTCGCGCACAAGCTCGGGTGTGAGTTGCTCGCGCTCGGCGACAAAGAGCATCTCTTCGGTGACCAGACCCTTGCGGGCAAAATGCATCTGCGACATGTTGCTGTCGCCGGTACGAGCCGCCTCATCGCGACGCTTAGCAATCCACTCGGCGCGCGGCTTGGGTGTAGGCGTGGCCGCGCCATTGCTGCCATTGGTTCCACTCATAATCTAGGACACTCCTGAATGACTCTAAGATTATACGTCTTGCAGCTGAAGAGTATTGAAGTCGATTCGTGCCCAGGACTCAAAACGGCAGAGGAAATACAGCGCTCTGGTCGCTCAGCTTGCGGCAATCGGCAGTGATAACCTATTTCTCACGGCAATAAAAATGGGGGGAGTTCCGGCTCCCCCGAAGCGACAGAGGCGAGGCCGCCGTCGTCCATTAACTGGGATCAATAAGAGTTGCAGATGAACAAAATGGTGCAGCGGGAGCAGGCCGGGATCGTTCCTCCGATCGCGCAAATTGCCGGTGCGGAGCTGCGCAGCGTGAACATCGACGGCGTGATCTGGCGCTATTGGTTCGCTGGGTCGGGGCCTCCGCTCCTGCTGATTCACGGCTTCATGGGCTTCTCGTTTTCCTGGCGATTCAACATGGAGCCGCTGTCGCGCTATTTCTCTGTGTACGCAGTCGATTTACCGGGATGCGGTTTCTCGCAACGGCCGACTGCCGCCGAGTGCACACTGGGTGCCGACGCTGAAGGCGTCCTCCGATTTATGGAAGAGCTCCGCATCGAGAACGCCGACATTGTGGGCTCCTCACGCGGCGGCGGGCTCAGCGTGGTGATGACGGCCATCGCATCACGCACCAACCGGCTGCATCGCATTCGGCGGCTGGTGCTGGTCTCGCCCATCAATCCCTGGTCGAGCCATGGCAAAGTTTTGACGCGCTTGCTCGCGACTACCTTGGGCGGGGTTTACGTAGTACACGTTCAACCGCGGCTCAACGTGATCGCCAAACGTTATTTCAAAGCTCTTTATGGCGATCCGGCGCGAATTTCGCCTGGCACATTTGAGGGCTACAAGGCAGGACTCGACCCAGCCGGCAGCTTTGAACACCTGCTGCGAATTCTGCGCTCCTGGCATGAGGATCTGTCGGCGATCGGACAGGCACTGAACGAAATCAGCGGCTTTCCCACGCTGCTGCTCTGGGGCTCGCGCGATCGCGCAGTGTATCCCTCCTCCATTCATCAATTGCAACGGCAACTGAAGAACAGCGCGCTGGTGATGTTCCACGGAGCCGGTCACATGCCGTACGAGGAAGTCCCGGAGGAGTTCAATCGCGTGCTTTGCGATTTCCTGCTCCACGACGCGCCGCGAACGGCGTTCGAGATTGCCGCGGATCGGAGAGAAGCGATTCGCAGCTAGCAATGGTAAATGGTAATTGTCCCTTGAACTCGCGTAGCCTGAGATAATTCTAGCCAGCATGCTTCGTAACCCTAAGCACCAGACGGCCTTCGATCAGGTTCTAGCCAAGTACGACCGGGCCAAGGAGCACATTGAAGAGTTCGATTCTCGACTGACAAAATTCAGAAATTCCAACCCAGACAAAATTGGGCGCAAGGTCGATCCAAAGACTGGGGATGTCGTTCTTTACGTCGTCGAAATGACCGAGCTTCTACCTGAGTTTTCCACTATCGCTGGGGACGCAATCCACAATCTCAGGAGCGCCCTCGACCATCTCGTTTGCAGAATGATCGAGGCTGCCGGAAATAAGCCGACGAACGCAAGCTGTTTCCCAATCTGCGATACTCCCGAGATATACAAAACCGCAGCTCCTCTTAAAGTGAAGGGCCTTCGGAAGCGCGCTATACAGAAAATCGACAGTATTCACCCCTACAAGGGTGGGAATGACCCGCTGTGGCAACTCCACCGTCTTGACATTATCGACAAGCATAGGCTCCTGCTTGCTCTGGCCCTTACGTCCCTCGCCCACACTATGGCGCAAAGCCAGCGCGCCAAGCTTAGCCCCGGAGGCGTCGTTATGCCCGGACTTGGCGTCTTCGTTGATTTTCCCCCTCCGCGCGAGCCGTTGAGAGCAGGCAGCGAACTCCTCAGAATCCCCGCGGCGGAAGTGGACGAGAATATGAAGTTCTTCGTTGATGTAACTATCTACGAGCCTGGGGTTGCCGAGAATGCCCCACTGTACATGGTGCTGGAGTTCATTCGTGCCGAGGTTCTCCGAGTTATCTTTGACCTTGCGCCGTTCGTCTAATTTGTGCACGTCTCGCCGCCGCGCGCTGGCGCGCTGCGCTATGGAGTTCGATACGCTGGCGAGCGCCGAGCCCGAAGCGGTCACGATCAGGCCGACGGGGGTCGATTGCTGATTTTCAATCCGCCGCGGTATCGCTGGGCTCGTAGATCTCCGCCGTGGCATGGTGAACCGGCAGCCAGGCCGCCAGTGCTGCGGCAAGGTACATCGCGCCCACCATCCAGAAGCCGTAGATAAGGCCATCGCGATGCGCGGCCTCGCCGACCAGTAAAGCGGTGCAAATCTGCAGGGCGCTGGCGAAAAACGAAAACGTGTTCTGCACCCGTCCCATGACGTGGCGTGGGACCAATTGCATCATCTCGCTGGAAAGTGCGATGCCGCCGACACCGCGACTGGAACCCATGATGAAGTAGACAGGAACCGCCAGCGCCAGCCAATGCGAAATCGGCAGCACAAAGAGCGAGGCGGCGATGACAGCCATGGTCAGCGTCACCGCGAAAGGTTTTCGAGGCGATGCAGGCGGGCCCGGATAGCGAGGAGTTGATGATGTCCCTCTTTGCGGAAGACGGCATTCTGATCGAGCCGTTTTCGGGCAAACCAATGACCTTCGTCGGCAAAGACGCCATCCGCGTGCGGCACAAGGAGATGGTCGCCGCGCCACATCCGCCGGACTTTCACCTGGAGATCAATCGGATTTACACAGACGGAACGACCGTCTTCTCAGACTGGACCTGCACTGCCCCGTCGGTGATGCCGGCGCCGATGAAAGGGCGGGACGAATACGTCCTGCGCGATGGCAAGATCCAGAAGCTGGAGATCCTGCTGCTTCAAGCCGGTTAGTCCACCAGGACCCCGGAGAGGCGTCGTGTCATCACAGCCATGAGGCCTTCGCGCCGACGGCATGTTGGCGCGCCCGTATGACATGACATGCGAATCCTGGAATCGGCCCTTTACGCCGAAGACTTGTCTGCCGCCCGGGACTTCTACTCCGGCACGCTCTGCCTGCCGGAGATCTGGTTCGATCCCGAACGCAGCCTCTTTCTGCGCTGCGAGTCCAGCGTCCTCCTGATCTTCAAGGCAAGTAAGACCCGGATTCCCGACGCGGGGGTGCCGACCCACGGCGCCGAGGGCGCAGGCCACTTGGCATTTGCCTGCCGACACGACGAAATCCAAACCTGGCACGATCGCTTGGAAGCGGCAGGCGTTCCGATTATC